>DATNPI010000497.1:0-32325 GCA_036703325.1 Coleofasciculaceae cyanobacterium
GAGCGAAGCTAATCTTACCAAAGCTGAACTTATCGGGGCTAACCTGCTCGCCGCTAACCTTAGAGGGGCCGATCTCAGGGAGGCCAACCTCATCGGGGCTGACCTCAGAGGAGCTAACCTCAAAGGAGCTGATCTTAGTGATGCTAACCTGATTGGGACTGGTCTGAGAGGGGCTAACCTCAGAGGTGCTGATCTGGGTGGGGCAAAACTAACAAGGACTAACCTCAGCGAGGCTGACCTCATTGCCGCTAACCTCTGCAACACCAACCTCAGCAATGCTAATCTCCAGGAAGCCGAACTGATGGGAGCTTACCTGTACAGGGCTGACCTCCAGAACGCTAGCCTGATCCAGGCTCACCTAAGTGGCGCTTACGTCTTTGGGGCTAACCTGAGCGAGGCTGACCTTGAAAAGGCTGACTTCAGATGGGCTAATCTCAGCAAAGCTAACCTCAGTAATGCTAATCTCAGCGGAGCTAACCTGAGCGGGGCTAACCTCAGTAAGGCTAACCTCAGCAATGCTAATCTCCAGGGGACAACTATGCCTGATGGTACAATCCACCCTTAGCTCACAATCGCTAAACTCCCATCACCTGCGGCCAAGTAGAGACAACAAAGATGACAACAGCGACGAGTGCTAACAGGCCCTCAATCAAATTTCCAATCAGCGAACCCACCACAATCCCTATACCAGCCTTAAACGCTAGTTGGGTTCTTGGCCCTAGCTCCATCTCACGTCGATAGAGAAACTCTCCAATGATTGCTCCCAACAGAGGACCAATCAGAATGCCCAGTAATGGCCCACCAATTAGCCAAGCCGGTAACAGACCGAAGAACCCCAGCCCTAACCCCACTAAAGCACCAATCTGTCCCCACTTACTCGCGCCGGCTTGTTGGGCACCCCAGTAGGTGGCTAGAAGTTCAACCGCCGCGCTAAGTATCAAAATCACAAATATGGCTATCAGTGGTGGCCAGCTGACATTACCAAAACCTTGGACAACAGTCCAAACCACAATTGCCCCTAAAATCAAGCTAGGCCCAGGAATGCCAGGAACGACGGCCCCGACAACGCCCACCAGCATGACGGCAATTACTATCCAGTAAATAATTGTTATATTCATTTAAATCTCAGCAGCTACAAAATCATCTGAAAATCGGCTGAGGGTGTTGGCGAGTTTGTCAGCAATCCCCTCTATCCAATTCTCGTCTTGTTTCGTGTAACTGCGAGGGGCATTCGCTCCCAAAATTAAAGCACCCTGATTTCCAATCGGCTGACAGATTACGCCCTGGGTATTTTCTGGCAAGTAGTCAAATTCAATTCGTCCTGGATAAACTTTGAGGTCAACCAGGTAAACGGGTTTTTGTTTTTCCAGCACCCGTTTCAAAATGGCTCCTGGTTTGACTTCTGGATTGACGCCTAAGACGCCTCGACGCAACAGCACTTTGCCTTGATAGAAAACGACAAGCGATCGCGTTACCGTATTTGTCAGCAACAGATGTGATGCCCACGCCAGCTCCGTTTTCACCTCATCCGGTAGCCCTGGTAACAGTTCAAAACCCTGCTCCCCGATTAGATCGACAGCATCAGGCGATCGCGCCTGCACCTGCTGCCAGAGTAAACCCGTCAAAATCAATATTGCACTCAAAATCACCCCCAGAGCGTCTGAACGTGCCTGGGAATTTGTCAGCTCAGACGTAAGTATTCGGTTCGTCAGCAGTAGGACACCTGCTACTCCCCCAACAACAAACGGCAGTTGCCGCAGTACATAGTTTTGATCGGGTTTAGCCATGCTTCAGAGTCGTTATGAGTTTTGAGTGTTGAGCGATTAAGTCGTTTTGTTCAACTCACAACTGATCATCCATAATTTATAACTTCCTTACTCCTCGTCTGATTCAAAAATTCGTCGGAAAAAATAACCAGTAGTTCGTGCCGTCAGAATCAGCTCCGGATTACTGGGGTCATCTTCCAACTTCGCCCGTAGCCGTGAGATGTGGACATCTACGACACGAGTATCAACGCGGTTTTCTGGCGTGTAGCCCCACACTTCCTGCAAAATCTCCGAACGAGAGAGTGGTTTTGCCGAATGAGTGACTAATAACTCCAGAAGATTGAACTCCATGCCGGTAAGCCGGAGGCGCTCATCTCCCTTATAAACCTGCCGCTTGTTAGTGTCGATTTTGATACTCCCGACCTGGATGACGCCAGAACTGGGAAGACCGGAAGCTCCCCCTTTGTCAACCCGTCGCAGCACTGAGCGAATACGGGCTTCCAATTCTTTAGGAGAAAAAGGCTTGACGACATAGTCATCAGCGCCTAACTCTAGACCTGTAATTCGGTCAGCAACATCGCCCAAGGCAGTTAGCATAATGACGGGAACGTCAGATTCCTTACGCAACTCCTGACAGACGCCGTAGCCGTCGAGCTTGGGCATCATCACATCTAAAACTATTAGGTCAGGGGCACTGCTACGAAAGGCATTCAGGGCGTCTTCGCCATCAACAGCCGTGACGACATCGTAACCAATCATGGAAAGACGCGTCTCCAAGATCCGACGGATACTCGCTTCGTCATCGACAACGAGGATTTTTTCCTTATGATTTTCCAACTGACTTAGTACTCCCAAAAATTATAGTTAGTGAATTGTTAATTTTTATTACTCTTCCCCTGGTTCAATAATCCGTTGGAACAAATAGCCCGTACCTCGTGCTGTGAGAATCAACTCAGGATTGCTGGGGTCATCTTCCAACTTTGCCCGTAGCCGTGAGATGTGAACATCCACGACACGAGTATCGACGTGGCGCTCTGGCGTATAGCCCCACACCTCCTGTAAAATTTCCGAACGAGAGAAAGGTTCTCCAGAGCGGCTGACTAATAACTCTAGGAGACTGAACTCCATACCAGTGAGTCGGATGCGCTCATCTCCCTTATAAACCTGTCGCTTGTTGGTGTCGATTTTGATACTCGCCACATGGATGACGCCAGAACTGGGAATTCCGGAGGCTCCCACTTTGTCAACCCGTCGCAGTACTGAACGAATACGAGCTTCCAGCTCTTTAGGAGAAAAAGGCTTGACAACATAGTCATCAGCGCCTAATTCTAGACCTGTAATACGGTCGGCAACATCCCCCAAGGCAGTTAGCATAATAATGGGGACATCAGATTCTTTACGCAACTCTTGACAGACGCCATAGCCATCTAGCTTGGGCATCATCACATCCAAAACTACCAGGTCAGGGTCAGCGTTACGAAAGGTATCCAGGGCTTCTTCTCCATCAGCCGCCGTGACTACATCGTAGCCAATCATAGAAAGACGAGTTTCCAGGATACGGCGAATACTGGCTTCGTCATCGACAACGAGGATTTTTTCCTTATGATTTTCCAAGTGACTCAATCCTCCTGAAACATGATTAGTGAATTGTTAATTTATCAGTCGCTTCTCTCTTAGATATTACGCTGTACGAAGGTTCCTGAAGGCGTAAACGTTCCGCCTTGCCATCAGTTGAAGTGTTTCTTAACCTTTGTTTAAGCATTAAAAATCTTTTAATACTTCTTAACATATTTGATCAGGATGCCAAAGTCTAAATCTGTATATGTATGTAACGAATGCGGATCAGAGTCCTCACAATGGTTTGGCAAATGTCCTGCCTGCGGTACTTATAACTCCTTGGAAGAGGTGATGCCACCAACCTCCCCCAGCATTAATCGAGGGGGTTGGCAATCCAATAGCCGCTCCAATCAAAAGTCCGGGAGTAAGGGGCCAGCACAACCGAGATCATCAGTTAAGTTCTCGGAAATTTCCAATAACGTTCAGATGCGCTTTGCCTCCGGTTATGTTGAACTAGATCGGGTACTGGGGGGAGGAATTGTCCCTGGTTCTTTGGTGTTGATTGGCGGTGATCCAGGTATTGGCAAATCAACGTTGCTACTTCAGGTGGCGAATCAGTTAGCCCAATCGCACCGCATCCTCTATGTATGTGCAGAAGAGTCGGGGCAACAGGTGAAGCTGCGAGCGTCTCGCCTGGGTGTTGGAACTCCACCAATTCAGGAGGAGACTTCTAATGGTAATTCTAAAAAGCGTACTAAGTCCTCAGACTCAAACAATGGGCAAGGGGACGCTGCTACCACAGAAATTAAGTCTCAAAAGCCAGAGGCAAACCTCTATGTGCTGCCAGAAACAGATTTGGAAGAGGTGCTTCGGGAGTTGGAATCTCTTAAACCTCAGGTGGCGGTAATTGACAGTATCCAGACGCTGTACTTTGCTGCCTTGACTTCTGCTCCTGGTTCGGTGGCGCAGGTGCGGGAATGTACTTCGGCGCTGATGCAGGTGGCGAAGCGGGAGAATATTACGTTGTTAATCGTGGGACACGTCACTAAGGAAGGCGCGATCGCAGGGCCAAGAGTGTTAGAACACTTGGTAGACACGGTACTGTATTTTGAGGGCGATCGCTTTGCCTCTCATCGGCTACTACGCTCCGTGAAAAACCGCTTTGGTGCCACGCACGAAATCGGCATTTTTGAAATGGTAGACAATGGCTTGCAGGAAGTGTTGAATCCCTCGGAGCTGTTTTTAGGTAACCGGGATGAAATGAGTCCTGGCACTGCCACGGTTGTTGCTTGTGAAGGCACTCGCCCAATTCTCGTCGAGTTGCAAGCGCTAGTCAGTCCTGCTAGTTATGGTGCGCCCCGTCGCTCAACTACTGGTGTCGATTACAATCGATTGCAGCAAATTCTGGCAGTACTGGAAAAACGGGTGGGGATTCCCTTATCAAAATTAGATGCTTATGTGGCTACAGCTGGGGGTTTGGGAGTTGAGGAACCGGCGGCTGATTTGGGAGTTGCGATCGCAGTTGTAGCAAGTTTCCGCGATCGCATTGTAGACCCGCGCACGGTCATGATTGGGGAAGTTGGCTTAGGCGGACAAGTGCGACTAGTTTCTCAGATGGAGCTACGCCTTAAAGAAGCCGCTAAACTCGGCTTCAAGCGAGCGATTATTCCTAAAGGTCAAACTTTACCCGACGTAGGCTTAGAAATCATACCAGTCGCAAGAGTGCTAGATGCGATTATTGCTGCCTTGCCTGGAGGTCTTCGTCAGAATTTCAATGATGACGATGATGATGAGATGTTAGAAAACTGAGGGATTGAGGCAGCCATCACTGATCTGTGTCTTAAAGCCGGGAAGCCCTTCAAAGTTAAAGCGGAAACCTTCGGGCCGGAACTCTCCTGTAGCAATATCCTGCTTGTAGTTGCCCTGCCACTGCTGACGAGCAATACAGGCAACAGCTTCCACAAGAGTTTGGATGTCTTCTTCCGTATTGTGTACTCCCAAACTGGCTCGTACTGCCCCCGGAACATTGTGCCGATATCCCTGAAGAATTTCTTCTTGACAACGTTGATCTTGTTGTTTCGTCACCTGAAGCAGGTGTCTCACTAGGGGTTGGGCGCAAAAGCAACCATTTCGTACCGCAATGCCCCACTCATAAGAGAGAATGGCAGCAACTAAGGCGTGATGAACCCTTTCTACTGTGAAGCTCACTACTCCTAACCGATTCGCGATCGCTTCCGGATTGCTCTCACCCAAGATTTTTACTTGGGGAATGTGTGCCAGTCCTTGGAGAAGCTGGGCAGTGAGATGACGTTCGTGAGCTTCTACTGCTTCCATTCCCACTGATTCGAGTAGCTCAATAGTACTCGCCAAAGCCAACAGTCCTAAAACATTAGGAGTACCCGCCTCGTTTCTGTCTGGGGTATCAGCCCAGATGACTTGGTCAAGACTGACTGAAGAGACAGTACCACCCCCTGGTTGGTAGGGTTCAGCAGAGTCAAAGAGGTCGCGATGTCCGACTACCGCTCCCACTCCTAAAGGGCAGTTCATTTTGTGACCACTGAATACCACGAAGTCGATGTGGCTGGGGTCGTCATGGCGTCTCATCTCCACTTTTCGATGGGGAACCAACTGGGCACCATCTACAACGACTAAGGCTCCATACTTATGAGCAATTACAGCAATCTCATGAATTGGCAAAACTGCTCCTGTGACATTTGAAGCTCCTGTCACGCTCACAACTCGAACTCTTCCGTTTGAGGTTCTCAAATGGCGTTCTAGCTCATCCAAGTCCAGCTGTCCTTTAGCGTTCACTGGCAAATATTCCACTTTTGCCTGACTGCGCCAGGGAAGATCGTTGCTGTGGTGTTCTAGTAGAGTAGTCAGAACGCTCTGACCGGGAGCAAAACGGATAGTATTTGCTAACAGGTTCATCCCTTCTGTAGTGTTACGTACTGGGATGACAACGTCCCGCTTAGAATCCCAGCCAACAAATTCGCCAACAATATGCCGTGCTTCCTCGTAGCGCTGTGTACAGAAACTGGAATCAAACCCGGTGCCGCGATGAATGTTGGAGTAATACGGCTGAATCTCTTGAAGAAAATTACTGACAGCTCGGAAGGGTTTAGTACTGGCAGCATTGTCTAGAAAAATTTGCGGGACAAAGCGACCATCTAGCAGAGGAACCTGACGAGCGATTCCCATAACCTCAGGACATTCCCAGTTTTGGCTGTTGAGCTGGACAGCCGTTATACTCGGTGTTAACTTCATTGAATACTTCCTGACCGCTCTTCACTTAGCTGTTGTTTAAGTTTGACTCTTAATTACTTTGGGAAAGGAGTTATTTCTGCAAATAAATACAGTTTTTCCTCCTCTCAAAAAAGAAATTATCTTGCCCTGATGTTTATAGCTTATTAGCGGCTTTAGAAAATCCTAGATTTACAGAATTTTTTTTGTGAAATCTTTAGAAAAAAAGTAGTTAATTAAAGCGGAGTTGAACTAAGATTCCAGCGAAAAAAAGTTAGAGCGTGTTTGAAAAGGTTAGGAGGATGTCACGCCGAAGACTTACTGGGCAACCAGCGGCTGAAACACGAAGAAATCATGGACAGCACGGGCAATTTCCGCGATCGCACGTTCCTGTTCGGGAACCTCCTTCGGCGATCCTTCACAAAGACGGCGATGGCTACGTGTTCAGGTCCATCGGGGAGGGTAATGATGCCGACATCATTAGTAGCTCCGATTAGGGCGATTTCAGCCTTATGGGCGACTTCAGTGCCTGTCGGTAGTAGCCCCTTTAGGCGGATTCTGCCGGCTGATCGAGAGAAGAGCCCTAATAAAACTTCAAATTCTCTGGCAAGCTAATAAAAGATTTGATAAAGTTACAAAAAATTGGGTTAGCTCAAAAGCCAAAATTCAGTTAAATTTAAGCCAAATGGCTTAGATAGTTTGTAGAGAATTTCCGACAAAACTCTCAGACTATCGGCAATTAGGTCAGCCGATAGTAGTGACCTTTGACCAATAGCCTGTGCATCTTCAGAAGAAAATTAGTTTCTTCCTTATCAGGTTAAACAGAAACAAGCTCAATCTTTAGTTCAAAACTCAAAATACCTTATGTGCCGATTACTTGGCTACCTCGGTCCAGGCATTCAGCTGGATCGGCTGTTGTATAAACCCGAACATTCGCTGGTTGTCCAGGGTTACCAGCCTCGCGAGATGACGGCTGGCGTACTTAATATCGATGGATTCGGGCTTGGCTGGTACCACAATTCGGAGCATGTTGACCCCTTTACCTACAAAAATACACTGCCGATTTGGCATGACACTAATCTTCCCCAACTGAGCCGTTATATCGAGTCGGGATGCGTCCTAGGGTATGTCCGTAGTGCTACACCGGGAATGGCGCTGAGTTTAAGCAATTGTCAGCCATTTCAAGCCAATAACGTTTTATTTATCCATAACGGCTACATTAGCAATTTCCGGAAAACACTGTATAAACCCATACGCGGTCGCCTTAATGAAGAGGTTTATCAATTCATTCAAGGCACCACTGATTCTGAACATATTTTCGGTCTGTTACTCAATGAGTTGCAGGCCTTCCCAGAGCGCTCAATAGAAAAGGCATTACATTCAACACTGATGACACTGACTGAATTAGCTCAAGAGTATCAAACTAGCTTTTCTGCCAACCTGATCATCAGTGATGGACAGCGACTCATCGCTAGTCGGTATGCCTACAACGCCTTCACTCCTAGCCTTTACTGGTTGAAGGACGACTCCTACTACCCAGATGCCGTGCTTATTGCGTCGGAACCACTGTTCATCGGAAACTGGAACAGCTGGAAAAGTTGTCCAAAACATAGCCTTCTCAGTGTGAACGAAAATCTTGAAGTTCATATCGAGCAACTTTTATAGAAAGGCGATAACTGTTGCTATGCAAACGCCCTAACAAGGCGTAGTGCTGATTTGCCCCATCACAGGATTGCCACTAAACCTGCTCCTGAATTAGTTATCACGTTGCCACATGACGGGTGTTACATCGAAAGAGTAAACAGAATCACTGGTTTGTGATTTACCTTCAAAGCGATCGCTTCTATCTCGCACATGAATGTGATCGCTCTTCTGTTTTCCTGAGCGTCTTAGTGGGAAGCATTCCTTGAGCGTTTAACAACTCCGCTGAGAATTCCACTTCCTCGCTCCGGAGTGTAGCGGGAGATAGGGAGGGGAGGTTCGCAAGATCTAATTTAATAAGCAAGCGAGATTCTTGCCTGACATGACCTTCCATAGCCGCTTGTTGCAATTGCATAAAAGCCTTCAGGTCTTCTAAATCATACTTGGTTCTTAGAAGCAGACGCAGTTGTTCTTCTGCTTCAACCGTCAGATAGTTAGTAGCCAGAGCTTTTTGGACGATATCACGAATCAGCATCATAATTAACAGCTATTCCTTACTCAGAAATTCTAGATAGTTGTTACTTAATTCCTTCACCGCCAACTCGTAAAACTGCTTCCCATGTTCAGGTGTTGCCAAAGCTGGATTAGAACCCATACGGCCATCTGTATACCGATGGCGAAAATCAGCTGCACCATAAATTAGGTGTCCAGGAGTGACTTCTGCTGACAAGGGTGCTTGTTTAATCGCATCAGGATAGACATACTGAGTTAGTGCGACCTCGCTAGGTGTTGCATGGGAGCCTTCTTGGTCAGCATATAGCTCTTTTGCCAACTTGTAGACCGAGCTGCACGTAAACCAGTTAGCAACTCGGCACTGCACCCGATCAGCATTGGGAATGTTCAAATCTGCTAGATGCGCATAAGCTTCAGCGAAAGCTGCCTTCAGCGTGGCAATGTTGCCGCCATGACCATTGATAAAGAAAAATTTTGTAAACCCCGCTCTGGTCAAGCTGGTTAGATAGTCTTTAACTAGCTGAATCAAAGTACTAGGTTTGAGGCTGATTGTGCCAGGGAAGCTAGTGTGATGTAGTGCCATTCCTACATTAATTGTCGGGCCAACCAGGGCACTAGTTGCTTCTCCCACTCCCCGTGCGATCGCTTCTGCACAAATCGCATCGGTGCCAATTAACCCCGTTGGACCATGTTGTTCTGTTGAACCAATCGGCAGAATCAGTCCTTGAGATTGCTCCAGGTATGTCTCAACCTCTTTCCAAGTACTCAAATGTAGCAGCATTGTTACTCAGTCTCGCGTCAATATGTTTAGGCTCTGTGTGTCATTACACGATTGCATTCATTTCATAGCGGATTAGGAGCCTCATAAGATAAAGAGCGAGCAGGCGGATAATATCGCTACGGATTAACGCAAATCTGTATTAATGGCTCCAACCAGAGCAAAATTGGAGACCTATGAAGTTGAAGCTGACAACGTAGATAACCCTAGTGTATTCAATCTGTAATACAGCTTAAACGAGACAGCTGACGTTGTCAGCTCAATACTTTCATTCTTCATCCTTCCGGTAGACTCCCTGAATTTGTCATACACATCGTATAACGCGTATTACGTTCAAAGCATATTATTTCAATCTGCTGATATCAGCAAGAAAATCCAACAAATTTTAGTAAGTCTTAAAAAATAGCTTAATATTAGTGAGAGTGACTCAATAAACCTGGGCGCTCCCACGACAGATCGCTAAAATTTCCGTCGCTTGAGAGACTTGAGTGCTAATTTACCTGGTCTTCTTGAGAGGTTGCCCTACAGGCGGATGCGAGACTTTACTAAGCCATGTCTCCTTAGAATGTTTCTTTTTCCACATTTATAGGGAATGATTTTGGTGTATATCTTGGCTTAGACCTTATAAACATCTGGTTCCTTTTTTATGCTTTCTCTCGATCTACCGCAGAGTCCTTCCCGTCCAGAACTGACGCAAGCGGCACGTATCTTGGTGGTGGAAGACGAAGACTTAATTCGAGAAATGCTTGTTTTGGCTCTAGAAGAGGAAAGCTATGAGGTGGTCACTGCCGCCGATGGGCGTACAGCTTTAGCACTTCTTCAAGACACCGAACCGACAGACGCAGAGTTCCCATTCAACTTATTGATTCTGGATTTGATGCTGCCACAGATCAATGGTTTAGATCTGTGTCGTTTGTTACGTTATCGGGGAAATCCTGTCCCCATCCTGATTCTCAGCGCCAAAGCCAGCGAAACTGATCGCGTTTTGGGACTGGAAGTCGGTGCGGATGACTACCTGACCAAGCCCTTCAGTATGCGGGAGTTGATTGCCCGCTGCCGCGCTTTACTGCGTCGCCAACGCTTTAGCTGTTTGCCTCAAACCCCCGTACTACAACTGCGGGATGTCACACTCTATCCCCAAGAATGTCGGGTGACAGTTCGGGGAGAAGAGGCGAATTTATCCCCAAAGGAATTCCGGCTTTTGGAATTATTCATGAGTTATCCCCGTCGGGTTTGGTCGCGTGACCAGTTAATCGATCAGGTATGGGGACCAGATTTTTTGGGGGACACGAAAACAGTCGATGTTCATATCCGCTGGCTGCGGGAAAAATTAGAGAAAGACCCTAGTCAGCCAGAATATCTGATTACTGTTCGCGGTTTTGGTTATCGATTTGGTTGAAGGTTTGAAGGTTAAAGGAACGCATTACCCAATAGTCTGGCAAAATTAGGAGGCATCCTTAAGGTTAGAGTTGAAAGTTAGAATGTTTAAGCCTTTAACTTGCTAATCGATCTTTCGATTGGGAACTTGCTAACCTTTTGGAAACCTTCTACCGATGAAAACCAATGACCCTCCTGCCATTTTTACTGGGTCTGTCTCTAGGGACCGGGTTTTGCCTCTGGCAACAGCGCCGGCTCCAACGGCAGTTGGGGCAGATGTTGGGAGTATTGCAGACAGATGCCAGCAGTAGCTCATTGCCCGTAGTCTCTCGCTTGCGGCGGGAGATTGCCCTAGCTAATCAGCATCGAGTAGAACTCCAGGAGGAACTGCAAATTAGGCAGTGGCTGCTTGAGGTAGCACCGTTTGGATATTTGCAGGTAGATGAAGAGAACCGTTTGCTCTGGTGTAATGAGCAGGCACGTCAGTTGTTACTAATTGACCGATGGGAACCAGGACAGCTACGTTTACTGCTGGAGTTGGTGCGTTCCTACGAACTCGATCAGCTAATTGAACAAACCCGTCACCGACAACAACCTGATATCCGTGAGTGGGAATTTCACCCACCCTGCTTGGATGGGGCGGCGATGAGCAAAGTGCGATCGCTCACATTGCGGGCTTCCAGTTGGTGTCTCCCTGACGGACAAGTCGGTGTCTTTTTGGAAAACCGACAACCCCTAGTAGAACTCACTCAATCGCGCAATCAGTGGGTTTCTGACTTAGCCCACGAACTCAGAACACCTCTAACCTCAATTCGCTTAGTGGCAGAAGCGTTGCAGGGGCGTCTGGAACCTCCGAAAAGCCGATGGGTTGAGCAACTGCTCAACGAAATTAACCGACTGATTAATTTAGTACAAGATTGGCTAGAACTCAGCCATCTGGAGAAAAATCCTAGTAAAAGTCTTACCTATCAACCCGTAGAACTGCGATCGCTAATTCAGTCAGTTTGGCAGACTTTAGAGCCATTAGCACAGCTTAATCAGCTGTGTTTTGCTTATTCTGGCCCTGACACCGTATGGATAAGAGGCGATGAAGCCCGCCTGACACAAGTTTTTCTCAATTTATTTGATAACAGTATTAAACACAGCCCACCCCGAGAAACAATTCGAGTTGAGGTGACTCGTCTGGAAGCCGAAGATACCAAGAGTGAGGCGACAGGTCAACGTGGTTCTATTCAAATCGATATCATTGACTCAGGCTCTGGCTTCTCAGAATCAGACTTACCTCATGTTTTTGAACGGCTCTACCGGGGAGATGCCTCACGGTATCGGCAGCAAGCCACCTCTGAGAGTCTACAAGCCTCAGAAAAAAGCAGTGGTAGCGGTCTAGGACTCTCTATTGTGCAGCAAATTATCCAGGCTCACGATGGCAGTGTCGAAGCCAGAAATCATCCAGAAACGGGTGGTGCTTGGCTGCAAATTAAACTTCTTGACGGCAAAACTTAACCCTAATTTCACCTGAATTTGCTATCACTGTAGATGATACTCATTCTGATTACTGCTAAATTATCTGAGGTGAGCCTGTCTTCTGCAAAGAGCAATTCTGAACGTACCCATTTTGATCGCTCCCTTAGGCGCTTAGAGCAAGATGTCTTGCGAATGGGTGCCTTGGTTGAAAACTCCTTTCGCCTGAGTCACCAGGCAATGTTTTCCCAAAACTTAGAGGCAGCTAAAGCCATTCCATTGCTCGATAAACAAATTGATCGCTACTATCGTCATATTGAGTTAGAGTGTGCCACGCTGATGACTCTGGAAGCACCGGTTGCCCAAGATTTGCGCCTCCTAAGTGCCTTTATGCAGCTGGTACGAGACTTAGAGCGAATTGGTGATTATGCCGAAGATTTAGCAGAGATTGCCATAAAACTTTTCCCTTACCCCATTCATCCGTGCCTGCCCCAGATTGAGGTGATGTCCCATCATGCTCAAGCCATGCTGGCAGTAAGTTTGGAGGCATTGACGGATTTAGACGCAACGGCTGGACAAGCGGTGAAAGTGCTCGATGATGAAGTAGACCTTGCCTATGAAACGCTTTATCAAACCCTAGCTTATCAGCGTGATATTAAAGGCGTCGTTGAGCCGATTCTCCTTTTAGTTTTAGCAATTCGGCACTTAGAGCGAATGGCCGACCATGCTACCAACATTGGTCAACGAGTAACCTACATTGTTACTGGTCATCGCTAGTCAGTTGATATTGGATTTCTCCTAAATATCCAAGTTTTTCACTCTCTAGATAGAGGGCAACTTAACCTTAGGATTACCTAAAGTTTACCAATTTATAAACTTGCAGCCATAGTATCAGGACAAAAGCTCTCGCGTTTGCTCTAACTAGTGCAGTGCGGCAGAAATAACCCCCCGTTAAAAAAGGTTCAAACTCTTACTCTAAACGCTTTCTTCCCTTCGGCCTGGTCACTGAGCGTGTCGAAGTGCTGCCTTCTTGCACTAGATTCAGCCCAATCCTGAGCAGAGAACCCTAAACTAAACATTAAACATGGCTCTCAAACGTCGAAACTTCCTTCTATTTATGGGAGCTAGTGCAGGTACTGTGGCGCTAGGCTCCTTCATCAAATCTGAAAAAAACTTCTCGATGCCGTTTTCCAAGCCAGCCTCAGCTGTTAGTCCTGCGGGGAATGGTCTGAGTTTCAAACCGTTAAGAGGTCCGATGCCTCTGGCAACTGATGGTATGGAACTAACTAAGCAATTACAAGACTACAGTCAATATGAAGTAAAAGACGACCTTGTGCTACCAGAAGGCTTCACTTACGACGTGGTTGCCGCTTGGGGTGATAAGGTAGGTGATTCTCGCTTCGGCTACAACAATGACTATCTCTCGTTTGTTGAGACTGGTCAAAATGAGGGATTTTTGACAGTCAACCACGAGTACATCAGTGCCAAGCCTTGGATTCAGACTTACAAGCAGGTAGTTGGTAAGTCACTGCCGTTTGATGAGATAGAAGCAGCGGTCAAACCCGCTGGCAAAGATGGTATCAATGCTTTTGGTCTGAAAGACAACGACTCAGTTAAAAACCTTATCCGAGAAATTTCTAAAGAAGGGCTGATTGACCTCGGACTTTCCGTGATTTCGATTCGCCGCAATCCTGATGGTACGTGGGTTCGGACAAATTCCCAGGCTGACCGCCGAATTACTGGCATATCGGGTTTAGAAGATGGGCGTTACCTTAAGGCAACCGGCCCTGCTGTGGCGTTATTCCGCAAGGAAAAGGTTCAGGGTTATACCGACAAACTAGGCGATCGCATTATCGGCACCTTCAACAACTGTGCAGGTGGAACAACACCGTGGGGTACAGTTTTCAGTGCTGAAGAAAACTTCCAGAACTTTGTGCCCGAACCTGTTAAAGCTGATGGCAGTTCCCTTGACCCAGGCAAGAAAACATTCTACAAAGACGATGAAGAAATGGGAGGTCTGGGCAATGTCTTTGGACTAGCTGGCAACAAGTACGGCTGGATGGTAGAAATCGATCCCGCTAACCCCAACGACTACGGCACCAAACATACTTGGCTAGGACGCTACCGCCATGAAGCCGTAGGCGTGCGTGCGGAAGCTGGGAAACAACTAGCGTTTTACTCAGGATGCGATCGCCGCAGCGGTCACTTGTACAAATTTGTCAGCAAAGGCACCGTCAGCAATCCCAAAGACAAGGCGAACTCCCGCTTGCTACAAGACGGGATGCTCTATGCTGCCAAGTTTAACCCTGATGGCACAGGTCGCTGGATTGCGCTGAAAGCCGACACACCCGTTAACCCCGATATGCCCAGCGTCCACGCTGGGAAAATGATTACCCTACCCAAGCGTCCAGATGGCGGCGTCTTCAAAGCTGAAAAAGATGAAGATGTAGTCGCCTTCAAACAACAGTTCAAGACTCTGGGTGACCTTTACAGCGGTAACGCTGAGGAAAAGCAAGGTGCCATTCTCATAGATGCTCACTTTGCTGGTAATGCGGCAGGGGCTACTTGCACAGCCCGTCCAGAAGATACCGACATTGCTCCAGATGGTTCATTATTCATTACCTTTACCTCAGGTTCCTCTAGCAGCAGCGATGGCGGGCCAGACCTACGAATCTTCAAAGGACCGGACGGTAAAGCCTATGAGTACGGTTGGATCATGCGCCTAGAAGAAGACAGTAACAATCCAGCCGCAATGACCTTCCGCTGGAAAACTCTGGCTTTAGGTGGTGAACCCGCAGAAGGCGGAGCCGGATTTGCTAATCCCGACAACCTCTTGATTGACAAGAGTGGTCACGTCTGGATGGTCACCGATATGTCCACCGACAAACACAACAAGGCAATTCCTAAAGGTCGCGTTGACAAAGAGGGTAAATCCATTGGTCAGTCTGACCTACGGGGTTTGTTTGGCAACAACTCCATGTGGTTTATCCCCACTTCGGGACCGGAGGCTGGCAAGGCTTATCTATTTGCCATCGGACCAATGGAAAGTGAAACAACTGGGCCATTCTTTACCAGTGACGAGCAGACTCTTTTCCTAGCGGTGCAACACCCAGGGGAAATCGCTGGTGTACGCCTAGACAATAAAGCAGAAACTCGTGAGTATTCCATGAGAACTCCTAAGGGTGAGGAGTTCATGCAAACTCGCAAAGTCCCGATTGGTTCTAACTGGCCAGGTAAACAAGCGAATGATCCACCGAAGCCAGCCGTTGTTGCAATCCGGCGATTAGATTCCCAACCCCTTACTACAGATTGAGCAGATCTAAAAACATACCTGGGTCAGTGGCGCTACTTATGGTAGCATCGACTACCCAGGTAGTTGACTGATTGACTAGACATGATTTAATCAAATGTGATCGAACTTTATACCTATCAAAAACTCATGATAGAGAGTAAGTTTTTATACGAAAAGGTGATAAAAGTTATCAGTAGTGCTTGTAAGAAGGTTTAGTATAATCGGCAACATTGTTGCTGATTAAATCAAGTCTCGCGTTGTTTATAGTCCATTTGGTGTGAGGATTATCAAGCGTCATGTCAACAACATTCTGGAATGTTTTAAAAATCAGCCCAGCCCTTCTGGGGGCTTCTTTACTGGTTGCTAGTAGTACCTATGCTCAAGAGAGCAACCTAGAGCAAACAGCAAAGGTCAGCCCAGTCCAAACGGCTACAACCGTTGAAGCCGCTGTTGATCCATTAGCTCAGGTGCCTCAGACTACAGCCATTGCTAGCAGCACCTATACGCAAGAGCAAGAGAGCGTTACTAATCAAACAGCACAAGTCAGCCAGACCCAAGCAACTGTAGCTGTAGAACCCACAGTTCAACCTTTAGTTCAGCCGCCTCAAACTCAAGTCAAGGAAACCTCTGTTTCAGAGTTGCCGCCTTCAGACGCTAGCCCTAGTGTGAACCGAGCTGATAATACTCTGGCTCAACAAGTGCCAGCTACAGGCGAGACCACTCCTAACTCTACCGACGTTTTGCAGCAGATCGAGAGCTACAGCACAGAAGGTGGCGACAACTCCCAAGATCAAGTCACCAACGTTACCCAGTTGAGCGACGTTAGACCTACCGACTGGGCCTATGAAGCGTTGCGCTCTCTAGTTGAACGCTATGGCTGTATTCAGGGTTATCCCGATCGCACCTTCCGAGGTAACCGTGCCACCACCCGTTTTGAATTTGCCGCTGGTTTGAATGCTTGTTTAAACCAGATTGAACGCTTAATTGCCGCTAGTGGTGAAGGCTTTGCCACAAGAAAGGACTTAGAAACTATCCAGAGGCTGGTTAAGGAGTTTCAAGCCGAACTGACCACCTTGGGAGCGCGGGTAGATAAACTGGAAGGTCGGGTGGGTTACTTGGAAGACCGTCAGTTTTCTACGACCACCAAGCTGAATGGGGAAGTCATCTTCGCAATCAGCGACCTCTTCGGCGGCGACCCTAACATTCAAAATCGTGATTTCGATGACAACACGGTATTCCAAGACCGGGTGCGACTCAATTTGGACACCAGCTTTACTGGCAAAGACCGCTTGCGTACCCGCTTGCAAGCCAGAAACGTTACGACCTTCCCAGCTCTCAGAAGTAACGGTCTCACCAGAGAGGGCCGCTTCGGTTTCGACGGCGATGAGGGTAATGCTGTCAATATCGATTTCTTAGGGTATCGCGTTCCGCTTGGTGACCAATTCCTGTTGCAGCTTTTTGCCAATGCAGCTGGTATGGATGACATCGCGCCTACCCTTAACCCCCTTGACTCCAGTGGTAGTGGTTCCATCTCCCGCTTTGGGCAACGTAACCCCATCTATCGCGTTGGCAGTCAGAGTGCAGGAGCTAGCTTGACATTTGGTCGAAGTGCCCCGATCCGAGTTGACCTAGGTTACCTGTCTGCTACCAATGCCGATCCAGGCGAGGACAGCGGTATCTTCAACGGCAACTACAGCGCCCTTGGCCAGATAACGTTCCAGCCTAGCAAAGCCTTTGCCCTTGCTGCCACCTATATCCATAGCTACGACCGAAGTAATCTTGGGACTGGTACAGGTAGTATCGGTTCTCAGTTACAGTTCACAGCTCCTGGGTTGGCTCGTCTTCCAATTGTCGGTAACTCCTACGGTGTTGAAGCGTCTTTCTCCTTTACCCCGCAATTCATTCTAAGTGGCTGGGCGGGCTACACTCAGGCAAGAATTCTTGGGCGGGGTGATGCTGATGTTTGGAATTATGGCGCGACGCTTGCCCTTAATGATTTTGGTCCTAAAGGAAGCACACTAGGTTTTGTGGTGGGCATTGAACCCAAGCTGACGGGAACTCGCGGGAATGTCTTTCTGAATGCCGCCACCGGCACTCGCCGCGATCGCGACACGGGGTTCCATGTCGAGGGCTTCTACAAGCTGAAACTGACAAATAACATTGCTGTTACTCCTGGCGTCATCTGGCTGACCGCGCCCGGTCATGATGCCCGCAATGACGATATCTTCGTCGGTACACTCCGAACAACTTTCACATTCTAATCACTTCGTAAGCTGAAACCAGCGATGAAAAATGCCTTCAAGTAATTGAAGGCATTTCCTTTAGCAAATGTTGTCTGAGTCGCTGAAAATGTGACTAATCAGTAGTTTATTAAGGGGATTTTGCCAGACAATTTCGGTACTCACGCCATAAACATTGGCTGCTCCAAAACTTGAGCAGCTATTAGCAAAAGCGAAACTTCTATCGCCGTGGAACCTGCTGTTGCACCCCACAATCAGGTGCCTCAGATGCCAGTTGAGGACACTTCTGTTCAGACTACCGTTGATAAACTTTCTGTTTCCCAACTTACAGATTCCAAAGTCAGCCCGATTCAAAATCTTGCAGACGCTACGTTAGCACAATCCACCCCAGTTGCTGGAGCCGCTACAACTAACTCCACAAGCAAAGTTTTAGAGCAAATCAACCACTACAGCGATGAAAGCCTTACTGATTCCACTGATGCCCTCGACCAAGTCACTAACGTCACCCAGTTAAGCGACGTTAGACCTACCGACTGGGCCTATGAAGCGCTGCGCTCCCTGGTTGAACGCTACGGCTGTATCCAGGGTTATCCCGATCGCACCTTCCGAGGTAACCGCGCTACCACCCGTTTTGAATTTGCTGCTGGATTGGTGTGATTAGAACCTCCTTTGTTTTCTAGTTGCATCCGGGCAGCTATCAGCAACGTGAGCTGCGGTTCTTTGTACTTTAATAAAGTCAGTAGCTCTGATGGCAGATGTCTAGACGCCATCTCACTTATCACGCTAAGATGATAGGCTGTGATTTTTCTTAAAAAAAAATGAACGCTCAAGAGATTATTCGCTCAATAGAAGCGGAACAGCTCAAATCAGACTTGCCCGTTATCCATGTAGGCGACACCGTTCGAGTAGGGGTACGCATTCGAGAAGGTGGTAAGGAACGGGTACAGCCTTATGAAGGCACCGTGATTGCTATGCGTAACGGTGGTATCAACAAAACGATTACTGTGCGGCGCATCTTCCAAGGCATCGGCGTTGAGCGGGTATTTCTGATCCACTCTCCCCGAATTGAGAGCATTAAAATTATCCGTAGGGGTAAAGTGCGTCGGGCTAAACTGTTTTATCTGCGCGAGCGCGTTGGTAAATCCACTCGCGTCAAACAACGCTTTGACCGCAGTCTTTAAATTGAACGGAACGCCAGCTGGTGTTGACGCTCTCAATAAACAGTGAGGGAATACCATTCCCTCCTATTGAGGAGCTAGCCGGGTATGTTAGCAGCAAACGCTTGCACAGAGATGAACCGCTATTGCTCGGTGGGGAACGGCTCGATAGTCAAGCAGGCTCGTTAAACCAAAAATCTCAAAATTTTATAGAGATTGACACTCTCAATGCGTTAAACTTAACAAGGTGAGGGGTTAGTTGACTACCCTAACAATCCTGTGCGCTCTTAGTTCAGTTGGTAGAACGCAGGTCTCCAAAACCTGATGTCGGGGGTTCAAGTCCTCCAGGGCGCGCTCTAAATCAATACAATGTAGAAAGGCGAGATGCAAGCCTCTGCCCGAATATTTCACGGTCGCTGGCTCGACCTTATGAAACTCAAAAATTCGGGTAGACTTGTTGTGTGAGTGGCTAAATGTCCCAGTGGTAGACGCCTTACAGCTTCATTGACGGGGGAGATGAAAAGTTGTGACAAAGAAAACTAAAGCCGAAGCAGAAATTCAAGACACTGCATCTGGGTTTAACCCTACCAAGTTTTTTCAAGAAACTAAAGAAGAACTCGGTAAAGTAGTTTGGCCCAGTCGGCAACAGTTAATTAGTGAATCAGCAGCGGTGCTATTGATGGTAGTTCTCAGTGCCACCTTAATTTATTTGGTGGACGGTCTATTCGTGTTGCTATCAAAACAGGTATTTGGTGGATGAGTTTTGCTACAGACGAATCATACGATTCAAATCAACAGGATTCCAACCAACAGCCACAAGACTCTCAATCCGCACATTGGTATGCGGTTCAGGTTGCCTCTGGCTGTGAAAAGCGAGTCAAGACTAATCTGGAGCAGCGCATTCAAACCCTAGATGTGGCTGACCGGATTTTAAGAGTGCAGATTCCGCAGACACCGACTGTGAAAATCCGTAAGGACGGTTCTCGGCAGCACTCAGAGGAAAAAGTCTTCCCCGGCTATGTATTAGTCCAAATGGTGATGGACGATGATGCTTGGCAGGTTGTCAAAAACACACCAAATGTGATTAATTTTGTCGGGGCAGAACAAAATCGTCGCTACGGACGGGGGCGTGGGCATGTTAAACCCATGCCGCTGAGTCCAGGAGAAGTCGAACGGATCTTCAAGCAAGCCCAGGAGCAAGAGCCGGTTGTCAAAGTTGATATGGCAGTCGGAGACAAAATCTTGGTTTTGTCGGGTCCGTTTAAAGATTTTGAAGGCGAGGTCATTGAAGTTAGCCCCGAAAGGAGCAAGCTGAAGGCGTTACTCTCAATTTTTGGTCGGGATACGCCAGTGGAATTGGAATTTAATCAGGTTGAAAAAACAGGCTAGAAATGGCAAAAAAAGTCGTTGCAATGATTAAGTTGGCTCTCAACGCTGGGAAAGCCAACCCCGCGCCCCCAGTGGGCCCAGCTTTGGGTCAGCATGGAGTGAATATCATGGCGTTCTGTAAGGAGTACAACGCCAAGACATCCGACCAAGCTGGGATGGTGGTGCCGGTAGAAATTTCTGTTTTTGAGGATCGTAGTTTTACGTTTATTCTCAAAACTCCACCCGCATCTGTTCTGATTCAGAAGGCAGCTGGAATTCCAAAAGGATCGAGTCAACCCAATAAACAGAAAGTTGGGACGATTACTCGCGCTCAGTTGCAGGAAATTGCCCAAACCAAAATGCCTGACATCAATGCTAACGATATTGAGGCGGCAATGAAGATTGTGGAAGGCACTGCTCGAAACATGGGCGTAGTGATCGCGGATTAGACCGTGATGAAGCGAACTCGCTTTAGAATTTAGCCCAAAACCGTTGTAAACATAATTAGGGGGAGAAGCACTGCTTCGTTAGTGACCCCAGGAGTAGAAATGACAAGAAAGATATCACGCAGACTACAAGAACTGCAAAAAAAGGTTGAAGAGCGACCTTACGAAGCCTTAGAAGCGCTCAACCTCTTAAAAGAAACAGCTACGGCAAAATTTCCTGAATCAGCGGAAGCACATATTCGCTTGGGAATTGACCCAAAGTACACTGACCAGCAGCTAAGGACGACAGTAGCGCTGCCCAAGGGAACAGGTCAAACGATTCGGGTAGCTGTGATTGCCAGAGGCGAAAAAGTTACCGAAGCGACTAATGCTGGTGCTGAGGTAGTCGGCTCCGAGGAGTTGATTGATGAAATCCAAAAAGGCATGATGGAGTTTGACCTGCTGATTGCGACTCCGGATATGATGCCGCAGGTGGCAAAATTAGGTCGTCTTTTGGGACCACGAGGTTTGATGCCTTCTCCCAAAGGTGGAACCGTAACTTTTGACCTAACACAGGCAATCCAAGAATTCAAAGCTGGTAAGCTAGAGTTTCGGGCTGATCGTACTGGTATCGTTCATGTTTTGTTTGGCAAGGCATCCTTTTCCGCTGAAGACCTGCTAGTGAATCTCAAAGCCTTGCAGGAAACTATCGATCGCAACCGTCCTTCGGGAGCTAAGGGTCGTTATTGGCGTACTATGTATGTATCTGCAACAATGGGACCATCGATTGAAATCGATCTCAATACCCTGCGCGACATGAAGACAGGCGATGCAGCCTAACTTGAGGTTTTAGATTTAGTCAATCCAAAATCCCAAACAAAAAAACTGAATAGGCTTGTGCCAGAGACAGCAGGCGCGAATCGCTTAATATCCTGCCGAGGTTAATGCCCTAAGTATTCGCTGTGCCACCAGCAGTAATGTAAGTGGCATAGTGTTCAAAATACGAAGTGCAACCCCGGCATGGTGTCCGGGGTTTTGTTATTGGTGGTTAGTTACTGGCAAACAACAAACAATAAACAACTAAGGAGGTGAGATAAGGATGGGTAGAACACTTGAAAGCAAACAAGAACTTGTGGCTGATCTTAAGCAAACCTTGAGTGAGTCTCAGCTGGCTTTTATCATCGACTACCAAGGGCTAACGGTTGCTGAAATTACAGACTTGCGCAGGCGTCTACGCCCAACGGGCACTGTTTGCAAGGTGACTAAGAACACGCTTATGCGCCGTGCGATCGATGGCGATGACAACTGGCAACCAATGACGGAGTTCCTCATCGGTTCATCCGCCATCATGCTAGTTAAAGACGACATTGGTGGTGCAATTAAGGCTTACCAAGACTTCCAGAAAGCCACTAAGAAGACAGAACTGCGTGGCGGCGTAATGGAAGGTCGAGCCTTGAATGAAGCCCAAGTCAAGGCAATTGGCGACTTACCCTCCAAGGAACAGCTTATTGCTCAAATCGCTGGTGGCATTAATGCTGTGGCAACTAAGCTTGCTGTCAGTATTAATGAGGTTCCGGCTTCGCTAGGCCGAAGCATTAGGGCGATCGCTGACAAAGAAGAAGGCACTCCCGAAAGTGATGCTGCCTAAAGCGCTGGCGATAGTTGTCGGGGCTACACAAACAAAGTTCCCAACCCTCTTCCCCCTTAGTAAAGGGGGACTGGTCAAAAAATTAATCTCAAAGGAGTTTATCCATGTCTGCTACAACTGATGAAATTCTCGAAAAGCTCAAATCGCTGACTTTGCTGGAAGCAGCTGATCTGGTCAAGCAAATTGAAGAAGCCTTCGGCGTTAGTGCTGCTGCCCCTGTGGGTGGCATGATGATGATGCCTGGTGTTGGTGGGGGTGCCCCAGTTGAAGAAGTCGAAGAGCAAACTGAATTCGATGTGGTTCTGGAAGACGTTCCAGCTGATAAGAAGATTGCCATTCTTAAGGTGGTACGGACTCTTACCGGTTTAGGTCTGAAGGAAGCCAAAGATTTGGTAGAATCAGCACCCAAAGCGGTGAAGGAAGCGGTTGCTAAAGACGCCGCTGAGGATGCCAAGAAGCAGTTGGAAGAGGCTGGCGCAAAAGTTAGCATCAAGTAAAAAATTGCTATTGCCTTGAAGGGTGGGCTTTTAGCCCGCCTTTTTTTTTCTGGTTTCGTAGGAGTACTATTTCTATTTTGCAACACTACAGTTGCAACTCCCCTATCTTGAAAATGTGGGGAAGATGGGGAGAAAGATTTTCATTTCTTTGTTGTACGCTCTCGGCGCGTGGATGGCTGTCTTGAAAATAGGGGTCAGGAGTCAGGAGACTGGTCAGTTATGTCTACCCAGCTGCTCTTAGTGCTGTTCCCTGGTAACTAGTGGTTGACAAAAAACTACTAGTCTATGTATGGGTTTATCCCCTTCTTAAAGTGCCCTTGAGACTGCCCTGTGGTCGCCTAGAAGGCTTTTGTGTTAAAATCCATGAGTGTTTTGTCATTTTTGAAGCATCCTAACGGCTCAACGCTTTTATTGGAGAATCCCTTACATGACGAGTAGTTACAGTGCCGATCAGATTCAAGTTCTGGAAGGTCTCGAACCGGTGCGTAAACGCCCTGGGATGTACATTGGTACCACAGGGCCACGGGGACTCCACCATTTAGTCTACGAGGTGGTAGACAACTCCATTGATGAAGCTCTAGCTGGCTATTGCACACATATAGAAATTGACATCAACGCCGATGGTTCTGTTACCGTCACCGACGACGGACGAGGCATTCCCACCGGCATCCATCCTACAACTGGGAAATCGGCACTGGAAACAGTGATGACGGTGCTTCACGCTGGAGGGAAGTTCGGTGGTGGCGGTTATAAGGTTTCTGGAGGATTGCATGGTGTCGGTATTTCAGTGGTTAATGCTCTCTCTGAGTGGGTAGAGGTAACGGTTTGGCGGGAGAAACAAATACACACCCAGCGCTTTGAACGAGGCATCGCTGTTACTCAATTGATAGCAAAGCCTGATCAAGAAGACCGAACCGGCACTTCGGTTTCCTTCATGCCTGATACGCAAATCTTCACTACGAGTATTGAGTTTGATTACACTACCTTGGCAGGGCGTCTGCGGGAACTGGCGTACCTGAATGCTGGTGTCGGGATTACGTTTACTGATAGCCGACTGACGGAACCACGGATAGAAACCTACCACTACGAGGGAGGTATCCAGGAATATGTTGCCTACATGAACCGTGAGAAGGAACCTCTCCACGAAGAAATTATCTACGTAGAGGGAGAACGTAATGGAGTTCAGATAGAAGTGGCGTTGCAGTGGTGCGTCGATGCCTATAGCGATAATCTGCTGGGTTTTGCCAACAACATCCGCACGATTGATGGTGGCACCCACCTGGAGGGGTTGAAGACGGTATTGACTCGGACGATGAATGCGATCGCCCGCAAGCGCAACAAAATCAAAGAGAATGAAGCTAATCTCGGCGGAGAAAATGTCCGGGAGGGTTTGACTGGCGTCATTTCTGTCAAAGTACCAGACCCGGAATTTGAAGGTCAAACGAAGACGAAACTGGGTAATACAGAAGTGCGGGGAATTGTTGATTCCCTAGTGGGAGAGGTATTAACTGAGTACTTGGAGTTCCGCCCTGGCGTGGCAGACTCCATTTTGGACAAAGCTATCCAGGCATTTAAAGCCGCTGAAGCCGCCCGTCGCGCCCGTGACTTGGTGCGCCGCAAGTCAGTTCTGGAGTCTTCTCCCTTACCCGGTAAGTTAGCTGATTGTAGTTCCAGAGACCCCTCAGAATCCGAAATCTTCATCGTGGAGGGGGATTCAGCTGGCGGTTCGGCAAAGCAAGGAAGAGATAGACAATTCCAAGCCATTCTGCCCCTGCGTGGCAAAATCCTCAACATTGAGAAGACGGACGATGCCAAAATCTACAAGAACACAGAAATTCAATCCTTGATTACAGCCCTTGGCTTGGGCATTAAGGGTGAGGAGTTCGATGCTTCTGGGCTACGCTACCACCGCATCGTCATAATGACGGACGCTGATGTAGATGGGGCCCACATCAGAACCCTGTTGTTAACGTTCTTCTATCGCTATCAACGGGCGCTTGTGGATCAGGGCTACATCTATATTGCTTGTCCTCCACTATATAAAGTAGAGCGGGGACGCAATCATTACTATTGCTATAGCGATCGCGAACTGACTAACCTCGTTCAACATGAGTTCCCAGCTAACGCTAACTACACTATCCAACGCTTCAAAGGCTTGGGTGAAATGATGCCAACCCAACTGTGGGAAACCACGATGAACCCCCAAAGCCGTACCCTGAAACGGGTAGAGATTGAGGATGCTGCCGAAGCTGACCGAGTCTTTACAGTGCTAATGGGCGATCGCGTTGCACCACGCCGTGAATTCATCGAAACCTACGGTTCTAGACTGAATTTGACCGATTTAGATATCTAAACATCGGGTCAAAACGATCTTGGTGAACAGCGAAGGCACCTTCACGGGTGCCTTCTCGTAAGAATTCTTAACGGTAATTCTCATCAAATCAGATTACTCTAACAATTTGGGTAGATTTTCGCACTTTTGCAAGCAACAACACACAAGCCGTCAATTTTAGGAATAGAGAATTTAGCATGAGTAGCAATTTAGCCACCAAGTTGCGTGAGGGCACCAAAAAAGCTCACACAATGGCGGAAAACGTTGGGTTTGTCAAATGCTTCTTAAAAGGAGTCGTTGAGAAAACCTCCTACCGGAAGCTTGTATCAAACCTCTACTTCGTCTACTCGGCGATGGAAGAAGAGATGGAGCGCCACAGTTCGCACCCAATTCTCTCAAAAATTTACTTCCAACAGCTAAACCGCAAAAAGACTCTAGAGCAGGACTTGAGCTTCTACTACGGTGCTAACTGGCGAGAGCAAGTGGCTCCTTCGCCTGCAGCTCAAGCCTATGTGCAGCATATTCGGGAAGTCTCTGCCTCGGAACCAGAACTTCTAATTGCCCATTCCTACACGCGCTACCTGGGTGATTTATCTGGCGGACAGATTCTCAAAAACATTGCTCAACGGGCTATGAATTTATCAGAAGGACAGGGCACTGCTTTCTATGAATTCAAAGAGATTCCGGATGAGAAGGCGTTTAAGGCTAACTACCGGAAAGTCCTCGATGAGCTACCCATAGATGAAACAACAGCGGATCGGATTGTGGACGAAGCAAATGCGACGTTTGGCATGAATATGAAGCTGTTCCAGGAACTGGAGGGTAATCTGATCAAAGCAATTGGCCAGATGCTCTTCAACACCCTGACACGCCGTCGCGGTCGTGGCAGTACAGAACTAGCAACGGCCGAATAGACGACACTCAATATTTTTCAACATTCAATCGGCAGGATTCGCCTGCCAATTCTTTGAATATGGTACAAGGCACCCACGAAGGGTGCCTTTTTTTTGGTTGGGAACAACAAAATAATTGAATTTTTTATCATAGTTACACCAAGTTGCAATCAAGAACATTTCCCTTGCTCTCCAGACGTGTTTGCGTGAGCAGAGTGAGGCGTTAGTCCGTTAGCCTAGTAGGCTCGTTGAGCGAAGTCTACGCGAAGAGCGTAGAGCCTTGTAATCGTGTCTTTATAAGATATCCCTGCTCCCTTACTGCTCTCTACAAGATTTTCCTGCTCCCTACTCCCCTACTCCCTTGAGTTCTCCCAAGCTTCTACGAGAGAAAGCAACTGGGTAATATCAGGTTTCTTTTCAAGAAGGGTGTCAACAAAGTCTGTAACTTTTTATGGCCAATTGAACTTAAAGCTGACATAGCAAGGGTTTGAAGTTATTGGCACTTGCAGGCAACAAATCTTTACCAAAAACAATTGAAATTAATAAGAGCTAATGAAATAATATAACCAAGTTGTAATACGCGTTATACACCTGTATAACGAAGTTAGAAATTTGTGTTTTTCTGGAGTGATCATTTATACAATTTTGAAGACTATTATCTTGAAAAAATGAAAAAAAATGATGATTTTTTTTCCAAAGATGCAGGATATTATCCAAATTTGTCTTTGCCATAAATTCATGTAAAACTAGTAGATTTTATATTTGCTCTTGTACCTAGAATCTATGGCAGGAAAGAGCCACAGTCTATTTTTTTATTAAAGTTGTGCCGTTTTCTAATATGTTTTTTTTGTAAAGATGATGGTAAGTACTAGATTTATTTCCCTTAAAAATGCAATTATTAATAAAGTCAAAATCTATTATGATTGCGAAAGTAAAGAACCCTCTGGGCTGCATCTATAAACTGACGAAACAAGTGTAAATTTTCTTAACAGTTTAGTTTTGCGATCACGCAGCATCCCCTTAGGGTTATCGCCTCTCAGATTTTTTCGATTTTCAACCTCTAGTTTTTTGGAGCAATCAATCTATGTCTAAGCTCATGTCAAACGCAGCAACCGCAGTCCTGGATGTTAATGTCGCCACAACCACTGAAGCTAACGTCTTAACTTTTGTAGGCAATGGCGGCAACATTCCAGATGGTAGTGGCAGCTTTCAGAATGACATTGTTGTTACAGATAACGTCAGCATCACTGACGTGACTGTCACACTGAAAGACTTAGCTCACACCTGGGTTGGCGATTTGGTCGTGCGCTTGCGCCACTTAGAGACAGATACTGTGGTTGAGCTGTTCCGGCGACCTGGACAACCCCATTTCTCTTCTAGTGGCTATAGCAACGATCTTCGGGGCGATTACAGCTTCAACGACCAGTTCAGTATCGACCTCGAGGTCGCAGCGGCTCAGAACGCCGTCATCCCCAGTGGCAACTACGCTGCGATCCAACCCCTCTCGGCATTTTGCGGTCACTCCTCAGCTGGTACCTGGCGACTCATCATCAACGATTGCTCTGCGGGTGACTCTGGTGTCCTTGGCTCGTGGAGTCTAGACCTTGGATGGCGATAGGTAACGTCGTAATCCAGGAACCAACTTCCTGGGTGGAGCTATGACAATTTCCTACTACAGACTGGCAGAAATAACCCAGAGTGTGAAATTCTTCCCATCAAGGGCATCGGAACTGCTGGAAAACTTCTGCCGTGCTGTAGTAGGGTTTGGTGGCTTTACCAAACTTCGACAGGATTCACCAAACTTGCAGCAGACAGTAGTATGACTCTAAGGGCAAGTATTGGCAGAATAGGGAGTGTTCCACACTGGCAAGATATGGACTCCTTTCATCAAGCACATTGTCAATAAAAAACTCAGCACAATTCCAGCCTATGTAAGATAGCTGGTTTGAGCATATAGGGGGTCTTTGACCGCTCTTC
The DNA here is from genome assembly GCA_036703325.1 of Coleofasciculaceae cyanobacterium. GTDB lineage: Bacteria > Cyanobacteriota > Cyanobacteriia > Cyanobacteriales > Coleofasciculaceae > DATNPI01. The sequence continues at coordinate 28,166 of DATNPI010000497.1, forward strand.
AGAAAATTCTTGTCTGACCAGCTAAGAGGACAAAGCTTCCGCAACGATATGGAGAGTCCGTTGCGCAGCATCCGCTCAGAATGACATGAAGGCTTTTCAAACACCCTCTTAACCAACCTCGCTTTCATCCCCAACTGAATCAACGATTCAGTTGGGGATATTGTCACTTACTTATTAAGAACCAAAAACAGAGGGACTCTAGAGGCATCGGTGTCAACAACCAGCGCAGACGTCCTCCAATCTAGAGTTATTCCACTAGTTGACCTCTAAGAAGAGGGGTAAATGGAGCTTGTCAATTCAAGCGTAGGATTGGATATTCTCGCCACATTCATCAACGAGGTAACAAAGAGCGCGGAAACGCAGACTGACTAATTGTTCGTAAAGAGGATTGAGCTTACATAGGGGTGGAATGTGCGCCACCAAGTGACCAAACAGTTTAATATCTCGCTCGAATGGACACTGAGCCGGAATCACTTTGGTGAGAAATCGAGCCTGCCGCCTGTTGCAAATCTCCATTTCATCAAGCCATCGACGCACAGGTTGCAGTAGATTAAGACGCTTCTTGCGCAGTGCGTGACTCTTTACTGAGCCAATATTCGGCTGGGCTACTGCTGAATTTGAGAGCGTACTGCTTTGGTTGTTGGTTCCGATCATAGGTCTATACCAAGGAAACGATCGCGTCGCTACTGAATTGTCTTGATTGTTTCTATTTACAACGATAGAAAGCTCAACAAAAGGTTAGGTAAAGGTATGAACAAGAAATCTCAAAGCACTGATGAAGCTTTGTTGAAGCTCCTCACCTCTGTTTATGCATAGACAAGGATTCTTAAGGAAGAAATAAATTAAGAGCAGTAGGATTGAACATCCTCACCACACTGATCAGCCAAGAAGCAGAGAGCGCGAAAACGCAGGCTGACGAGTTGCTCGTAGAACGGGTTCAGTTTGCATAGGGGGGGAATATGCCCTACCTCACGACCAAACAGCACAATATCGCGCTCGAATGGACACTGGGCTGGAATCACACTGGAGAGAAATCGAGCAATCCTAGGGTTATTAATCTCGATTTGGTCGAGCCATTGGCGTAGCACTTGCAGTAAATTGAATGAGAGTTTAGATAATTGATTGACCTGAGTTAATTGAAAACTAACTTCAGAAGTTAGAACTAAATTAGCTAATCTATTCCGCTGATTAGCTTTCCAAATGATGTTCATCAATTTTTCCTTGTTTTTAGGACAATTTTTTGGCGAGTTTTGTATTCTAATTGATTGAATGAATCATCAACATCAAAAGCCGTTGCAATTTTACCTGAAGATTCAAGATTGCTTAGAGGAAAAGAAAATATAGACCCTCTTAAGGGCTAATAGTAAATCTTCATCAGGTTCGATTACAAAGTACTTTCTTCAACATCCTTAGTTTAACGAAGAAGAAAAATAATTTATATCTAGCAACTCTAGTAATTTCTGATAGTACTTATAGGTAGTTTCTATATTTACCTTGCCTTATTGGGTTATAAAAGTACTAGTACCCTGAGGGGTAATTTTTGGCTCCGCCAAGGGTTATGGTTATTACTGCGGGTAGATACCGAGGAGCAATAGGTACTCAATCTCATTAATCGCTGACTAGAGCATTAACTTAGTTTTCCAATCAATTCCTCAATCACCTACCAACAGACCTTCAAGCCAACGGCAAATTCATCGAGAGCCCCTGCTGTAACTTGTAACGTTCAACGAATTAACGCAAATTACAGGCTCAGGCTTTGATAGCTTGGCTAATGTTGCTGAAATTATTTTTACAGCGAGTGCGGAATATCACGAGTTGAATTTGAAGATATCCTGAGGAACACTCAGGAGAGCTTATCATCTCTATGCAACAAACTAATCAACTCAACAAGCTGACACTTCAACTAGGGTCTCGTAATGCCGAGGTCAAGGAATTGCAGCAGCACCTCAAGAAATATTACTGGCTCATAGGCAGCCAGATTGGTCGAGTTCTACCAACTCTAGATAATGGCGTATTCGATTTTGAGACACAAATAGTTGTCAAAGCATTCCAATACCAATTCTTTTTGGAAGAAGACGGCATTGTTGGCTCTTATACTTGGCGAACGATCTACGCAGGTAAACCTGTTGATATGCCAATCTTGCAACGTGGTAGTCGTGGTGAAGCTGTCAAAAAAGTTCAACTGGCTTTGCTTAATCTGGGCTACTATCCCCATGCAATTGATGGAGAGTTTGGTTCCCAAACCTCCGAGGCAGTACGAACTTTTCAGAAAGATAAAAAATTGTCAACCGATGCGATAGTTGGTGAAAAAACCTGGTTTGCCCTAAGCCAGCAGAACCGTAAACCTCAAGGAGGAAACTACAACCAACTCCGAGATTTGCTAGCCGCAGGGCTATGGAAAGAGGCAGATGAGGTAACGGCTAGGCTGATGTTCAAGGCTATAGGGCTGGAGCGAGATTATTTTGAAAACGGAGAAATCTCAAAAATCCCCTGCTCAGACCTTAGCGCTATTGATAAGCTTTGGGTACAAGCCTCCAACGGACGCTTCGGCTTTAGCGTTCAGAAACGCATTTGGGAAAGCGTCGGCGGTTCTCTTGACACGGATGACACCAAAGTGGCTGAACGTTTTGGCGATCGCATCGGGCAGTACGTGAAGGGAGATTGGGTATCTTATGACAACCTTACCTTTAATGCGATCGCTCCAGCAGGACATCTACCAGCTCTTTGGTGGCGTCGGGCGTGGGTGCGGACTGGTTTTGCGCGTCCGGTTTCTTCTATGGCACAGAGGCTTGTCAGCTGCAACATCACCTAATTCACCGACTTTGTTTGTGTAGTGTTAGGAACTGTGGCGTTCTGAATAGTCTGATTAGCTTTCCTACCAAATCCGCCTATAAACCCCCTTAAAATTTCCCGCTTATTTTCTCACTTGCTTGCTGGAATGGAGGGTAGTAGAGCTGGATTTGGTATAGCTTGAAGCCATCAGACGACAAAGACAGATTGAGAATACCATTTGCTTGTAGCGATACTTTATAGCAAAAGGCAGAGGGCAGAGGGCAGAAGGTTTATTACTGGTACGTGGTCGTTTCACCCCCTAAATCTGTCCTAACTTTTATGGCGACAGCTATACAAGTTAAATCGCTGAAGTCCCGAAAGCCAAAGTAGCAACAACTTCTCTTTTTTCCATGTACCACTGGCTTTCGTGAACGTACTTGACTGTAATAACTTCAAGTTCACCATAAAAGTCATTCTGTGAGTTTTGTACTAAACGTTTGAGTTCAGTAAAAGCTTGACAGCCAACTGGATCGAGAATCCGCCCTAAAGATATATGACCAAGTCTAGATTGCTGTAATGAAGCAAATGGCATTGCCTGACGAAACTGAACTCGTAACTCATCAAAATTGCCATAGCCTTTAACAATAATTGTTCCATCTGTTGTGATTAAAAACCCTCGATATGAGAGGGTTAAAGGTGGCTGGTTACACAGAACTTCTCTAAGGAGCTTCGGAACTTTTTGCAGACTCTCACTATCAACGTTTTCATCAGGTCTTTTGATAATGAAAACTTCCCAATGATAATTCTGAGGAAGAACTTTGTAAAATCGAGCGTGAGCTGGAAGTTGCTCGGTTATTCGGTTGGCAATAGTTTGAAAGTTCCGGGTCAAATGGTTAGGTACAGGTAGCCCAACAAGACTTGTCCAGACTTCAAAGCTTTTCGGAACAACTTGAGAATTGTCTAGATGGAAAAGATTGCGCGATCGCGTCAGTTCCTCTTCCGAAAAATCAGAAAGTTCTTCAAACTTTTGCTGAATTTCTTTGTATCGCAATTCTAGATCCATTTCATGCTTCAACGAACGCTCCTCAGTCATACAATAACAGCGTCAGAGCCACCTCCCCCATCATCGGTGTCAACTTAAAGGAGAAACCAAAGGGGACTCTTGAAGACTCTTGAAGACACAGGAGGTTCTCCCACCTCTCTAGTTATCGCCCCATCGAAAGAGAGAGTCAGCTCGTAGGATAGCTCTTGAGTTGAGTGCATTGGCGCTTAAATTGACACCAATGCTCCCCCATCTCCCCCTCATTTTCAAGATAGGACGTGAGCATACCCATAGCCCCAACTCTACTGTCGGTGAGTAGGATTGGTTAGCATAGTGATTTTACTCT
>DATNPI010000280.1:0-1590 GCA_036703325.1 Coleofasciculaceae cyanobacterium
ACACTGCCACTGGACTGGTAGGGGTATGGGAGTACAACACTGATTTGTTTGATGGCAGCACTATTGAGCGAATGACTGGTCATTTTGTAACTTTGCTGGAAGGAATTGTAGCTAATCCACAGCAGCAAATTTCTCAATTGCCTCTATTGACAGCAGTTGAGCAACAGCAGTTGTTAGTAGAGTGGAATGATACTCAAGCAGATTACCCTGGAGATAAATGTATCCATCAGTTGTTTGAGGAGCAGGTGGAGCATACACCCGATTCTGTAGCAGTCGTGTTTGAAAATCAACAACTGACTTATCACCAATTAAATTGTCGTGCTAATCAATTGGCTCATTACTTGCGCTCATTGGGTGTAAAACCAGATGTGCTGGTGGGTATTTGTGTAGAACGTTCTTTAGATATGCTGGTCGGACTGTTGGGGATTCTTAAGGCAGGTGGAGCGTATGTACCACTTGACCCAGAGTATCCTACTGAACGCTTGAGCTTTATGCTAGAAGATGCTCGAGTGGGAGTGCTGCTGACTCAACAGCGACTTATTGAAAGACTTCCTGAGCATCAAGCAAAGCAAGTCTTTTTAGATGAAGCCTGGTCACAAATTGCCCAAAACAATCAAGATAACCCAACTAGTGGAGCCAGAGTATTTGATCTAGCTAATGTGATCTACACTTCAGGATCTACAGGTAGACCGAAAGGTGTCATGGTTGAGCATAAGGGACTGTGCAACTTAGCTCAAGCTCAGATTCAAACTTTTAGCGTAGACTCTGATAGTCGCATTCTCCAGTTTGCCTCCTTCAGTTTTGATGCTTCTATTTCGGAAGTAGTAATGGCTCTGAGGTCAGGTGCAACGCTGTACTTGGGAACAAAAGACTCTCTATTGCCAGGGAAGCCATTAATTGAGCGATTACGTGATTATTCTATTACGCATATCACGCTACCACCATCAGCGTTAGCAGTTATGCCTGTGGAGGAGCTTCCGGCACTGCAAACAATAATTGTAGCTGGAGAAGCTTGTTCTGCTGAATTAATCAGGCAATGGTCTGCTGGCAGAAACTTCTTCAACGCTTACGGCCCAACAGAGGCTACTGTCTGTGCCACGATCGCAAAATGCACTGATGGCGAGAAAATATCTATTGGTAAGGCGATAGCCAACACGCAAGTCTACATTTTAGACGAAAATCTGCAACCCGTGCCTGTGGGTGTGCCAGGAGAGTTACACATCGGAGGTGCTGGCTTGGCAAGAGGCTACCTCAACCGTCCCGATTTAACCCAAGAAAAATTCATTCCCAATCCTTTCAGCCATGAATCAGATTCTCGCCTCTATAAAACTGGGGATTTAGCCCGCTATCTAAGTGATGGAAATATTGAGTTTCTTGGCCGCCTTGACAATCAAGTCAAGATTCGCGGCTTCCGCATCGAACTAGGAGAAACTGAGGCAGCGATCGCCCAGCATCCATCTGTGCGAGAAACTGTGGTTGTGGCGCGACAAGATGTTCCAGACCGCAAATATCTGGCAGCTTACATTGTCTCTAACTCTTCCTCAACCCTGACCAGTAGTGGTATACGCAGTTTTCTCAAAGAGAAATTGC
>DATNPI010000290.1:0-8320 GCA_036703325.1 Coleofasciculaceae cyanobacterium
TGGAGACGCTTTGCGATCGGGCAACTTCAAATCCCAACTTTCCCGGCGACAGCGAATGTCATAGTAAACAGCAGCCTTTATAGATTGCCAAAATGGCATAATAATTACTCCTGTTACTAAGCTTAAAATTATCGACAGTAAGGTTACTCTAACGGAATAGTTTTGCATATAAAATCGTAGGAAATTATAAGAAATTAATGTCAATAGATAACCAAATCCGTACCAAATAGTAATCAGTATAGGAAGTGTAATCAAAAAGGCTATTAAAATAATTACTAGTAATCGCCTTCTAAAACTCTTGGTGAGTTCCCTGCTTCGCTTAATAGCTTTTAAAAAACTCATTTCTCTTTCTACTGATAATGGTAAATCAGTAATGAAAAAACGCGAGTAAAACCACACAGGACTTAGATATACAACTATAGCTATTGGCATAACTATTCCTGTATATAACCAATTTTTAAAAAGTTGGTCAGCACCTCCTACTTGGGAAATTCCCAAAACCGAGCTAAGTAATGCGTATAATAATCCTCCAATAATGGAAAATAAAATCAACAATATCAACATTCCCAAAAAAGATAGTATTACAACTAAAATCCCTGTTAGAAGAAAATGCCACATCCGACGATTGAGCTGACTGCGAACAGAATTGATGCTTTCTGATTGACCGCTCAAGTCATCGAATCCCAAACGCGATATCAGTGCAGCAATAGTAAAGAATTTAGCCCAGCCATAGATAGGCACTAAAAACCATAAATGGGCGGATAATGCAAGCTTAAAGTAAAGTTTCAGATGAGAGCGATAGAGGTTGAGGCTAACGGTGACGACGTTACCAATACTGAGCTGCTGCTTCAGAGCGTGAGGACTAGGATTATGAGACATGAGCAACCTTTCTCAAAGTAGATTACGAGCCTTGAGTTGCAGATACTGGTCAACCAGTTGCTCACTAATCTGATTGGCGGGTGCATCTAATACAAGAACGCCTTTTTGCTTCAGCTGGGCAAAGGCAACCTGGCGTTGGGCAAATAAATCGAGAGCAACGGCACGAGCATAAGTCGCTGCAACTCCCCCTCTATCAAGGGTGGCAGGGGGGGTATGAGCCAGTCGGTCAACCTGGGGATCGCGGAGAGTGACACAAAACGGTAAGTAGCGCGGCTTTAGGCGTACTAGTGCAGCAAGGAGTTCTGCGGAGGCGGTGACATCTACTATATCTGTAATTAGAACGACCAAGGCGCGACGAGTTTGCTGATTTACCAGTTTCGTGACGGCACCAACATAGTCGGGTTCTAGCAGTACCGGCTGAATGGGGGTTAGGCGTTCAATTAGCTTAGACAGCTGATGTTGACCGCGTTCGGGTGGAATCCAGGTAGTCACTTCGCGGTCAAAGACGCCGATTCCGACTTTGTCGCCTCGATGTAACCCAGCCAATGCTAAAGATAACGTAGCATTCAAACCCCAATCAAACCGCTTTAGCCCTTGCACTTGTGCCGTCATCAGGCGTCCCCGGTCGAGCAATATAATTAGGGTTTGCTCCCGTTCCGGTTCCAATACCCGCACTAAGGGGCGCGATCGCCTTGCGGTGGCTTTCCAATCAATCAGGCGAGTGTCGTCACCGACACCATATTCTCGCAGTTCGGCAAATTCAGTGCCCATGCCGATGCGTTGAGCGCGGCGCATGGTGCCAGTGTTTTCTAAGGTGAGGCGAATGGAAAGCGATCGCAACCCCACTAAGTCCGGATACACTGCAACCTTCTGACTCGCTGGGACTTTCCAATCATGCCATGCCAATCCCCAGGCACCCAGCTGCCGCACTTGTATATCTCCCCACTCAAACTCACCCCGACTATCTGGGTGGATACTATAAGTCAGTTCCTGTGAGGTATTAGGCTCTAGGGATGCTTCTAGTGTTGGGGCTGAAACCTCAAATTCTAACGGGTAGTAGTCGCGCAGGCGAATTTTTGAGACTTGATTCCCCGATTCTACGGATACAACAACAGGATTATCCCGCCCTATCGAAAGCCGCTGTAAGGGATAGCGCGTTACCTTTACCCGGTTAGCTTTCACCCGTTGTCCATCCCAGACAGCTAGGCCTAAAACCACGCTATCGAATAGGAGGGTTCCAATGAGGCTTATCTGCTGACCGAAAATGATGGCGAGTGCGATCGCGATCGCAATGCCCAACAGCAAGAGTAAATAAACACGCCTAGAGGGAATCATTGGCTTTGCTTCTAAAAATTCAGGTCAGCCTGCATTATTCCCATTGAATCAGATATGTTTGGCATCAGGTAGCGAGCGCTCATTCGGGGCAGTGCCATAAGGCGATCGCTCTCTCAGATTTCTTACCTTTGCCGGTAAACACGGAATAGGGGTTTTAATCCCTGATAGGGATTCAAGGTGATATCGAGTTTATAGCTTCTTTCAATAACGCACCTAGCTCTATTATTTTGTTTCAATCCCTGATAGGGATTTAAGGTGATATCGAGGCATCCTCTACATACTTCTGGATACCATCAACCAACGTGTTTCAATCCCTGATAGGGATTTAAGGTGATATCGAGCCAGTATTTTGCATACAGATCCTGAACTTCTGAGTTTCAATCCCTGATAGGGATTTAAGGTGATATCGAGTCTGTGGCTTAAGTCAGGACGTTTGATCGCAATTGTTTCAATCCCTGATAGGGATTTAAGGTGATATCGAGATGATGCAACCGCCAAACGATATCAAGCTGCTGTGTTTCAATCCCTGATAGGGATTTAAGGTGATATCGAGTTAATCACATCAAAGTAAGAGGAGTTCTCAACGGTGTTTCAATCCCTGATAGGGATTTAAGGTGATATCGAGTCAATCAATGAAACGGTATTTAGTTAGTTACGAATCAGTTTCAATCCCTGATAGGGATTTAAGGTGATATCGAGACAAGTGGCTTCGTGTCTCGTCATCCCCTGGTGTTTGTTTCAATCCCTGATAGGGATTTAAGGTGATATCGAGGTGGTTTTAATGGGTTGCGGTTGAAATAATTTTGGTTTCAATCCCTGATAGGGATTTAAGGTGATATCGAGGCGCGGATGAGCGTTTTTGTACTTCCAATTAGAGGTATGGAAGAGGAGAAAATTGCTCAAACCCTTACAGTATAAGGTGCGCGGCTATCTATAAACTATCATAGCCTGAAATCTAGTCCTAATCAAGGATGCAGCCCTTTTCTTCAAGCCACCTTTTTGTACACCTACCCATCGGCGCAATTAACCGATGATCCACGCGCCTGATTTCGTGGTGGTTACCTTGCCCTCAATCTTCAACTCTTCATAGGCACGGTCAATTTCCGCTTGCTGCAATTGTTGGTGCAATTCCTCAGCACGCACATCAACTTCAGGCTGTGATTGCAGGTAACCAAGCAATTCCTGGTAAAGCTTTTCGGTGATTGTTACAGCCATCGAATTTGTCCTTCATCCTTCATCTTGGTACTGGCACCTGGTTCAATAGCGAGGAAATTACAGCATCCATCATCAAACCATCCAGTTGAGCTTCAGGTTTGAGGATGAGACGGTGACGCAAAAGGGGCAGCGCAACTGCCTTCACATCATCAGGGGTGGTATAGTTACGTCCTGCTAGCCAAGCCTGAGCTTTACTGGTTTGCAACCAAGCGACAGCCGATCTAGGGGAAGCGCCCAACCCTAAATCAGGGTGTTGTCGAGTGCGCTGCACTAAAGCCAGTACATAATCTAGTAGCTTATCTTCAACCTCAACGGCTTGAACAGCTTTACGGGCGCTAACGATCTGCTCCACTGTTGCTATAGGCTTGAGACGAGCCAAGTCAAGACGTTTCGCTCGAAACCCTGCCTGAACATTCAGCAACATTTGCTTTTCTGCCGCTGCATCCGGGTAATCCACGACAAGTTTGAATAAAAATCGGTCTAACTGAGCCTCTGGTAAGGGGTACGTGCCCTCAAATTCTAGGGAGTTTTGCGTCGCAATCACCCAAAATAGTTCAGATAGCGGCAAAGTCTCGCCATCTAGCGTCACTTGCTGCTCTTCCATTGCTTCTAGCAGTGCGGCCTGAGTTTTGGGCGGTGTGCGGTTAATTTCATCAGCTAGCAAAATCTCGGTAAAGACAGGCCCTTTCTTAAGAGTGAAACTGCGGCTATTCAGGTCAAAAATATTTGTCCCCAGGATATCTGATGGCAAAATATCCGGTGTCAGCTGAATCCGCCGGAAATCTGCCTGCATTAGCCTTGCCAGCACCTTAACTAGCAGGGTTTTTCCCGTTCCTGGTACTCCCTCAATAATTACGTGCCCACCACTCAGTAGCGCCACCAGCAACTGTTGCACCAGAGAAGATTGACCGACAATTACCTTGCTAAGAGTCTGGCTGAGGCGGGTAAATAACGAGTTGGTTTCGCTCATATTAGCTATCAGCTTTTGCGGGTTAGGTGTTAGGAAATTCTATTTGAATTCTCAAATTGTGAGCGAAGAATGGCTCGTTCCGCCAAACAGCAGTCCCAAATGATTCGTGAAGGCGAGATCCCCGACTTCTCTAAGAAGTCGGGGATCTGAACCTCTGACATCTCACAACTCAAATAGCCACACTCCACCTTAGCCTATGCTGATACATTGACAGATCGGCGCTGAGTCCCGCCAACTGTGCAAAGCGGCAAGTTCTTCAGTCTTTGATGATGCCACACATCTGACGGTCTTCTTTACTCGTACCAAGGGCGATAGAAACCCGCAACCAATCGCATCCTCGTTTCAGCAGCCCATCCAAATCGTCAACTCGCCACATCCTGGGTATGTTATCGTTTTTGGAAACTACCACAATCTGTCTCCCATCAGGGCTTAACGCCATTGCATAGCCTTCATATTCAGCTATTTGCTGTCCTTCTGAATCCCATACTCTGACCGTTCCATCTTTCCCTTGCGTAGCAATGCGAAGAACACTATCGCGTCCCGCTTCGCTATCGCCATCAGAACTAAGCTGCACAGCATTGGGATAAAACTCTAAAATTGTCTCAAACCACCCCTCACGCCCTTGAAGTGTTGCTAGCTTATTACCTTGCCAGTCCCACACAGAAGCAACGTTGCCAGAGAGTCTGACAAAGCGCTTGCCATTGAGGCTAAATACCGCTCTTTTATCCAATTCTTCCAGACTAGCTAGCTGATTGCCCCGGAGGTTCCACAATCGCGCACCATCCGGTTTGATAGCCATGATGCGATCGCCATCCGGGGTAAAGTAGATATCATGCACCCAACTAGGATGTGCTTTAAATGCCACTAGCTCCTTGCCTTGGAGATTCCAAAGACGAACCATGCCGTGTCCTCCAGCCGTGGCGATAGAATCACCTTTAGGACTGAACTGTAGAGCATATATAGATCCTAGAATCTGTGGAGAGACGGCTACTTGGTTGCCCTCTAAGTCCCAGATTTGAATTGTGTTGCCCTTTCCTCTAGTCACAGTGTATTTTCCATCAGGGCTAATTGGATTCTTCCAGTTCAAACCCCATTCCCCCTTCAATACTGCCAACTGTCTGCCTGCTAAATTCCAGACTTGGATATTATCCCAAACTCGGAGATTGCTGTTTTCTTCAGCAGTGAGAATGCGATCGCCCTTAGGACTAAACCGCACTAACCCGATCTTCCCCTGAGGATACTTTAGTGTCCCCAACTGATTGCCTTTGAGATTCCATAGGCGGACAATGCCGTCCGCTCCAAGCTCAGTGATCGCATCGCCCTTGGGGCTAAACTGCACTGAGCTGACTTTCCTCTGATGCCCTAGAAAGGTTGCCAGTTGATTGCCCTGTAAGTGCCACAGGTAAGCACGATTTGAGTCATAGCCAGTAATGCGCTGACCATCGGGGCTAAACTGAATTGCCCTGACTCCAAGGGAAGTTTTAAACACTGCAAGCTGATTACCCTGGAGATCCCAGAGGCGGATGACGTTGTCTCCTTTTTGAGGATCGTCCTTTCCACCTGTAGCGATGCGCTTGCCATCAGGGCTAAACTGCACCGCCTCAACTCCCCCTTTATACCCTTTGAACACTGATAGCTGCTTGCCCTGAAGATCCCATAGTCGTATGGTGCCGTCGAGTCCACCCGTGACAATACGCTGACTATCAGGGCTAAACTGCGCTGCTGTTACAGAGCTTTGATGACCTTTGGAGGCGGCTAGCGGCTTGCCTTGGAGATTCCACAGACGCACGATCCCGCCTTCTGCGCTTGTTGTAACAATATACTTACCATCAGGGCTAAACTGTGCCACTGTAACTCCACCATCCCGATACTCTTTAAACACTGCCAAGCGATTGCCGTGTAGATCCCATAGTTGGGCTGAACCATTCAATTCGAGGGTGATGATGTGCTTGCCATCAGGGCTAAACTGTGCAGCTTTAAGATCACGATGTAGTGGGAATACGGCTAGCTGCTTGCCCTGAAAGTTCCAGAGTCTTGCGATGCCATCTGTGCCGAACGTGATGATGTGCTTCCCATCGGGGCTAAGGTGCGGTTCCCAGATAATTTCCTGATGCTTGAGTGTTACCAATTCATTGCCCTGTGAGTCCAACACGGTAGTTTCAGTCCTGCCAAAGTTGATGATGCGATCACCTTTGGGGCTAAACTGTACCATTGTGAGACCACCCTTCGAATAAGACAATTGCTGCTGTCGGGTGTTATTGAGAATAGTCTGTAGCGCTAAGATTGGGCTGGTTGTGGGATATTTGACTTTCGCTCCATTCCCAAATCGCGTCCATAACCTCAAACGCACACCTCCCGTTTCCCATTTCACCCACTCGACTTCCCCGTCAGATAGTCTCTTTAACTGATGTGCAGAGCGCATCGCCAACAACAGGGCTTCATTTTGTTGAAATTCAAACTGCTCAAGAGCGTTGGTGCTATCCCGCTCCAACTGAGTGATTGTTTTGGCATGATTAATCGAGCCGCTTCCCCACAAACCAATTACCCCTGCTGCCAACAAGGCTGCACCTAGAAAAACAGAGCCAATACGGAGCCGCCGTTTAGCTTTATGGTTTGCCTTTGCTAGAATCTCATTTGCCTGTTTGGTTGCCCGATTTTCTATTGCCTGACTCGCCCTCAAAAACTGAGCATCCCGATCGCTCAAACTCCTCCCTGCCGACCATTGCAGCGCTTCTTCTAATGCCTGTCCTCGTAGCAGTCGAGATTCGTCCTGACCGCCGGATATAATCCAAGCCTTGAAGGCTTCAGCATAGGGTCGGAGATTGTTTAGAGTTCTCTCCACCCAAGTTGAGTTGAATACGGTTGCATAGATGGGGTTATAGACCTTTAGGACGGAACCCTGCTTTACGACTAACCCCGATAGCCGCAATTCTATCTGACCTTCGCGATCGTCAGCCTCGATTTCCCCCTGCTGCAAAATTTGCTGATATAGTCCCAACAGCCGAGTAGCAAGCTTCTCATTCCGCAGCAAACGGTCTCGAATAGTTCTCAAATGTTCTGGCTCGTCTTGAGACTCCCAGGTGTTGATGATGTGGGTTTGAACAACTTGCTCAACGAATCGGGCGGAAGGGAGAACTTCCAATGCTCCATTGCCTTCTTGCTCCCCCCGATCTTCGGGGGGCTGGGGGAGTGCTTCTGCAACCTGCACCACCAACCGACAGACCTTCTGTGTCAAAAACGGCTGTCCACCTGTCCAGTGCAAAATCTCCCGCAGCACTGCCTTAGGTTCAGCAACCTTGCCCACCAAACCCTCTGCTAACCCCTGAGCTTCCTCGAACAGAAAGCCATTCAGAGAAATTGCCCTGCCGATATTAAACGGAGTACGGGTTTTGTCTTTAATCAAATCTGAAGGCGTCGCCACCCCCAGCAGACAAAAGGTGAGGCGGTTGTATTCTGGGTTATCAACCCGATGGTTATAACAGGCTCGGATGAGGGCAAAAAAGTCGTTAATGGAGAAATCTAGGCTGAGAACGCTGTCAATCTCATCAATGAAAATAACAATTTTCTCCCCCGGTACATGCACCAACAAGACCTCTTCAATGAAGCGATCTAGGAGGTGAACGAGTGCCAGTTCCTCATGCTCCCTCAACCACGCCTTCAAATTCACCTTACCAGGGAGGTTAGCGCCTCGCCACAGCTCAGAAACTACCCGTTCGTACCACTGCTGTGGAGTCAGATACTCACTGCCCAATCGAGTCATGTCAATGGCAACACAGCGAATACCCTCACTCTTCAGTCGATTCATGGTTCGCACCCGCAGGCTAGACTTGCCCATCTGCCGACAGTTGAGGACGTAGCAAAATTGACCCGACTTCAGTTTCTCGTACAGCTCTTGGTCTGCTTGGCGTTCTACGTAGCTGG
>DATNPI010000307.1:0-7158 GCA_036703325.1 Coleofasciculaceae cyanobacterium
TTATCGCTAAATCTATATTGTGATAGAATACAGAAGGCAAGGAGGTGATATTGAGTGTTACACAAAGCCGTACAAGTCCGTTTATACCCAACTAAAGAACAACAAATACTACTAGCTCAAACATTTGGATGTGCTAGATGGTGGTGGAATTATGCTTTGAATAAGTCTATTGAAACTTACAAAGAAACAGGTAAAGGACTTGGACGCTCGGCACTCAATGCCCTTCTACCAGACCTTAAAAAAGCAGAAGATAGTGCGTGGTTAGCTGATTGTTATAGTCAGGTTTTACAAGCTACGACACTCAATCTAACCACAGCGTATAAGAACTTTTTTGAGAAACGCGCTGGCTTTCCTCGATTCAAGTCTAAGCACGGTAAACAGTCAATTCAATATCCTCAAAATGTCAAAATAGTAAATGGCGATGTAAAACTTCCCGGTAATATCGGGGTAGTCAAAGCCAAAATACACAGACCAATTGAAGGAAAGATAAAAACTGTCACTGTTAGTAAAACTCCGTCTGGTAAATATTTTGCTTCTATACTTACTGAAGTAGAAGGGGAAAAGCACTCTTCAACGGATGGCAAGATTTACGGTGTTGATTTAGGGTTGAAGCATTTTGCTGTCGTTACAGACGGCGAGAAAGTTTCTAAATATGACAATCCTAAGTATATTGCCAAGCACGAGAAAAACCTAAAACGCAAGCAACAAAAGCTAGCACGTAAACAAAAAGGGAGTAATTCACGAAATAGATATAGAAAAGTTGTTGCCAAAGTGTACGAACGAGTTAGCAACTCAAGGCAAGATTTTCTGCATAAACTTAGTTACAAGTTGGTCAGCGATAGCCAAGCTGTCATAGTAGAGAATCTTCATGTCAAAGGCATGGTGAGCGCTTCCCTTCGGGACGCTTCGCGAACGCGCACGCTACGCGAACGTAATCACAACTTGGCGAAAGCAATATCTGATTGTGGATGGGGAATGTTTACCAACTTCTTAGCTTACAAACTAGAACGTAAAGGAGGGAAGTTGGTTGAGATAGATAGATGGTTCCCTAGTTCCAAACTCTGCTCGAATTGTTTCTATCAGATGGCTGAGATGCCGTTAGATATCAGGGAATGGACTTGCCCTCACTGTGGCACTCACCACGATAGGGACGCTAACGCAGCAACAAATATTAGAGCAGAGGGTATCAGATGGCTAAAGGCGGATGGTTCAGCCGTCTCTGCTGTAGGAGGCCAGGTAAGACCAAAGATGGGGCGAAAGTCGAATCTTCGGCACTCGCCTATGAGTACAGAAGCCCCAACTATAGCGTCAGCTTAGTTGGGGTAGTTCACGGAATCAGACATAATTTCAGCGAGCTAGTGTACCTGGAAGCCTAAACGATTGACACATAATACATATACATAATACATATCAATCACTGGCTAAATGCCAATCAGGTAGAAGGAATCATTGTATGGGCTTAAGCAATGGAAGTAAAATTCCAGAGGTTCTTGAAAAATATGAAGCACAACTGTTGGCAGACTGGATTCAAGCGCTAGTGGCTGACAATGCGAGCAAAGGTTTGATCAAAGAAACACAGTTGCGGGAGGAGTGTCGGGAATTCCTAAGTTTGCTGAGGACATCTGTCCATAACGGCAACTTAACCAACGTGCAATCCTCCGACTGGCGTTCTGTGCGAGAAATGCTCACCAGTGTTTCTCGTACTCGTTCGCAGAAAGGCTTTACACCGTCGGAAACTGCCACGTTTGTTTTATCGTTTAAGCAACCCCTATTTGCTCGGTTGCGCGAGGAACTCGCTGGTGATGCAAACGCCTTAGTTGAGGATACCTGGCTAGCGACCACTCTCATAGACCAGCTGGGACTGTTAACAATTGAAGCTTATCAAAAGTCGCGTGAAGAAGTCATCATTCGCCAGCAAGAAGAGTTGATGGAACTTTCAACACCCGTTGTTAAGCTGTGGGATGGTATCTTAGCTCTGCCAATTATTGGCACATTAGACAGCACCCGTACCCAAGTGATGATGGAGTCTTTGTTGCAGAAGATTGTGGAGACGGGTTCAGAAGTCGCCATCATCGACATCACTGGAGTGCCAACAGTGGACACCCTCACAGCTCAGCACTTACTGAAGACAGTCACCGCAGCTCGGTTAATGGGTGCAGATTGCATGATCAGTGGAATTCGCCCCCAAATTGCTCAAACAATTGTTTACCTAGGCGTGGATCTGGCAGACATAATCACAAAGGCATCTTTAGCCGATGCTTTTCTGCTGGCTCTAAAACGCCTTGGCATGACAATCAACCGTCCCCAAGCCCGCTAAGGAGTTAAGAGGTCTTTTTATGGAACGCATTCCCATACTCCAAATGGGCGAATTCCTTATAGTATCGATTCAAGTTGATATGCACGATCGCCTAGCGATGACTTTGCAAGATGACTTGACAAATCGCATCACTGATACACAGGCTCATGGGGTACTGATTGATATTTCGTGTTTAGAAATTGTGGATTCCTTTATTGGCAGGATTCTGGGAAACATTGCCAAGATGTCACAGATACTTGATGCTCAAACGGTTGTGGTCGGAATGCAACCAGCAGTTGCCATCACCTTAGTAGAGCTCGGGCTTTCTTTAACAGGTATTCGCACCGCCTTAAACGTTGAGAAGGGCATGGCACTTCTGCGGGCATCGCTGAAGGCGACTGCTGGAGGAAGCGCAGATGGATATGCCCAGCTGTGACATGAGCATCCAGTCCTCACAAGACGTGGTTTTGGTGCGGCAGGCGGTGCGCCAGTTTGCCGTCAAACTGGGGTTTAGTCTGGTAGATCAGACCAAAATTGTCACGGCAGCCAGCGAGCTAGCCCGTAATACTTTGGACTACGGAGGCGGTGGTACTGTTAAAGTGGAAGCACTCCAGGATGGAATGCGTCGGGGTTTACGGCTTGTTTTTGAAGACTCAGGACCAGGAATTCCAGATATTGACTTGGCACTCAAAGATGGTTACACCACAGGTGGTGGGTTGGGCATGGGGCTAAGCGGTACAAAGCGACTGATGAATGAATTCAATATCGTTTCTCATGTAGGTGAGGGCACCTGCGTCACAATTACAAAGTGGAAGTCATAAATTTATGAGAGAATCCCTCGCCCTACGAATTTTAGAGCAAAGTCAGGCAGGTGAAGCACGACGCAGCGCTCTAGCCCTAGCGAGTCATCTCGGTTTCAACGAGACTGATCGGGGAAAGGTCGGTATTGTCGTGACCGAAGTTGCAAATAACCTGGTGCGACACGCTAGGGATGGGGTACTGCTGCTACAGGCAATTGAAAAGTACAACATCATGGGTTTGGAAGTCCTGGCGTTGGACACTGGACCTGGGATGGACAACATAGGCGAGTGTATGGAAGACGGGTTTTCGACAGCCGGAAGTTCCGGAAATGGGTTAGGCGCGATCAGCCGTCTTTCTGGTTTTGTGGATATTTATTCGATCCCGAATGCAGGGACAGCTATCCTGAGTCAGCTTTGGGCTAGCCCCTTACCCACAAGTAAACCCCTAGAGAATCTTGAGATCGGAGTGGTGTGTCTGCCAAAACCGGGAGAGGAGGTTTGCGGCGATGCTTGGGCAAGTATTATCAATCAAGAGCGCAGTTTGCTGCTAGTTGCCGATGGATTAGGTCACGGACCACAAGCTGCTCAAGCATCAACAGAAGCTGTGAGAGTTTTTCAGGAAAATGTCAACCGTAGTCCTCAAGAAATAGTGGCAGCAATTCATCAAGCCTTACGGAGTACACGGGGAGCGGCGCTGGCGATCGCAGAAGTCAACTTTGAACACCAATCTGTTCGCTTTGCTGGGGTGGGGAATATTGCTGGCAGTGTCATCTGGTCTGACGGAAGCTACAACATGGTTTCCTACAACGGTACAGTCGGGCATGAAGTCCGCAAAATTCAAGAGTTTACTTACCAATGGCATCCAGGGGCAATCTTGCTGTTACATTCCGATGGCTTGGGAACCCAATGGCGATTAGAGCGCTATGCTGGTCTCATGTACAAACATCCCAGCTTGATTGCAGGCGTTTTATATCGAGATTTTCACCGAGTCCGCGATGATGTGACTGTGCTGGTTGCCCGTGAGAATATATAGCCATGAGTACAACTATCCTCACCTTAGAAATTCGCTACGAGCAAGATGTGGTGCTGACTCGTCAAATGGCACGCCAGATTGCCCAAGCTTTGGGATTTGAGACCCAAGACCAAGCACGCCTTGCCACAGCTGTCTCAGAAATCGCTCGGAATGCTTTTGTGTATGCTAAGGGCGGAATCGTTGAATTTTCGGTAGATGACGAATCCCCGCAGAACCTTTGGATTAGCATTCGCGATCAAGGTCCGGGGATTTCTAACTTGCAGGCGATTTTAGATGGGCGATACACTTCCACAACCGGGATGGGATTGGGGATTATCGGCACTCGTCGGCTGATGGATCAGTTTCAAATTGAGTCGGTTGCAAACCAGGGAACTACAGTATTGATGGGGAAAACCCTGCCAAAACGCTCACCTGAGCTGACAACAGAACGCTTGCACCTTCTTAGGGATCAGTTGGATAATCGAGAACCGCAAAATCCGTTTGAGGAAATTCAACGGCAGAACCAAGAACTGCTACGTGCAATGCAGGAGTTACGCCAGCGCGAGGAGCAGTTAACTCAGCTCAACCGCGAACTAGAAGATACCAATCGCGGTGTCGTGGCTTTGTATGCCGAATTAGACGAAAAAGCGGATTCTCTACAAAAGGCAAATGAACTGAAAACTCGGTTCCTCTCGAATATGAGCCATGAGTTTCGCACACCGCTGAACTCAATTATGTCTCTGTCTCGGATTTTGATAGACCGAATGGATGGTCCCTTAACAACAGAGCAGGAAAAGCAAGTCAATTTCATTCAAAAAGCTGCGGAAGGTCTATCGGAGTTGGTCAACGACCTCTTAGACTTAGCAAAGGTAGAAGCTGGAAAAATTGTCGTCCATCCCAGCCAGTTTGAAGTCAGCGACCTATTTGGAACTTTGAGAGGGATGTTGCGTCCTCTGCTTGCTCATAACTCTTCGGTTGCTCTTGTCTTCGAGGAACCTGTTGACATTCCACCCCTTTATACAGATGAAGGTAAGGTCGCCCAAATTCTGAGAAACTTCATCTCTAATGCACTAAAGTATACCGAATGTGGTGAGGTGCGGGTGGCAGCAGTCATGGCAGGTAACACCGTTACTTTCTCCGTTGCCGATACAGGTATTGGAATTGCACCGCAGGATCAAGAGCGAATTTTTGAGGATTTTATTCAAATAGAGTCTAAACTCCAAAAAAAAGTCAAAGGAACAGGTTTGGGACTGCCACTGTCGCGCAAGTTGACAGAATTGTTGGGAGGAAGAGTCTGGGTTTATAGTGAATTAGGCAAGGGATCAACATTTTTTGCTTCTATCCCATCGGTCTTTCCTGGTTCTGCCGAAGTCTCCTCAATCGGACAAGTTACTTGGCAAATTGACCCGAATCGCCTTCCTATTTTGGTTGTGGAAGACAATCCTGAAACTATTTTTGCTTACGAGAAGTATTTTCAAGAATCGAATTATCAGATGATTTCGGCACGAACGCTCAACGCAGCAAAGCAGGCGCTTGTCGCGTTTCAGCCAATCGCCATTATGTTAGATATTTTACTTGAAAAGGAAAACACTTGGGCGTTTCTCTTGGAAACCAACAGCAATGAAACAACCCGAAATATTCCGATTCTTGTGATCTCCGTCGTAGATAACGAGAAGCAAGTGATGGCTAGAGGAGCCGAGGGGTTCCTGATTAAGCCTGTAGATAGATTTTCACTGTTGAACAAACTCAGTACGCTTGTCAAGCAGGGTAGGCAACAAAAGCTTTTGCTGATTGATGATGATAAGACATGGCGGTACGTGTTAAAGCAACTTCTAGTCCATATTCCCCTAGATATTCTGGAAGCAGCAGATGGACGTGAGGGGATTCGTTTAGCTCAAGTCGAAAATCCTGACTGTATTGTGTTGGATTTTAATATGCCAGAATTGAGTGGCATTGAAGTTTTGAACCAGCTGAAAAGCAACAGCGCAACTACCACGATTCCCGTAATTGTCAACACATCAAAACAGCTAGAACCCGAAGAGCAAAAGTTTCTAGCCCAACACACTGTGGCAATTCTTTCTAAAGAAACTCTTTCTCAAGAAGTTGCTCTTGCTCAATTACGGGAAGCCCTGAGAAAAGCTGGGCTATTTTTAGATACCTGAGAGAAAAACTATGTCAGAACCGTTAGTCACAATCTTGCATGTTGACGACAACGAAACCAACCGTTATGTTGTCGCTCGCGTATTGCGAAGTGCTGGGTTTGCGGTGATGGAGGCGACTACAGGCGAGGCGGGGTTGCAGGCGATCGCTCAAGCTGAACCTGAATTGGTGATTCTGGATGTCCAGCTTCCTGATACTAACGGCTTTGAAGTTTGTCGTCAGATTAAATCCAACTCAGTGACTGCCAATCTTCCCGTGCTTCATCTGTCTGCCCATTTTACTGAAAGTCGGGACAAAGCTCAAGGGTTAGACAGCGGCGCAGATGCTTACCTGGCGCAACCTGTCGAGCCGATTGAATTAATTGCGACGGTGAAAGCGTTACTGAGGATGCGGCGGGCTGAGGAGTCAGCTTCAGCTATAGCGCGAGAATGGCAAACAACTTTCGACTCGATTAGTGATGGAGTTGGCTTACTCGACAAGGAAGGTAAATTCCTGCGTTGTAACAAAGCCATGACAAAGCTTTTGAACAAACCGTCTAGCGAAATCATCGGGAGGCGGCATCAGGATCTGATGCAAATGGCACTCGGCTGCGATGTCACTCCCTTCCTTCGTGTTCAGGAAACTCGACAGCGTCAAAGCTTGGTGATTCACACTCTTGGACGGTGGTTTTCTGTCACAGTAGATCCGGCGCTGGATGAGTTTGGAGGGTTTACTGGTGCTGTTTACAACCTGGCTGATATCACAGTTCAAAGGCAGGCAGAAATAGCATTGCGTTCAAGCGAAGAACGGTTCCGCTTACTGCTGGAGAACGTCAAGGACTACGCAATTTTCTTCTTAGACTCACAAGGGCGGATTAACGGTTGGAGTTTGGGAGCCGAGTATATTTTGGG
>DATNPI010000317.1:0-13818 GCA_036703325.1 Coleofasciculaceae cyanobacterium
TCAATTTCATAGTTATGAGTTTTGTCTTTTTCGCCATCAATTGTGTCGCTTCAAGCTAATGTGTGCGTTTTTTCATCTACTCGTCAATAAATTGAATAGCCACTCCACAATTAACCTTTTGGGCAACCGGCACTAAGATACGCCCAAGTAGGCGGCTGTAACCTTTTGTGATTAGTTGTCGATGTCTGTCTATTGGCTCCTTAACTTAGTACCATCTCGGCCTTTTATATATACGTTGACTTGTTCAACTTGGATCTATAAGAAAAGAATTATTTTTAGCCAGCTGGAAAACTCCTGCTGGAACGTGCCCTGCCGTGCCTTGTTTTTAGTGGCACGGCAGGAATACTACCTAAAAGCATATTTTAGGATTTTAGGCAATAGTCTATCGCCCATCACCCAAAAAAATTTGTGAGGTTCATTTGCGCTAATGCGACTCAAAACAAAAATTTATTGGGGATAAAGTTTATATCGGAGAAGAGGTAATTACTACACCTCAGAAGAAACTCAGAAGTCTCGAATTACCTCCTAAAAGCCTCATTTTTACGTCGATTGAGTGCTGGCGATCGCACTACTCATAAGGCTGAATTGGAAGAAAAACGTTGAATGTAGTCCGACCGGGTTGGCTTGCTACTGTGATGTGACCGGAATGCTTTTCAAGGATTTTTTTGACAATATTGAGTCCCAATCCACTGCCCTCTCCTGGAGGTTTTGTGGTAAAGAATGGCTCAAATATTTTCAATCTAATTTCTTCTGGTATCCCAGAGCCGCTATCGGTAATGCTAATCTTAGCTTGCTGGTTAACTTGAGTTACACCAATAGTTAAAGTGCCTCGATAATCCATCGCTTGTAAGGCATTATGGACGAGATTCGTCCAAACCTGATTCAGTTCATCGGGATAACACAGCACTGGCGGTAATTCAGCATAGTTCCTGATCACCTCAACTCCCTGTTTGAATTGATTGTGATAGAGGGTTAAGACAGTTTCAATCCCCTCAGTCAGATTGACTATTGTCTTTTCCCCCGATTGGTCGTAACGGGCATAGGTTTTCAAGGCAAACACTACTTTTGAAGCCCGATCTGTCGCTGTTTTAATAATAGCAGTGCCTCTTTTTAATCCGGACAGTTCATAGGCGATTTCTAACATTTGAAAACTATCAGGTCTTTTTAACAAGGGTACAAAGGTGTCAATTTCGTTACAAATTCCCATAGTTACTAGCCTATCAGCAATGAGATCAGCCTGATCGATCTCTAAAGCTTCCAATTGGCGTCTTATGGCTCTCTTAAATTGACGATTTTCTCGGGTAGAGAATGTTGATTTCTGTTGGAGTGACCGTTGCAGTAACGCTAAGAAATCTGTCGATTGTTCTGGGGAGCGGGATTGAAACAGTTTGGGTAACTGTTCTAGGGTTTGATCCAAGGACTGGGAAATATTCCCAGCTGCGGCGCGAATGGCTCCTAGGGGAGTATTCACTTCATGGGCAATGCCTGCAATTAGCTGCCCCAAAGCTGCCATTTTTGCTGATTGAATTAGTTCTTCTTGGGTGGCTTTGAGATGGTCGAGGGCGCTTTTCAGTTCTTGAGTACGTTCGGCGACTTGAATTTCTAAGGTGCGATTGTATTCGGCTAGCAACTTCTCTGCTTGTTTACGATCGCTGATATCTTGAAAGGCAGCGATCGCGTAAACAATTTTGCCTGTTTCATCAAAAATCGGAGTGGTAGAAACTTCCAAGGGGACAATCTTATCCGGTTGGTAAAGTTCTAGATCGTCAGCCTTGACTGTTTCACCGGAGAGAGCGCGCACGATGGGCAGTTGGGCGGATGGGTACAACTCCTGGGTTCCGGCACGATAAACTTGATAAGCCTTGGTCAATTGCTCAGTTTTGGCTTCTGGTAAAACGTTGATGCCCAGTAATTGTTGTGCTGTACGGTTGGCATAGTGGAGTTGTCCGGTAGAGTCGTGGACAGATACACCCATTGGCATCGCTTCTAGATATTGAGTCAACCGTCTTTCACTTTCGGTAACCTCGGCATAGAGTTTGGCATTGGTAATAGCGATCGCCGCTTGCCCAGATAATAGTTGTATAACTTCCAAACGATCGGGGGTAAAGGCTCCCCCTGTTAGATTATTTTCTAGATAGACAATGCCACTAAGTTGACCTTGATTTATTAGTGGCGCACACAAAATAGATTTAGTCTTATTCGCTTTAATATACGGGTCAAGTGTAAATTTGCCCTGTTGCGCGGCATCTTTCTCGACAACAGTTTCTTGGGTACGGGTGACATAGTTGATGATTGATGCGGGTAGGTATTGGTTAATGGGAATTGACGGCAATACTTTAACGCCATCAGCATCCACTTCTCCAGAGGCTTCAACTACCCATTCTCCTGCTCTATCTAACATGAGAAAGCCTGTTTGCGCCCCAGCATTCTGGATGAGAATCGTCATTAAAGAAGCAAGTAACTTATCGAGAATAATTTCGCCGGAAATGGCTTGGGACGCTTTCATGAAGGTGGCTAAATCCAACGCTTCCCCAAACTGGCTACCAGTTTCGGAATTAGTGGTTATCGTGGAGGTGCAAGTAATGCTTTTAGAGGTAGCTGATTTAGGCAATAACTGCGGGTATCTGGCTTCTAAATCCTTCACCTTTGCGATCGCTCCCCAGCGTGTGTAGGCGTAGTGTGCCTCTTTCATATAGGTTTGGGCAATCTTAGTCGTACCACGCTCTAGATAAAACTTTGCGCCTAACTCATAAGCTAACGCCTCCTCTTGGATAAATTGGTGATCGCTGGCTCCTTTAATGGCTTGCTCATAAAACTCTACTGCTTGCCAATATTGCCCCAAGGTTCGCGCTTTCTCTGCTTCCACTAGATAAAATTTATGCAGATGATTCATTGGAGCATAATGCGCCCATTTCTGCATCTTTTCTTGATTGGTGTTAACTCGATTGAGCCAAGCCTCTTTTTCCGAGTTTGAAGCTTCAGCAAATATGCCTAAATGTGCTAAAGAATCATAGAAATGAAATATAGGTACAACTATCATTGCCGTGGCACCATCTAAATACTGCTCTGCCATAACAGCATTTTGTCTAGCTTGATCAGCCTCCCCAAACAGATAACATAGGATAAGTTTATTTAGATAGAAGAGGTGAAGCCCTGTTCGGTCATTCGCTTTAATAGCAAGCGGCAGCGATCGCTCCTCGTTGTAGGCATTACCCATCAAATAGCTAGGTTCTTTAAACTGACCTAGCAAGTTCAGGACTGCCTGCCGAAGCATTGCAACCCAATAAAAAGGATTTTCCCGCCTAAGTTGACTTATAGCGTTACTATAGGTCGCAAATTTTTGTTCTAGTTCCGTAAGTTCCTGACCGATAAAATATGAGTGGTAGCACAGGTGAGATGCAGCATAACTAGCAAATTCAAAGTCCCCGATTTCCACTCCGCTTTGATAACTCTCAAGCAAAATTGGTAGGGTTTCCCTGATATGCTCTTTCCAGTGCATTACGTGCGAACCCAATACATGAAATGCCTTAGCAGTGCCTTTCTTGTCATTAAACCGTTCCGCTAAGCCAAAACCCAATTTGCCAAATTTATAACCCAATTCAATGTCTTGAACTACTCCACACAAAATTAATCCGTAAGAGGCATAACTATGTGTGGACCAGGTAGCATTGCCATATTTAATAGATAAGTTAACCATCGATAGCACAATCAGTAACATTAGTGTAGGAGCAGCTATATAGGCGGGAGCACTTATACTTAATAGGATATAGAGAGCTGCCTGCGGCTCAGGTTCGGTCATGTCCGGCAGGTTAATTAGCTCTTCGATTTCTTGCTCAACATAGAGTGAAGCGGTTTCCTCGAACCCTGTTTGAATATCTAACGAGCTCGGTTCTTCTGGTAAGCTCACTCCTAACAGTTTCAGTACTTGAAGCCCAATCTTTATCGATTCTTTGAGGTTTCCTTGTGCTCCAGCCGCTTGAATTTTGCTATCGTAAACTTTTACTTTGTCCAGCACTGTTTTGGCATGGTTCAACACGACTTCTGCCAACTGCTCCATCTGCTCGAAGTCACCGTTAAGGTACGCTGCCTCTGCTACTTCCTCGTACAAAGATAAGGTTAGGTGATACTGTCGCTGCCAACTATCTGCACACAGGAGTTTAAGTCCCGCATTCAAATACTCAACGGCTGCTCGATAAGCTGTTGCTGCTTTAGCTTTCTGACCCGCCATCAGATTCAGTTTTGCTATTTCATCTCGCTCGTCTTGATAGGTAACAAGCTCAACACCGAGATTAAGATGATCGACTATCTCAAATATCTCTTCTGATAAGGTTTCTAGTGCGGTATTTTGCAACAGCAGGCGACCAATTTGTAAGTGAACGGCTTTCTTGCGCTCCTCGTCTATCAAGGCATAAGCAGCTTGTTGTACTCGGTCGTGCAGGAACTTGTAATCTTGAATTAACAGTTTTTCATCTAATTCGGATAGAGGCAGAACCAATGCAGACTGAACGGCTGTAACTAAAGCTGTAAAAATTGATTCTTTGGATTTTTCACAGATGATAGAAAGAGTGTTTAAGTCGAAATCAGCACCAACACAAGATGCTAAACGTAAAACCTGTTGTGTAGATTCCGGCAATTTCTTCAACTTACCAATCATCAACTCCACAACATTGTCTGTAATGCCTTGGGCTTCAATTTGAGCTATATTCCACGTAAAGTTGTGATGTTCAAAATCAAAAGTTATCAAATTCTCGGCGTGCAATGTTTTTACAAACTGATTGACAAAAAACGGATTGCCAAGAGTTTTTCTCATCACGAGTTCTGCCAGAGGTTTTACCTCCGCAGTGTAGCTATGCAATGTGTCGGCAATTAGTTGGCTAATATGTTCTAGTTCTAAAGGGGCTAAAGTAATAGAATTGATAGTTGCTCCTAGATTACGCAATCCATCCACAGTCATCATCAAGGTATGCGTTGGGCTGACTTCGTTATCCCGATACGCCCCAATAAGAAATAGATATTGCGTATCTCTATCCGTCATAATTAGTTCAATTAACTTGAGAGTGGCGGAATCTGCCCACTGCAAATCGTCCAGAAAGATGACCAAAGGATGCTCTTTTGTACAAAATGCGCGGATGAACTTACCAAAGACGAGATTAAAGCGATTTTGCGACTCAGTTGGCCCTAACGAAGGCACGGGGGGCTGTTTGCCGACAATCAGTTCTACTTCGGGAATTACATCAATAATGACTTGACCGTTAGGGCCAAATGCCGCTAAAAGTTTTTCTCGCCAAAGGTTTAGTTGTGCTTCGCTTTCAGATAAAAGTTGCCGCACTAATCCCTTAAAGGCGCTGACAACAGCTGAGTAGGGGATATTCCGCTGAAATTGGTCAAATTTGCCTTCTGTGAAATAGCCGCGCAGTCGAGTATTCGGTTTATGAATTTCGGCAACAAGTGATGACTTACCGATACCGGAATAACCCGCCACCAGCATCATTTCGATTTTAGATTGGGGACTGTCCGCTACTCGCTCAAATGCTGTCAGTAAGGTTTCAACTTCTGCTTCACGTCCATAGAGTTTTTGGGGAATTTGAAACTTGTCAGAAATATCTGACGAGGCGAGGGGAAAGTCTGTTACATTTCCATTTTCCTGTAACTGGGCGAGACATTCTTCTAAATCAGCTTTAACTCCCCAAGCACTTTGGTACCGCTCCTCCGCTGTTTTCGCCATGAGTTTCATCACAATGTCTGCAACGACTTTGGGAATCTCTGGTAAAAGCTGATGGGGTGGTACTGGCTGTTTGGCGATATGACAATGCACCAACTCCAGCACATCGGTAGTCTCGAAAGGTAGCTGTCCTGTAAGCAGTTCGTAGAAGGTGATACCGAGAGAGTAAAAGTCCGTGCGGTAATCTAGAGAACGGTTCATCCGTCCCGTTTGTTCGGGCGATATATACGCTAAGGTGCCTTCTAAAACATTCGGATTTTTCAGTGTGGGATTTTCGCGGGTTAATACCGTGGAAATGCCAAAGTCGATGATTTTAAGAGTCTCTGTTTCTGGGTTAAAAACGATATTGGATGGATTAATATCTTTGTGAATGACATTGAGGGTATGAATCGCGGCCAAAATCTCAGCAGTCTTGATAGCAATGCTGAGGAATTCTGATAGCGGAAAGGTATGTTTTACCCCTACCGAGTCATACATTAATTGCTGTAAAGATGAAGCACCGAAATCCTCTAAGATAATAACTAGAGTCTTCTGATAGGGTAAGAGAGCAAAAGCCTTAACTACACCATCCGGATTCAAGTTGCGGGTGATTTCATATTCCTGCTTGTATTGGGTAAGTTTATCCGGCGTGGGATAGTCTTCTTTGAGAACTTTGAGGATTACGGATTGATTATCCTGCTCTCGGATGGCCCGATAGACTTTTGAGCTAGCACTTTCATAGATTTGGGTGAAAATCTGGTAGCCAGGAATGGTAATCATACTTAAGTTTGACGACAAGAGTGAAAAATTTGCAGCATTACCAGGGCTTGATGGTATTAGAAGTTAGACAATGCTTGGTGATTAGAAATCGTGGCTAAACAAGCATAGGCGTTAGCCTTCCCGAAGCGAAGCGTAGCCCGCGCAGGCGGACTTGGCCCCAAACTCTTTCTAGAGCAGGTGCGTGTTTGTATAGCCCCAGATGGCGCGATCACGCCGCTTCGCTCACAGCCTGTGAGCGTGTATTTGTGAAAGAACTTTAATAAGAACGGTTTGCAAGGGAACCTTGCCATAAACTTTGTCAACTAAATGATTTAGAGATGTGCTTGACACTATGAGCGATCGCGGTAGATGAAGAGGTTTATACTCAGACGAGTGATGCACCGCAATCCTGATTCAGATGACTTGATCGAGTACTGTTCGCGCTTCAATAAACAAGGATATAGATAGCCTTACCAACACTTGATGTGATTTCGGCTGTAATTTCAAATTTTCTTCTTTCACCAGAAACAAAAGCAACAGCAAGATGTATCAAACCGTCTACGTCAACTGGCTGAATTGTAACAATTCTTACAAGATTTTTGGGATTGCCTGATTAGGGGTAAAACTAGGGTTCGTGCGACCAAAAGCCTTTATAGTCGGTGCTACCGATGTACCATTACTCTAAAAAGGACAATGCAACTCTTTCTATAAGGGTGTGAGGAGAACAGAAGATGTTAAAGTTCCTGTGGAAATCTCTGATTATTAGCCCAGCTGTCTTGGGCGCAACGCTGTTAGTTTCTATGGGTGCGCTACGCGCAGCCGATAGTGCAAGCTTATTTGCTGCTGATAGCCAAACCGCTACAAAAGCAGCTCAACCTCAAACGGCTTCTGCTCAAACTCTTGAAGTACCGTTGCTTGCGAAAGACGCGACCATGACCGGCTTGACTACCGTCGCGACACCAACCGTCACAGTTGAACAAGACACACCTGTTCATTCAGCAGCCGCTACACAAGTTCCAATAGAGCCAACAGTTGCTGAAGTTGAAGTACCTGCTGAAGTTGCTGTAACCCAGACTCAGCTGAACCCAGCTAGCCCAAATACTAAAATCCCAGCTCCTATTTCTGGGACACCAGCCGCAGACACAACAGTTGCCCAAGTCACTCCAGCCGCGCCGAGTAACACTGACGCTTTAGATCAAGTCAACGGCTACAGCGATAATGCTGACTCCCTCGACCAAGTGACTAATGTCACCCAGCTCAGCGATGTCAGACCTACTGACTGGGCTTATGAAGCCCTACGCAGTCTGGTCGAGCGTTACGGCTGTATTGCGGGATATCCCGATCGCACCTTTCGCGGCAACCGGGCACTCACGCGTTTTGAATTTGCTGCCGGTTTAAATGCCTGTTTAAACCAGGTGGAGCGACTAATTGCCGCCAGCACTACTGACTTTGTCAGGAGACAAGACTTAGAAACTCTACAAAGGCTGGTTCGAGAATTTCAAGCGGAACTGACAACTTTGGGAGCAAGAGTCGATAAGCTGGAAGGTCGTGTCGGTTTCTTGGAAGACCGTCAGTTCTCCACGACGACAAAGTTATCCGGTGAAGCGATTTTTGCCCTGACTGACGAGTTTAATCTCCCCGTTGAAAACAATACTGTTTTTCAAGACCGGGTACGTTTAACATTCAACACCAGCTTCACAGGTCGCGATCGCTTAGCGACTCGTCTCACCGCTGGTAATGCTCAACTATTCAACCTTGACAACAGCAATGGATTCTTGGGAGATCCCACATTCCCAGCAGGTTCCACAGCCTTAACTGAGGGGCAACAGACCTTCAACATCGGTAGCACTGGCAACAACAGCGTCGCCGTAGATTGGTTGGCGTACTACTTCAACTTTGGCAGCTCGAAAGTTTACCTTGCCGCTACCGGAGGTATTCATAGCGACTATGCTCCCACCCTCAACCCTTACTTCGAGGACTACGACGGTGGCAATGGTGCCCTCTCTACCTTTGCTTCGGAAAGCCCCATCTATCGCATCGGTGGTGGTGCAGGTGGTGCAATCAGCCTTGGCGTCGGTCCCTTGGAGAGCATCCTGGGACCAAGTACTCTGACCGTGGGCTACCTGGCTGGAGCCGGCAATGATGTTTTTGGCGGGGGTAGTTTGGGTGCAAATAATCCTCGTGAGAAGGCAGGTCTCTATGACGGGGACTATGCCATCCTAGGGCAGCTGAATTTTAATCTTGGCGATCGCATCGGTATTGGTGCAACCTACGTCCACGGCTACCACAACACCGGCACTCCCATATTCGACTTGGGTGTCGGGAATAATAACGGTAGTGGCTCTGTAGTTGGTAGCAGGTTTGCTAATAATCCGGGATTTGCAGCAAATCTTGCTCTACCTTTGACTCCAGTCGTCACTAACTCCTACGGCATCGAAGCGGCTTTCCGCCTGACCAACAATATTTCAATTAGTGGTTTTGGTGCTTACACTAACGCCATCCTGATTGGTCAGGGAAGTGGAGATATTTGGACTTATGGGGGTGGGGTCGCCTTCTCCGATTTTGGTGGAGAAGGTAATGTTTTGGGCCTTTTTGCAGGTGTAGAACCGACTCTCAGAGGTCTTAGTGCTTCCGTTCGTCCTGCCGAAGGCTTTGCTCGTGACAATTCCTTTCACATTGAAGGTTTTTACAAGTACAAGCTGACAGATAATATCTCCGTTACTCCGGGTGTCATCTGGCTTACCGCTCCCAATCAGAACGATAACAATCCGGATGTTGTGATTGGTACGCTCAGAACTACTTTCACCTTCTAAGCTAAGTGCATTTAACTTCTTTAGGACTTACGCACTAGCCCCCCCATGCCCCCCATCCCCAGAGGGGGCCCCATGCCCCCCCAACTTTGGGGGAGAAAATTCTGGTTCCCCCCAGAATTGGGGGGGCATGGGGGGCTTTTCGGCAGATAGTGCGTAAGTCCTGAACAATTGCACTCAAGAGCGAGTGAAAAGCTCACCAATCCTGATGAAAGCTCCTTCCAACCCTTTGTGTTATGGACGCGCTCGCATATGACAGTTGCGTAAGTCCTGTTAAATTCTCACCTCCTGATTTCTTTAGAATCCTCGGAACTGAGAGCCTTCAGAAGGTTTTTGGAATCCTTGTTAGGATAAAGACTCGTGGTCTTTTTTAGTAGTCACGGTGAAAAGCGCCTTTGTACAGTAGGGCTTTTAGTGATTGGCTATTACTGGACGCTTTCTCGAAAATTCAGTTAACTTGCACAAAAGCGATCGCCGCTTCCTCGCTACCTATGCTTCTAAGTGCCCTTCTTCTGTCAAAAGAACTGCCAACCTTACAATACACCTCTACACCAGAGCGATTTGATGATACCTGGGAGGCTCCCTTGGCTACCCTCCTCGGACTAGGACGCGCCGCCGGTGCTGACTTCGTCGAATTCTTCCTGGAACGCGTGAACTACATCAGCTGTCTGGCAGAAGACGACACAATTACCAGCATTTCGCCGAGTCTTTCAACCGGCGCTGGTGTAAGAGTATTCCGTGGCCTAGCCGACTGCTACGTCAGCACCAACGACCTTTCATTTTCCGGGCTAAAAGCCGCTCTAGAAAAAGGACTCTCAATCCTGGGACTGCAACTCCCCTCGGATAACGCTTTTATCCCTGAAATCAACCTAGAACTACTCAGAGATTACGCCACAATTAGAGGGAAAGATGCTTGGCTCCCTCAATGTAGCTCAATGCGGGAAATGGGAGAAATTCTCCTCGATGCCAACGCCCAGCTTCAGCTCAAAGCCAGCCACGTCCAATCCAGACGAGCAAGCTATTTCAGAGACTGGCAAGAAGTCTTGGTAGCCGCCAGTGATGGCACCTTTGCCCGTGACATTCGCCTTACTCAATCCGTAGGATATAACCTCCTGTGTGCTAATGGTGGCAATCGTTCATCCATCAACCAGCGTGAAGGAAGCACCAGCGACCCAAACTTCCTGCGGGTTTGGGAATATAAGTCTGATGCAGAAGACGTGGCAGAATCCGCAGGGAAAATGCTGGATGCTGACTACGTAGAATCGGGGACTTACCCCATCATCATGGCGAACAAATTTGGTGGGGTAATCTTCCACGAAGCTTGTGGACACCTACTAGAAACCACTCAAATTGAGAGTGAAGTTACACCCTTCGCCGACAAAAAAGGTGAGAAAATCGCCCATGAAAGCCTAACAGCGTGGGATGAAGGACGCTCTGAAAGCGCTTTTGGAACAATTGACATGGATGATGAAGGGATGCCAGCCCAAAGAACCCTGTTAATTGAAAAAGGAATTCTCAAAAACTTCATCGCAGATAGAGCCGGTTCTCTGCGAACTGGACACCCCAGAACGGGGAGTGGGCGTCGCCAGAACTATACCTTTGCCGCTGCTTCGCGGATGCGAAATACCTACATTGCGCCCGGAGACTACACCAACGAAGACCTATTCGCCTCCATAGATAAAGGCATCTACTGCAAAAAGATGGGTGGCGGTAGCGTTGGTGTTACCGGTGAATTTAACTTTGGTGTAGATGAAGCCTACTTAATTGAGAACGGCAAGATCACAAAACCGCTCAAAGGAGCCATTCTCATCGGGGACGCAAAGGAAATTATGAACAAAATTTCCATGTGTTCCCAAGACTTGGGACTGGCGGCCGGCTTCTGTGGCTCTGTCAGTGGCAGTATTTATGTAACAGTCGGACAGCCACACATCAAGGTAGATTCAATTACCGTCGGCGGCCGCTAAAAAATTTTGGATTTTAGATTTTGGATTTTGGATTGTGAATGAGTGGGAGTTTAAGCGTCGAACAAAACAACTCGCATTGCGAGTTATTTGTCTAGTAGAGGCACTTCCACAAAACCGAACTGCTGATGTAATTGGCAAGCAGTTGCTCCGTTCGGCTACTTCCGTCGGTGCTAACTATCGTTCGGCGTGTCGGGGCAAGTCAATAGCTGATGTCGTGGCTAAACTCAGCATTGTGGAAGAAGAGGCCGATGAGAGCCTGTATTGGCTGGAGCTTCTTATTGAGTCTGGATTGATGCCTGCTGAAAAACTCAAAAGCCTGATATCAGAAACTAATGAAATTCTGGCTATGACCGTTGCCTCAATCAAAACGCTACGAAGCAAAGACAAGCAATCCCCAGTGAAAAATCCAGAATCTAAAATCCAAAACCGATTAATCCAAAATCCCCCAATCCAAAATCCAAAATCCAAAATCCAAAATTGACTATGTCGAAGATCAATGAACTTGCAAATTATACGCAAGCAAGTGCCCATCAGCTGGGTATTCAGAAATTTGATATTTATGGCTCATCTGTTGATGAAACAAGAGTTCAAGTAGAGCAGGGAAAGCCAAAACAAGTCAAGGCCTCAAATCGTTCTAGCGTGACAGTTCGTGTCTGGAATGAAGACAATACTGTAGGAGTTACCAGCACAACAGATGTAGACCCCAAAGGTCTTGAATTAGCCTTAAAAACAGCTTATGAAGCAAGTTTTTTTGGGGTCAAAGAAAATATTCCTGATTTTAGCCCTGAGGCGACTCTTCCAATTACAGCTCAATCTGAAGAGACTGCACCTCAGGCTCCAGCTTCCGAACTGATTGATATCTTACTGAAAGCAGAAAAACAGCTAATAGACGCTCACCCTGCAATTAAAGGTGTACCTTATAACGGTCTGGCGCAGAGAGATGTTGACCGATTTTATCTCAACAGTGAAGGAGCGATTCGGAACGAAGCCCGCTCCGTTGCATCAATCTATCTTTACAGCAAAACTGAGGAGGATGGGAAAAAGCCACGCAGCGCTGGCAGTTTTCGCATCAGCCGGAGTCTTAAAGAGCTAGACATTCACGGTTGCTTGAAGGAAGCAACTGACAAAACGATTAGCCACCTGAATTACCAAAAAGTCAAGACTGGCAAATATCGAGTGGTTTTCTCACCGGAGGCCTTCTTAAGTTTGCTGGGTGCTTTTTCTAATCTCTTTAATGCTCAGAGTATTCTTGACAAGCAAAGCCTTTCTACCCCTGAATCTCTGGGAACTAAAATTGCCTCTCCCCTGCTTTGTGTCGCTGATGATGCGCTGCATAAAGATAACATCGGCTCAGAAACTTTTGATGGGGAAGGAACGCCAACTCGTCGAATCGAACTGATTAATAACGGGGTTTTGTCAGGCTTCCTCCACAGTTCAGGTACTGCTAAAAGGCTCAACCAACAGCCCACTGGTCATGCAAATATTGGGGCAAAGGTGAGTGTTAGCCCACATTTTTATCATGTCTTTCCGGGAGTTCCTGCTGAACAGGAATACAGCCTTGATAATGCAGAGAATGTGATTTTGATTGATGACGTTCAGGCTCTCCATGCGGGAGTTAAAGCCTTACAAGGTTCGTTTTCACTGCCGTTTGACGGGTGGCTAGTGGAAAATGGAAAATTAACTAGCATTGAGTCAGCAACAGTGGCGGGTGACTTTCTGGAACTACTACAGTCGATCATTTTTGTGGAAAAAGAGGCAGAGTTAACTCCTGGTGGAGTTTGTCCAAGAGTTTGGGTTGAGGGACTTTCCATTACGGGAGAATAAATCGTTTGTTCTTGCTCCTCCCTTAGTAAGTGATTCGCGACACGGTTGTAAGGGCACGATGATATCGTGCCCTTACCTGATAAACACGCATTAGCGATCGCCTACATCTACCCATGCCTCATGAATCCCAAAAACATCACCGCCGTTCTATTCGCCTAAATCATTATTGAGGTTATTGTCGGGATGGTAGGGGCACGATAATATCGTGCCCTACACAAGCTTGGTTATTATCCGAATTTCAGCAATAGGCAATCAACTTACTCACCACAAAAGCGATCGCCTAAAGTAAAACCCCCTTCACACTGACCAAAAATAATTTCCTAACAATACTAAAAGCGATCGCCCACCTCAACCCATCCCCAAAACGCGATCGCACAGTGCTATCAATCCTGACATCAGCCTGCTCTGATTGTTCCGGAACCCTCATAATGTTCACTGTATGTAACAGTAAGAGCCAATATCAAGGGTGCGATCGCCCACATGGCTTGCCCGCCGTTGTACTCGCGGACGCCCTGTATGGAGCTTAATCTTGCAGGGACAGCACTTGAATTCCTCCATAAATTATTGCCAATCCTTCCAGTTCTTCTATAAGTATTAGGCACATAGCACCGGGTGCTAGCAATACCTCGTGGAGATAACTGTCTTGAATGTGAGGGGGAGAAAAGAAATTTTTATCCTTTGCCGTGAGCGCCAGTTCATGGGAGTTTAGCAGTCAAAGCTTACCGAAATTAGCACGAACAACTGCTTCTTTTTTATTTGC
>DATNPI010000329.1:0-10132 GCA_036703325.1 Coleofasciculaceae cyanobacterium
TGTTAAATTTTGGGCAACTTCTTCCAGATGCGGGATAGCATCTTTCACAGACTCGATATCTTTAAGAGTAGGTGCATTGGGAATTTCCTGGGAAATTTCTACCATTGCCCAAGCAAAAGCACGTTTCAAATTGTCCGCTTCTTCTGTCGCTACAAGTTTGGCTTGCAGAAACTTTCGAATCAAGGGATGAATTTTGTAGTAGCCTTCTCTCTCTGGCACCGACTGAATCAAGTAGCGCTTGTAGAGTTGCTTTTGCGCTTGGTCAATATCTGCCCTTGTCCAATCGAGCTGTAGAGACATTGTCTGCAATGTCTCTACGAGTTTCCAAGGTATAACAACTGGTGCAAACAAGGTTAATAACTGAGCAACACGCTGCGTCATTGGGTCGAGTTCTCGCCAGCTTAGTTCAAATACCGCTTTCACCCCTCCTTGAGCGATACTCACAGATGAAGGTATTGATTGCTTTGAAAAGTCACTTTCCTCATCTTGCAGCCGTTGGGCTTTTAGCCGCTTTAACATCTCCGCTAAAGGCAAATCGGGGTCTTCAGCCAAATACCGGCCGACTAACTCCAAACCCAAAGGCAGATAATCTACCCATTCACAGAGTAACGGGACGGCAGCCTTAGCCCCTACATCCCGTGCAATCCGTTCTGTACCTACTAGAGCTGTCAATAATTCTAAAGCCGCTGTGGGTGACAAAACATCTAGGGGTAGCTCAAAAAAATTCGTGTCTAACCGTCGCTGCAACGCTGTCATTAAAGTCTAGTAATTCAGGAGGTGACATGAGGATAGAAAGACTAATACTTTCTAGGGCATCGGTTCAGCAGTCGCTTTGTTGGCAGTCGTTGCTCAGGGTTAATAGTTCATGGACTACCAGGCGAACTGATCCTAGAGCTAAAGAGCCATGAATAATCTGTGCTATGCACTGCTGCGCTAACACTCGAATCTTTATTACTAGACTGATGGTCTAGGCTACAGCTCTTAAGCCCTATTGATGGTGAAAACTTTTTGGTAAGACAACCGTAAAACGCGTAAGACAATGTTAGCATAATACGGCACCCACTTGACTCTGAACAACAAAGTCAAGCGAGCTTCATCAAATCTTTAAATTATTCTTAAGAGGTTTATCAATTCCCTGTAGGCTTCTTGCCGACAGGGAATTCAAGGGTTTATGCGTCGTCTCGATTCAACGCCGACATCACAGCTTGTTGGCTAACTGTCTTATACACCTCGTCTAGATATTGCATCACACGGGCGTCAGCCGATGCTAGAGGAATCGTTCCTAAGACATCCAGAACGGTGCGGTTGTCTGGTGGTGGTGCAATCACAACCAAGGAAGAATCTAATGGTTCGTCGTATTGCCAAAATTGTCTAATGTCGAGCGGGGTTTGAGGTTTTGGGGTTTTGGGTCGCACCTTTGGTGCGCTTCCAGCGCAACTGGGATTTTGGATTGTTTGGTTGCTCTGGTGTTCCTCTGCTGCCTTGCTCTCTTGCTCTCCTGCTTTCGTACTCCGCAGCCGACGTAGGTCATCGAGGATTTGTTCTTTGGTGCGTCCTCGCAACTGAAATAATACAAAGGGGTCTTCACTAAAGCGATCGCCCAATTGATAGTAAATTGCCCCAATATGTTTACAGGGATTTTGGGGGTCAGGGCAGCTGCACCGTGAATGGATATCAGAGAGTGTAAACGGAAACAAGCTTAAACCATTGGCGGTGAAGACTTTTTCAATATTATGTGGCATCTCTCCTGCCAACAGATAAGCTGAGTAAACGGCTTGTTCAGCCATCGTTTCTACCA
This sequence comes from Coleofasciculaceae cyanobacterium, assembly GCA_036703325.1. Taxonomy (GTDB): domain Bacteria; phylum Cyanobacteriota; class Cyanobacteriia; order Cyanobacteriales; family Coleofasciculaceae; genus DATNPI01. The sequence continues at coordinate 1,799 of DATNPI010000329.1, forward strand.
CATAATTCCAGTCTTCTTCAGAGAAAGGGTCGATGGAGAGGGAGACTTCATACGGCTCTGGAGCTGTGCCTTGTACCTTGGCTAATACTTTTGGACCTTTAAACTCAATACTGAGGACGTTACCTTCTTTAGCATAGTTGCGTGCCCTTTCCAAACGCTTTTTAAAGCGGTAGGAGTTTAGCAAATCAATCCATCGTTGCACCCACCATTCAGGGCTTTCAATTTCATAATTAGTCATTGGTTATTAGATGTTGGTAATTAGTTATTGGTCAGTAGTCAATGGTTATCACTCTTCATCAATTACCGCATTGCGGTCAAGGAGCAAAAGCGATCGCAATTGGTCTGTATTCATTTCCGTTAGCCAGTCCTCACCAGCGTCCACCGTTTGTTCTGCCAGCTGTTTCTTACTTTCAATAATTTCGCTGATTCGTTCTTCTAAGGTGCCAGTACAAACGAACTTATGGACTTGGACGTTACGCGTTTGACCAATACGAAAAGCACGGTCAGTTGCCTGGTTTTCCACGGCTGGGTTCCACCATCGATCAACGTGAAAAACATGATTGGCTCGTGTCAGATTAAGTCCAGTACCACCGGCTTTTAAGGAGAGAATCAGGATTTGCGGGCCGTCGGGGTCATTCTGGAAGCGGTCAACCATCTCCTCGCGTTGCTGTTTTTTCGTTGCTCCATACAAGAACAACGTTTCCCCACCCAGTTGTTTCTCTAAATAGGGTTGAAGGAGTTTGCCCCACTCGGCAAATTGGGTGAAGATTAACGCGCGATCGCCTTCTTCAATTGCTTCCTCCAGCATTTCCTGCAAACGTAATAATTTCCCTGACCGTTTGGAAGCTCCTAAGCCTTTCTCCTTGAGATATTGTGCTGGATGATTGCATACCTGCTTGAGTCTCAACAACAACGTCAAAATTAGTCCCCGACGCTTGATCCCATCAGCTTCTTCAATCTCTACTAGAGACTCATCCACCAATTTTTGATAAAGCGCCGCCTGTTCTGCGGAAAGACCACAGAAGACATTCATCTCCTGTTTTTCCGGCAAGTCTTGAATAATGTCTTTATCAGTCTTAAGGCGTCGGAGGATGAAGGGTTGAACAAGCGATCGCAACGTCTGCAACGAATCCCTATCCCCAAACTTCTCAATCGGCATGGCAAACCGACGCTGGAAAAATTGCTGATTACCCAGATACCCTGGATTGAGAAAATCCAAAATTGACCACAGTTCCGACAACCGATTCTCTACCGGCGTCCCTGTCAGGGCAATGCGAAACCCAGTTTCTAGCTGCCGTACCGCTTGTGACTGCTTCGCCCCTGGATTTTTAATATTCTGTGCCTCATCCAACACAATGCCCTGCCAGGAAACACCTTGAAGGGTTGTGGCATCTCGAAACACCAACGGATAACTGGTAATGACCAAATGCTTATCATTTACTGCTTTGGCAAATGCCTTACCTTTTAGCCGCTTATCCCCGTGGTGGACTATAGCTTTCAGGCTTGGCCCAAATTTCTTAACTTCCCGTTCCCAGTTTCCCAATACCGAAGTCGGGCAAATGACAAGCGTTGGAGACTCTAATGCCTCCTGCTCTTTTAGATGTAGCAGAAAGGCAATTAGCTGGGGCGTTTTTCCCAGTCCCATGTCGTCTGCCAGACAAGCTCCCAAGCCCCAACGTTCCAGGAAAGCCAACCAACTAACACCTCGTGCTTGGTAAGGCCGTAAAGTCCCGCGAAAACTTGCGGGTGTTTCAATGGGAGCAATTGACTGATTGCCTGTCAAATTAGTAATCAACTCTTGCAAGGCACCCGATGCCTCAAAGTTGACTACTGGCAGTTTCCCCAAAGTTGTTGTGTCACCTGTACTCAGACGCAGGGCATCTTCCACCGAGAGACTCATCTCATCTTTGGAGGCGGCAAAGATGGCTTGGGCGGCTCGAACATCTGAGGGTTGCAGTGCTATCCACTCGCCGTTTACTTCCACCAGTGGGGACTTAAGGGCCATCAGGCGATCGAACTCTTTTTTCGAGATTGTTTTATCACCGATCGCTAATTCCCATTTGAACTTCAGCAGGCTTTGCAACCCCAATCGCTCATTCTTTTTCGGTTGCGGTGCCTCGGCGTTAATGCTGATTCCTAGGCGTTTTGCTCCTGCTCCTGGTGCTAATCCTGGCGGCAAAACAATTCCTAGTCCGCTGTTTTGTAAGCGCCACGCACTAGCTTTGATGAACTCATATACATCCACTGGCGTTAGCTCGCAAGACTGAGGACGCCGTTCGTGCAAGCTCGGTTCGATGGGGGGATAGAGTCGGGAAGCCAACCCTAAACCTTTGAGGAATGTTTCCTGAGGTTGCTCAATCGTCCGCCCTTGATACTCTAAGCGCTCTACTGGCTGAGCCCAAATTGTTGTTGCATCAACCAAAAAGTCTGGGTTGTCAGCCGCTTGCAAGCAATACTCCAACTGCCAGTTAGTTTCACCCGATTTGGGGGGTTGGAGAGAAAAGCAGGTGCGAAAGAGATTTTGTCTTAATGTTTGAGAGGTTGGTGCAACGATGTTCTGCTGCACCGGCGTTGTCCAGGTAGAGAGTGCGGCTTCCAGTCGCGCTACTTCGGTAGGTTCTGCCTCAAGCTTGTCAGATTTTGTTGAGAGCGATCGCATCCACTCCTGCATCGGGGATTCGACCACGGGTAAAGCTTGAGCCTCCACCCAAGTTCGCACTTGAGCATCTATGGCACTGCTCAAGAATGCCAACAGTAATTCCTGAGGCTCTGTCGATTTTGGATTTTGGACTTCGGCGTGACCCTTCGACAAGCTCAGGGCGGAGACGCTCAGTCGAACGATTTTGGATTTTGGATTTTGGATTTTGGATTGAGAAGAGTCTTCCCCATTCTCCATTTCCCATTCCCCATCCCCCATTCCCTGATAAGTTCGGCACGCCGATGGCATGAGCTGGCTAAACTTGTCCAGACGGCCTTGGTCTACGGCACTATCGAGGAGGGGTTGCCAGCGGGCTACAACCTCGCCATTGGGCTTTCGATATAGTCCTGGTAAAAACTTACACCGACTTAGCAAATCCAAGCTCCACCGCGTCACCTGAGACCAAAAACGCAGTGAGTGTCCCACATAAGCGTCTGAGGCTTTAAAAGAGCCAAGGGGGAGAGCTTGTAGAAATTTTACTGCCTCTAATGGAGCTAGACAGAACCCTTCGACTTTCCACAGTTGCAGTTCCAGAGGTGAGGCGTCTATACCTTCTGAAGGCATCTTGACAGATAGCACCGGATATGATTCTTCGCTGGTTGATGAAGTTTGAGTCGGTAGGGCAAGAACTTGAGACTGCAATTTGTGTTGCGTACTTTCTGTGACACTACTACGACTACCTTGACCCGAACCCCCAGATGCCTCTAAATATTTGTCGATAGAAAGACTGTGCGATCGCAAAAAAGATGTCAATTCCGCCTGCGTCATTGCAAAAGGATGAGATGAAACACCATTTGAAGATGCCGCTTCTAGAGACGCCATTGTGCGCCAGGTTTCTCCCCAAACAAATAGATGACCACCACTTTCGCGAGGTATCCAACTGCCGTGTAAAATCGCCATGCTTATAAGGTTTTGAGTTTTGAGTTTTGTTCGTGTAGCGGGACGTAGTCCGTTTTAAGTTTTGAGTTTTTTAATTTATAAGTTTTAACTAATTACTCATTTTCTACTTCGTTATTTTTTGACATACTAAATCACCAGCATCTACCTCAAAGCAGCCATAGTACATAAGTGCTACGATTGCGACATAGAAAAAAACATGATAGAGAAAGGACGAAGTACTGAATGGTAGAGCTAGACAAGTCAATATCCTTTGACGGACGGGATATTCGACTGAAAGTGGGTCTACTTGCCCCACAAGCCGGTGGTTCCGTGCTTATTCAGTCGGGGGACACTGCCGTTTTAGTGACAGCGACGCGCGCTGCTGGCAGAGAAGGCATAGATTTTCTCCCCCTGTTGGTTGATTACGAGGAAAGACTCTACGCAGCAGGTCGGATTCCAGGTGGTTTCCTACGGCGGGAAGGGCGTCCACCAGAAAAAGTGACGCTGATCAGCCGTCTAATCGATCGCCCCTTACGCCCCTTATTTCCCGGTTGGCTTCGAGATGATATTCAAATCGTAGCAACTACGTTGTCAATGGATGAACAGGTGCCGCCAGATGTTTTAGCGGTAACGGGGGCTTCCATCGCTGTATTACAAGCCAAGATTCCATTTTATGGACCAATGGCAGCAGTGCGCGTGGGTTTAGTGGGAGATGATTTTATTATCAACCCCACCTACAAGGAAATTGAGGCGGGAGACTTGGATTTGGTGGTAGCCGGTTCCCCAGATGGTGTGATTATGGTGGAAGCCGGTGCTAACCAACTGCCAGAGCAAGATATTATCGAGGCGATTGACTTCGGCTATGAAGCCGTGCGGGACTTGATTCAAGCCCAGCGAGAGTTACTGGCGCAGTTGGGGATTGAAACGGTCATCGAGGACTCGCCTCCAGAAGACTCGACGCTAGGGGAATTTGTCCGCGATCGCGCCAGTGATCAAATCAAAGCAGTGCTCTCGAAGTTTGACCTGGATAAAAACGCTCGGGATACTGCCTTAGATGAGATTAAGGAAACTTCGGTCATAACAGCGATCGCTGAACTGCCAGAAGAAGACCCGATTCGAGTGGCAGTGTCAGAAGATAGCAAAGCGGTTGGCAAGGTGTTCAAAGACCTCACCAAGCAGCTAATGCGCCGTCAGATTGTTGAAGACGGCGTCCGAGTCGATGGTCGTAAACTCGATGAAGTGCGACCAGTCTCTTGCCAGGTCGGTCTATTGCCCTCGCGAGTTCATGGTAGTGCTTTGTTTAACCGGGGGTTGACCCAAGTGCTATCGACAGCGACCTTGGGGACACCAGGCGATGCCCAAAAGCTTGATGACCTGAACCCGGAAGAAGATAAGCGCTATCTGCATCACTACAATTTCCCACCTTATTCTGTTGGTGAAACCAAACCGATGCGATCGCCCGGACGGCGTGAAATCGGTCACGGTGCCTTAGCCGAACGCGCCATAGTCCCCGTGTTACCGCCGCAAGAAGATTTCCCCTACGTCCTTCGGGTCGTGTCGGAAGTGCTTTCCTCCAATGGTTCAACCTCAATGGGTTCGGTTTGTGGTTCTACCCTCGCCTTGATGGATGCAGGCGTCCCGATTACTAAGCCAGTAAGCGGTGCCGCGATGGGTCTGATTAAGGAAGGAGATGAAGTCCGCATCCTGACCGATATTCAAGGCATTGAAGACTTTTTAGGTGACATGGACTTCAAAGTCGCGGGTACCGACACCGGCATCACGGCTTTGCAAATGGACATGAAAATCACAGGTCTGCCAATGGAGGTCATTGCAAAAGCGATCGAGCAAGCCCGACCGGCGCGATTGCATATCCTAGAGAGGATGCTTGCGGCGCTTGACAAACCCCGTGTGGAGATGTCGCCTTTTGCACCTCGCCTGTTGACCTTCAAGATTGACCCAGACATGATTGGTTTGGTCATTGGTCCCGGAGGCAAAACCATCAAGGGGATTACCGAGCAAACTGGTGCCAAAGTGGATATTGAGGACGACGGTACGATTACTGTCTCTGCAATCGAAGGCGAAAAAGCGAAACGCGCAGTCAATATCATTCAAGGCATGACTCGCAAGCTCAATGAAGGAGATGTCTATGCCGGCCGCGTCACCCGGATTATTCCAATTGGTGCGTTTGTGGAAGTGCTTCCTGGAAAAGAAGGAATGATTCACATTTCCCAACTCGCTGACTATCGAGTCGGTAAGGTGGAGGATGAGGTTGCTGTCGGAGATGAGGTGATTGTCAAAGTACGGGAAATTGACAACAAAGGTCGTCTCAATCTCACACGTCTAGGTATTCACCCGGACGAAGCAGCGGCGGCGCGAGAGGCGGCGGCAACCTAAATTTGTTAGTAGTGATTTGTGATTAGTTGTTGGCTATTAGCAGCAAGCATAGGACTTACGCACTAGCCCCCAACCTCCCGAACTCAAGAGGTTAAAGGAGCGAGTGTGTAAGTACTGAGAAACTCTCATAGCCATGTCAGCATTTGGGCAATAAATTTATGCAGGTTTCCTTACTGTATGTGCCGAAATGCTGACGCTATGAACAACTAACAACAAATAACAAACAACAGACAATAAACAACAAACAACTTATGAAGCACCGTTTATTTATTGCTTTAGTTGTTTTAGTGTTGGTGCCATTTTTAATAGTATTTCGGGTGAATAGTACACCATCAGTACCAGCACCGTCATCAGCACAAGCAGCAGAGACATCTACCTCGACTTCTCTGCGTTCTTTGGCAAAAAAGCGAGGAATTGCGATTGGGCCTGCTGTGTCATGGCAAGCATTCCAGACTGATGCTAAGTACCGCTCAATTCTGGCACGGGAATTTAACATCTTGACGCCAGAAAATGCTATGAAATTTGAGACGGTGCATCCAGAACGCGATCGCTACGACTTTAGGCAGGTAGATGCTTTAATGGCTTTTGCAAAAGCCAACAATATGCAAGTGCGCGGTCACCCACTAGTCTGGCATCATGCCATGCCTCGTTGGCTCTGGATGAATGAAGCTAAATTTACACGCGATGAGCTAATGACCATCCTGCGCGAACACATCCAGACAGTAGTTGGTCGCTATCGGGGTCAGATCGTCGCTTGGGATGTAGTGAATGAAGCTATTAATCGTGATGGCTCTTTTCGAGACACGATTTGGTTGCGCAATATTGGCCCCGAATATATTGATTTGGCTTTTCGCTGGGCGCATGAAGCAGACCCAGAAGCACGCTTATTTTATAGCGACTACGGTAATGATGAAAAGGGTCGAAAACCAGACGCTATGTACAACATGGTTACAGGTTTACTACAGCGTGGTGTGCCAATTCATGGTGTGGGTCTACAAACACACAAACATCTTGAAAATCCTCCCGATCTACAAGCTCTTAGTAGGAACATCAAGCGGCATGGGGACTTAGGTGTAGAAGTGCAGTTCACTGAGCTGGATGTGCAAATTCTCAAGGGCAAGGGCAGCAAGGAAGAGCGATTAGCAGAGCAAGGACAAGTTTACAGGGATGTCCTCCAAGTGTGCCTACGCGCTAAAAACTGTACAGCTTTCATGACCTGGGGCTTTACAGATCGTTATACTTGGGTTAACGACTTAGTCGGCAAGATAGAGGCTCCCTTAATTTTTGATGAATCTTATCAACCCAAACCAGCTTACGATGCCATGAAGGAAGTTCTTAGCTCTGAGTTTTGACGTTTGAGTTGCTCGACACTCAAGAGCGATCGCATTTCGTAAACCCAACATAACCGCCTAGAGCATCAGTTGAATCAAAAAATTGATAGTGTAAGAGGGGAATGGAGTGACTGTAAATCAAGCTCTCCCTATCTCCCTACCTCGATTCGTCCTTTTTCCGTCTTACTAGACCAAGGCTCTAGAACAGTTTCCTGGATTAACCAAAGACAGGATGAAGAGTAAAGAATGAAGAATACCGTAAGACAGCGTTAATGCCTCGAAGAAAGTGTGGAACTAAATATTCCTTTAGGCTTTAACCTTCATTTTTTAGTTATCCTTTGGGTACATCCTACTTGATGAAACTATGCAATTGTGCAAAGAAAGCATTTTGCCGAGTTGCGATTAGCTCTGCCTTATTTCCCTGGATGAGAACTTCTCTTCCCTAGCCCCACACCCTAGCGCCTATTTTCTAGATAATACAATACAGTCCTTTATAGGAGCAAAGGCAGTATCGTGCCTCTACCGTGTGGTGTATACAACTAAGAACATCTATAAAAGCAGTCAGCTTGCGGTTAGCAAAACTGTACTTGCAGTAGGTTCATTATCAATTTGGATAATTTTACTTTATAAAAAGGTATCTTGATACTCTTCAAGAAAAAACTTAGTATGACAACCGCATGAATTTTTGTAACACTGAACGGACGTATCAAGAACCTAATGCGATGGGATTCTCACTCATTAACTAAGCAGGATTATCAGCCATAGCCTAATTATCAATTAGCTTTTATTAAAGACACTACTTGTTCTGCCGAGAAAAACTTAGAATAACTTCAAGAAATGTTTACTAAATTTTTATAACAATAGATAGTTTGTTTGATAAAATCAAAAAGGCACTGCGTTAAGTATGTTCATATAAATCAGTGAGACAAATATCAAAAGTTATCTTTAAAAAAGTTAATTTCCGCATCCTGAAGTTATGACTAAGGAGCTGATTCCAATCACTAATGAAAGCCTTTTGAATAATTCATAAAT
>DATNPI010000361.1:0-7817 GCA_036703325.1 Coleofasciculaceae cyanobacterium
GTCATTTGACGTGAGCGATCGCGCAAGTGAATATGGTCGCTTACTGAACGAGTCATTACAAATTGGCATGAGCGTACATAAGGAAATGAGAAAACTAGAAAATCGGTAATGGGTAATGGGTAATGGGTAATGGGCAAGACTTCCACCAATAACCAATGCTCTTCTTGATAGGTAAAGACTATGCCAGATACAACCTCCCTCGCTCTGTTTCTAGTTGCTGCGTTAACCCTGAATCTGACTCCGGGACCAGATATGCTGTATGTCATTGCCCGTAGTTGCCCTTGGCACTAGTATTGCCCTTCCAGACGGAAATAGTAGGTAACGGCTGATCAGTTATTGCCTTTACCAACCACGATTTAACAATTCCCCACTATCCCTGATTAATCGAGGTCAGGTTGGCAGATTGCCTCTGCCGATGGGAATAATTAAATCAGTTGCTTGGTATCTTGTATGGCTGGTTTCAATTTTAAATTTCCGCTTAGAAAAGCCCAGAACACCTCTGGAGTTAACCCTTCTATCCAAAGTACACAGCCAGTCGTGCTGAAGTCGTCAGTACCGCCTCAGCCACAACCCAAATCACTGGCTGAACTGGCAAAAGAAGCCCAGACGCAGTACTATGCCACCTACCCTCACAAACAAGCCCCACCAGCAAAAGCCAAGCGAGGTGTACTGAGTAAAATCATCTGGGCGACGATACTCCTCGGAGTCCCTGTTGGTGTGGTTTGGGTGGCAAACCTGCCTTATCCAGTCATTCGTCGCCCGGTAGCACGAAATGCCCCAATTCTGCTACTGCCTAGCTATATGGACATGGATTCTCAGTATCGGGAAGCGATCGCCTCGGTTGAACAAGCCCAACAACTCATTGAAAACCCCACTAGCACTGCTGACTTGGATTTAGGGGAACAAAAGGTAAAAGAAGCCCAGAAACATCTCGATGCTCTGCCAATTGGGTTTTTAAACGATTCGCCAGAATACAGATATTGGTGGTATGACTCGCGGTTCAGTATCTACGGATTCAATGCTGCCCGTACCAAGGTTGGGCAACTAGAAGCCAAGGTGTTTCAACAAAAGAATGCTCAGACTTTACTCACTGACAATGAACAGGCACTTTTTCAAGCCAAACAGCAATATCAACAAGCATCAACACCCATAGATAAACAGGCAGCGATCGCATCTTGGCGTTCAGCCATCGACCAGCTAAAACAAATCCCCAGCCAAACCCTTGCAGGAAAAACAGCCCAAAAGAAACTCGATGCTTACCAGTACGAGTTTAAAGAAGTTGTTGGTCTTGCTGCCGGGAACGAGCGCATCAGCACATTAATTGAAGCGGCGCGGCAGTTTTCCTGGCAAGCCGCTAAAGCTGGTCAAAATCCACCTCATGCCGTTACTGAGTGGCAACAGGTGGAATATTTATGGCAACAGGCGATTAGTCGGCTGGAACAGATTTCCAAAGAAGACCTCGCAGGCTATGCAGAGGCGCAAAAGTTACTGGCACAGTACAACAGTAACTTGGGACAAGTGAAAATACGAAAGCAAGCTGAACAGGATGCTGTTAACACCCTGGAACGCGCACAACGCCAAATTCAAGATTTGCTGTTGTATTCTACTTCTACTAATGCCAAGTCTCAAGACCGCAACCGTACTATTAGCGGACTACAGGGAATTATCAATGAACTGGAAAAGGTGCAAAACGGCACAACTGCTTATTTGAAAGCCCAAGAACTACTGCTATCAGCAAAGTACAAACTCAAGCAGCTTCAGCCTCAACGATAAACCTAAGGCGTGTCTGCCAACCCGGAGTTCCCCCAGCCTTCCTCGTATGAGTTCCGGTTGAAACAGGGGGTAGCAGGAATCTTACTCCCCCTAGGAATGGGGATTGGGGAAAAGGTGATTGGGAAGATAGGGCCTGTGTTGAAGACTCTTCCCAATCCCTAGTCCTCAGTCCCAAAAAAAATAGATGTGATATAAATTCCAATGAATCACTATCGTATAAACAAACATCTATTGGGCATAGAAAATTGGTAAGAGCAAGTCAACTACACATCTGAGCGCAAGTTGGTATAAATTTTTGTACCAATTACAAATCTGTTATCGGCAAGCTAGCTGGGAACCATCCGTTTGTTTTGTACGATAAGTTGATAGAGCAGGTAGCAAAATCTGCAACTTATGGCGATCCCCTACGGGATAGCGATGGCTAAATCCAGCACCCTGCTAAACTACGTTCCTGCTTTGCTGCTGTCGTGTCGTACCCTAGTTGGCAAACGAAGAGCGCAAATGCATAACGTACTCTCTCAAGACGACCCGATTGACTATAGACAAACCGGTCATTGTGGAAAACATGGTCACCCATGCAACCGGTGCCCCATAACGTCGATAATGCCTGGACAAAACAAACAAACCTATTGATGATCATTCCGACTTCCGTGCTGGCTAGTTTACTACAAGCCATGCCCCAACTGCGGCAACAAGTTTATTTCAAGTCTTCTTTGACCGCACTCTCCCATGCAATGGAAGATCAGGTCTTGGCGGGTTTAGATCGACCCTTGGTACTCGCCAACTTCCAACGAGAGCGTTTCTACCGTCAGGAAGCACACCGATATCGACGAATTGCCGAACGGACGTCTCAAGTCTATGTACTGGCAGCACCAGAAACAGACTTTAAAAATAGCTCAAACGTGTACGAAACCATAGCATTCGATCCAGCAGATGCCCTAGCTCAGGAGTGGCATTTAATTGTGATTGGTAAGCAGTATGCTAACTGTCTACTTTGCCGAGAACGATTCCTACCCGAACCAGAGAACACAAATTCAGAAGTTGATACCTCGCGCCGCTTTGAGGGAATCTGGACTTTTGACCGGAAAGTTACCCAGAAAGCCGCTGAGTTACTTCTGGATCGAATTGAGGTTTACCGACCGGAACTGGCTGCCAAGATTGAAGAGGCTAAATCCCTATATTTAGGAGATTTATCGGAAGCTAGCGTTGAATTAGCTCAAGGCTCTCCCAATCCCGACCCGTTTGTCCAGCGCTTGGTGACTTACCTGCAAGCCGGTCAATACAAATTGCTCAAAGCCTATCGCTCGATTTCTGCCCAAGAACAGAAAGAGCGCCTAGTGAATTCGATTACTGCTGCCATTCGGCGAAGTCTAGACCCGGATGAAATTCTGGAGGTCGCTGTGCAGGAATTAGGACAAGCCTTGGAGTCTTGCCGATGTCTAATTTACTGCTGCAAAGCCACAGATGTAACCGCCAGGATTAGTCATGAGTTCTTAAAACCAGGGGATAGAGATGAGACACGCCTTACCCCTACACGGGGACAGACTTGGCCGTTGCAAGACAATCGCCTATTTAACGATGTTGTACAGTCTCGGGAAACTGTTTATATACGAGACACTCTAGAAGATTCCCGCATTAACGGGACTAAGGACTTACGAAAAACAAAGAATAAATCACGAATTGCTAATTCCGATAAAACAGCTAGTACCAGTGTTAGCAGAGCGGTTCCGAAGGAGTTAGCGCAGCACTCAGGCACAGCGCCAACTTCGGGCGAAACTCGCCACATAGCATCCAAAACTTTAAGAAATCTGGTACAACAGTTTTCAATTCGTTCCTGGCTGATGGTGCCGGTGCTGTATCAAGGTAAGTTGTTAGGAATGGTGGAGTTGCACCATTGTGGGGCGACGCCTTATCAGTGGAAAGAGGATGAACTGTCACTGGTGGAAGCGATCGCCACTCAAATCGGTGTTGCCCTGATTCAAGCCGAAGCCTACGCCAACCTAGAAGATTTAAATCAGCAGCTAGAAGCCCTTGACCGTACCCGCAGCAACTTAGTCGCCATCACCGGTCACGAATTACGCACCCCCCTCTCGACCATTCAGGTCTGCCTGGAAAGTCTAGCAACTGAACCGGATATGTCTCCAGAGTTGCGCCAGGTGATGCTCAATACCGCCCTTACCGACGCCGAACGGATGCGGAAACTGGTTCAAGACTTCCTTACCCTCTCGCGCTTAGAAAGTGGTCGTGTGCAATGGCATCCAGAAGCCCTGTCCCTGCAAGAGTGCATCGAGCTTGCCCTCAGCCAAGTCCGTGCTCGTCAATCGGAGAATGAACGACCGCAAATCATCACACAAGTGCCCGATGACTTACCCTTAATCAGAGCAGATGGCGAGTGGCTCGTAGAAGCCCTAGCCAAACTTCTAGACAATGCCTGCAAATTTACCAGCCCTCAAGGGCAAATCATTATTGAAACCCATAGCAACGGGGGTGCCATGCTAGAAGTCACTGTGGCAGATACGGGTCGCGGTATTGAACCAAACCGCCTGGAAGAAGTCTTTGATCGCTTCTATCAGGAAGAAGGTGCCCTGCGACGAACCACTGGCGGTACAGGCCTAGGTCTAGCAATTTGCCGCCAAATTGTCAAGGGATGGGGTGGGGAAATTTGGGCTGACTCAGCTGGTAAAGACCAAGGCAGTCAGTTTCACTTTACCGTTCCCATTACCAGTCGCCTCCCAGAATCAAAGCGATCCACACTCAGCGATAAACCCTCCGAACTCAATAAGAAGCACTCAGCGGTTAGGCGGCGATCGAAAACTGACAACGGATTATAAGCAAAAAACTAATGTCTAATGACTGATGACTAAGGACTAGCTCATCATCACGTAAAAACTAAAATCTATCGAACTGTTACAGTTCTTGACAAAGTAGGAAAACAAGCGTTGCCTCGGTGATAGCATTCCCTAAATGCCCTAAATAAGGTTGAAAAATATACTATGGCAGACACACTTTCTGGACAAGCTCCGCTCTTTGGTGGTGGCACCGGCGGATTACTGACCAAAGCCCAAGTAGAAGAAAAATATGCAATTACCTGGACTAGTCCCAAAGAGCAAGTATTTGAACTGCCGACTGGTGGCGCTGCCATCATGCGGGAAGGTGACAACTTGCTATACCTCGCTCGCAAAGAATACGGCATTGCTTTAGGCGGTCAGCAACTGCGGGCAAAATTCAAAATCAACAACTACAAGATTTACCGGATTTATGCCAACGGTGAAATCCAGTATATACATCCGGCAGATGGCGTTTTCCCAGAGAAAGTCAACGAAGGGCGTCCGTATGTCGGTAAGTTAGAGCGCAATATCGGTCGCAACCCAGAACCAGCCACAATCAAGTTCAGTGGGAAAAAACCCTTTGATGTCTAATCTTAGGGACTAGGGACTAGTAAAGTATGAAGTTTGAAGGATGAAGTTTGCATTGGTGGCTGAAGCAGGAAGTGCAGCAAACTAAGAACAACTTGCGCCAGTTGCTCAGTTCATACTTTATCCTTCATCCTTCAGCCTTTCTTCCTAGCGCCAGTCGCTCAGTTCATACTTTATCCTTCATCCTTCAGCCTTTCTTCCTAGCCCCTAGCCCCTAGCCCCTAATTCAAAGCATGATTTCCCCAGATTTCTCGCAATTTTCAGCACTGGCTGAACAGGGTAATTTTGTGCCGGTTTACCAGGAGTGGGTGGCGGACTTAGAAACCCCTGTGTCTGCATGGTATAAGGTCTGTGCTGGTCAGCCTTACAGCTTCCTGTTGGAATCGGTAGAAGGCGGGGAAAATGTGGGACGCTACAGTTTATTAGGCTGCGATCCATTGTGGGTGTTGGAAGCCAGAGGGAACCGTACAACTCAGATGCACCGGGATGCCTCGGTAACAGTGTTTGAGGGCGACCCCTTCGAGACCTTGGCCAATTGCCTGAAACCCTACCAACCCGTAAAGTTGCCCCAACTGCCGCCTGGGATTGGTGGTTTGTATGGCTTTTGGGGTTATGAACTGATTCGTTGGGTAGAGCCGCGTGTTCCAGTTTACCCAGCATCTGAGGGTGACTTGCCAGATGGGCTATGGATGCAGGTGGACAACTTGATTATTTTTGATCAGGTGAAGCGCAAGATTTGGGCGATCGCTTATGCAGACTTGCGGGATACTAATGTTGATTTAGAGCAAGCGTATCAACAAGCTTGCGATCGCGTCCGTGCTTTGGTACACAAACTTCAGCTGCCCCTGTCAGGCAAAGACACAGTATTAGAATGGACGCCCCCAGATAGTGCGACTCAGGAACTGTCTTTTACGAGCAACACAGAAGCGTCGCAGTACTGCACAAATGTCCAGAAAGCTAAAGATTACATTCGTGCAGGGGACATCTTTCAGGTTGTAATCTCTCAGCGCCTCTCGGCAGAGTACAGCGGAGAACCGTTTGCGCTTTACCGTTCCCTGCGCTTAATTAATCCCTCGCCCTACATGGCATATTTCAACTTTGGGGATTGGCAAATTATTGGTTCTAGTCCAGAAGTGATGGTAAAGGCAACAACATCACCTCAAGGGGGACTTAGGGCAACTCTGCGACCTATTGCCGGAACTCGACGCCGAGGTCAGACACCCCAAGAAGATGACGCCCTGGCTGAGGAGTTACTCAAAGATCCCAAAGAAATTGCCGAACACGTCATGCTCGTTGACCTCGGTCGCAATGACCTGGGTCGAGTTTGTAAGAGTGGTACGGTAAGCGTCGATGAACTGATGGTAATTGAGCGTTATTCCCACGTCATGCACATTGTCAGCAATGTTGTTGGAGAACTCGATACCAGTAAAACAGCCTGGGATTTACTCAAAGCTTGCTTCCCTGCCGGTACGGTCAGTGGGGCACCTAAGATTCGGGCAATGGAAATAATTCACGAACTGGAGCAAGAGCGTCGTGGCCCTTACTCTGGTGTTTATGGCTGGTACGATTTTGAGGGTCAGTTAAATAGCGCGATCGCGATTCGTACAATGGTCGTTCGCCTTCAGGAGTCGGGTAAGCATATTGTGTCAGTGCAAGCTGGTGCCGGTTTAGTTGCCGATTCTGACCCAGAGAAAGAATATGAAGAAACTCTCAACAAGGCAAGAGGGCTACTAGAGGCAATCCGCTGTCTGAGTACGTCCGCACTGTAAGATTTGATAATCTCTCTCCCCCTCTCCCCCACTCACCTGCATCACCGCTAGAGTAAAGTGCGAAAGTACTTCAGTCAAGGCTTTTTGTGAAAGACTCGAAACGCAGAGATATTCAAGATAATCCCAAGCATAAATTTCAGCACCGATGCTGGAATAAGCCCGACCAGCAAGCCCCCTGAAAAAGCACCAACGACCGACCCCACGCCCATTGGAGCAACCGTATTCTTCAAGGAAGAGCGATCGCTAAACGCTCCCCGACTGGCGTACTTAACTAACCCAACAAACACTGTTGGTAAACTCACCAGCAGGCTGGCTGTTCCTGCTGTCTTAATATCTGCACCAAAGGCGAAAACAAGTGTTGGAATAATCACCTCACCGCCTGCAACCCCCAGCAGACTGCTTACTAGCCCGATAGCCAGCCCGAACAGAATAGACCTCCTGCACGAATAGAATTTTAGCCCCCCCAGCCCCCCAATTCTGGGGGGAATAAGAATTAAAGTCCCCCAGAATTGGGGGATTTAGGGGGCTTTTCATGATTCATGCAGGAGGTCTAATGCCTGCTGTAATGCGCCAGATTAGAGCAGAGGGTAAGAGGGCGGGGATAGTTTGAGGCAGAAAGCTCTCAATAGTTAAGGCAACGCCAATCAGCACCAGCAGCACCAGGATGGCTCTCTCAAGCTGTTCATTAGAAAGTCGTCCTGCCATTAATGCGCCAAAAAACGCCGTGACGATCGCTCCGGCAATCAAAGATATAGCGCTACGCGCATACGTTAGGACAATTTCTAAAGGCAGCATCCACACATTCTCTGACAGTTTGAAATTCTTCTAATCTCTGTTTCATCCATGTCTTTAAAACAGC
>DATNPI010000374.1:0-6487 GCA_036703325.1 Coleofasciculaceae cyanobacterium
GTCATCCAGGTTCCCTGGAGGCTGACTTCAACGTAGTCGGTATCGCAGATAGACAGCGCGATCGCATCTTCTCCTTCTTGGTGCCGTTCCAGATGACGCAGCTGCGGTATGTCAACTGGGAGCAGGAATGATGCGGTGCTGGGTTCTACGCACAGGCTTGTACCTGCTCGTAGCGCTAGAATCACTCGTGCCGTGACCCATTCCTCTAAGGGTTGAGCCAGACGCTCTAGATAAAAGCCGTTTTCGGTGTAAGTGAGCTTTAGCATCAGCTTTGATCTCCTGCTACTCCAGGTTTACTTGCTGTTCGCGCCAGAACTGTTCCGAGAAGGCAACAGCTGGGTGCATCGGCGCTCTTGGCTTGGTGCGTAGTATCATTCCCGCTTGGTAGGGAGTGCGATCGCCTTTGCGGCTGTTGCACCGTTCGCAGGCTATAACTACGTTGTCCCAACTGTGTTTTCCGCCTTTTGACCGGGGAATAACGTGATCGAGTGTTAACTTTTTGGTGCTGCCGCAATATTGGCAGGTATGCTTGTCTCGTCTTAACACTTCACGTCGATTGA
Source organism: Coleofasciculaceae cyanobacterium (assembly GCA_036703325.1). Classification (GTDB taxonomy): domain Bacteria; phylum Cyanobacteriota; class Cyanobacteriia; order Cyanobacteriales; family Coleofasciculaceae; genus DATNPI01. The sequence goes on from DATNPI010000374.1 coordinate 561, forward strand.
CCGGAGGAACTCTCCAAACTCGCTCAGTCTCACTATTCGTCAAGCGAATCTGTTCCGGCACTAGTAGCACCACACTCGGTGAATGCACTCTGTAACCCTCGTCAGTTGTGATGTCTAGCGGTTCGGCTTTCCCCGTAACGAGGAGAACAATTGCTCGCTTGATGTTGACCCGACTGACTGGCAGATAGTTCTTGGAGAACACCACCACGGATTGCCTTAACACTTCAGTTGCGCTCGTCACGGTTTGACTCCTCATAAAGAAACCCCCGCTTCTTTTGGTCAGGAGCGGGGGCTTAGAAAAACTTTTAGGGTCTTCTCGTCCTATGTCGGTACGGCGCTTTTTCGCCTGTACCTCCCGCTGCTTGTATCTAGTTGTGGATCGACGCCCAGGAAACTCCTGGCGTTTTTATTAAAATGACTTCCAATCGCTGCTGTAGGATCTTCTATCGAGCTATATCTGCCCTCAAACAAAAATTCCACCCGTGCTGCCGCTGATTGCCAACCTCGGAGGTTAGCAGCATCAGGACATAGGGTGGAGAGAGATATATGAAGGCTCACAGAAGGTGTATTTAGTGAAGATGAATTTTAAAGCTGACTTTTAAATACTACACTGGTATTACAAACATGTCCACATATTTTTGAGGAAAAAAAATGATGATGCGTACACTCACTAGAACGGCGACCACTGACATGGAAGTTACCAGCATTCGTCTAGAACGCGAATTGAAGGAGAAGCTCAAAGATCTCTCCGGTAACCAGGGATATCAAGCTCTGATTCGAGATGTCCTCTGGAACTATGTGCAGCAGAAATCTGGTGATTATCGACCCGAATTTTCCTTGTCTGATATCCGAGCCAGCATTCCGGCAACGGCGCAGCAAGAAGAGCGCTGCGTACTGACAGGCAAGTTTATTCGACCCCATGAGCCGATGTTATTGGGGCTGACAATAACTGGGGACATGGTTCCCCTGAGTGTAGAAAGTTTGCCGCACCAATAACATTCATACCGAGTACATTTAGGGGCACTCGCTCAGGGTGCCCCTATAAGTTGTTGCCAATCACAATGAGGGATGGCCAATACAATAATTGATGCGATCGCTCAACATTCATTACGCTGGTTGAATGATTTTTTGACAGGATTAATCCTTAGGCTCAGGTACGGCAAACATTTGCACCGCATAGGTTTGACCACCAGCACCCACAACAAAGCCATAGCCAAATCTAGTGTATTCAGGAGTCAGGAGGTTGGCTCGATGCCCATTACTGTACATCCAACCTCGTTGAAATGCCTCAACCTTTCCGTAAGTAAAGCCTAAACCTTTCTCGTTCCCCCGAAGAATGTTTTCGCCAACCCCAACACGGGAACTGCCACCGGCTGCAATGAAGCGATCGCGGGGAGTTTTTCCTTCTGGAGAGACATGCTTGAAATATTGGCGCTCAAGCATATCCTCCGCATGGAGTTGTGCGGCTTTGGAGAGCAAAGGGTCTTCAACTAAAGGGGACAAATTATTGAGGACGCGATCGCGATTGACCAGTTCAAGAGCAAACATCCTTAATTCAGGCATAGAACGTAAGCTAGTTGCGCTCCAAGGATTTGTCAGTGGCTTACCGATTTTCCAGTCTGACCCACCCGGTCCATTGTAAAGACCCGACCCGAAAATTCCTTGAGGTGAGAGTTCGCTCCAGAAGTAGTGGATATCGAGTGGGTATCCCCGTTTGTACTGCTTAATGTAATGCGTGAATGGCCCTGAAACCAAAAGCACTGTAATAAAAAAAGCGTATCTCCACTTAAGGTTTGCTTTGTCCGAGGCTTTGTTCTGATTTTCTTGAGATCTAGACATAGGTTTAAATTTCCACACCCTTTATCAATAAAGGAGACTTTTTGGGTTTTATTAGATCTATCTCTTACTAGCTAGGGACTTATGCAGATATTCCGCGATCGCCACAGTTTAAGGATGGAGATTTGGAGCGTTGCGCTTAACCTAGCCAATCTAATTACAATCCATTGCTAATCCAGATGAAGGGTGCCCATTAGTAGGGATGGCTAAGGCGACTGTTCACTGCTAGCCGTAGACTGCTGCTAATACGCTGCTGCACTTCTACTTCCAGCCCGCGTTGTTAACCCTCTTTTTCCAGTATCGAAAAGCCCCTATTCCCTCGCTTAGATCGGGGAATTTTCTATTTTTCGTAGTTGGTATTTTTGCTAACTACAATTTTGTATTATCAATAATCGGTATAGACCAAAAGTTCATTATTAACAAGCCTGTCAATAAGTTGTAAGCTTTTTGGAGGTCAAGGGGATAGAAATCTCAATTCATAAACCCTTTAGCTTGATTGTTACCCCGTCAGCAACAACTAGAATGAGCGATCGCTCACCCTCTCCCAAGTACAACCTACAAGCAATTCTTATTAATTAAAATCATCGGGTTGACCAATGTTCGGCAGGTCAAAAAGGCGTTTTACTTTTAACTTAAAACCTTTAATGACATCTTCTCCATCCAGTTCATCATCAATAAGCAGACGCTGTAATTTCATACCATCTTTTAAGCGATAAACATCAACCGCTTGAATCACAGGATGAATCACCCAAATCAGGCGAACCCCAGACTTTTGGTATTGCAGCACCTTTTTGTCAATTTCAGCAACATCGTCTCCTTTGGATAGAACTTCGACCGCCAAATCAGGTGCAAAGTTAGCATTTTGGTCAATGCGCTGAGGGAGTCTCTCACGACTTACAAATGACAAGTCAGGCAAGCGATTTGACTTCTGACCAACGAACTTGTAAGTCGTTTGTGAGTTGCAGACTAAACCTAGCTGATGTTCTTCAACGTGAGCATCGAGATAGCGTCCCAGCCTGATTCCAATCGCACCATGTTCTAGGCTGGGCATTTGTTCTAACTCCTCATCTTCCAATTCACCCAATGCCTCTGAAGTCATAAGTCTCATGCCGCCTTATTTGGTGGATTAATCATGCAGCTGTAACCACTGTCTTAGCGTCTAATTTAGCGCATCAGCATCGAAGACAATCTCGAACTCAGCAGCAGGCATCCACTTCCCAAGAAATCGTTTATGATTTTCAGCCTCGGCGCGGCTTTTGACCATGAGCCTTCAGGTTGCCGTCTTTGTCGTAGTAAGCCCAGCCCATAGAACCGGGGTTCATGTCAATCCCAATGCAACCATAGCTTGAGCTACGCGATACAGGTTTTACAGGTGATCGGGTGAATTGCACAGCAACAGACCATTTGCCATTTTTGCGGTAGAAGTGCCAAGTCTTAGCGCCTGATGAGGGCAACCGATTGATGTTTCGGTCAAAGCGGCCTATCTGCGAAGACACGGACTTGCCGAACGTAGATTCTAGGAAACTGGGGACGCGAAACTTAAGGAAGTTGCCGTCCTATTGACAAATTTGATTGCCCAGCGTTTCATCCTTAGCCCTTACCGCTAGCGGTATCAGCTAGATGCAAGGATTTGCGACTTATTGATTTCACCGGGTCAGTAGTTCCTGAAAGCTGATAAATTCTGGAACTGTCTCCTTGTCCTCAACAGTTAGATTCTCTGAGAGTCCTTTAGGCCATATGTGAAAACCACCGCGATCGTGAGGTGGAATTTCCCAGGTGCCCCAGATGCCATTTTGGTCAACATAGCCGTCGTAGACAACTATGTGGCTGGGATATCGCTTTTGCATCCAGCAGCGTAGTTTTTCCGTGTCGTAACTTCCACGCCAAATGAAGCGGCTAACATTATCAACGCCACTGCCACTGACCTTTCCGTTTTTAAAGGTGAGGGCAAAAGACATCATGTTGCGGTAGGCGTCAGACCCAAATGCATACGTATAAAAGCCTTCCCACTCTCCACTTGGAAACAGGGGATTCGTTTCTAGTTTTTCCAAGGCTTTAAGCGGCTCTTGATCGTTATTTTTCATAAAGATTTCTTCGTGACGGAAACCCCATCCCTATGTATTAAAGGTAAGCGCTTTAACCCCGATGCGGCAAGGGTGTAAGGATATAGGGAGGGAGGCGATGTATGGAGAGAGCGTACAGAGATGCGATCGCATCTCTCTCGGAAGACGCCGTGTCACTAAACGCAACATAATGAAAAATTAGGCATAAAGCGTTCCGTTTAGCGGATTGTGCATCGCCTCTTGGAAATTTCCTTTCATATCAAAATTGATGTCTACTCAAAACTCGACTAATCTCACCGTTCAACAGGCACAAAAACTCCTTCAATCCTTCAACTGCATCGAGGGAAAGGTCGTGAACTCGGAATCGGAAAAAGCTCTAATCCGTCAGGCGCTACTTTTGCTTACTAAACTTTCTGATTACCAAATTTTAGGGATTTGCGCCGATACAACGGCTCAGGGTTTATTAGCCCTTAAAACCTACTCACAAGCTTTAGGCTATGAACCAACTCTCGACATTGCCCCAATAGATAGCCCAGTTTATATAAAATTTAATCCTAAAACGGGATTGTGCTATCTCGATTCCTACACAGGAACACATCGAGGCGTATTGGTATCCTGCCAAGCTTCATACGAAGGGCAAATCAATGATATGTACGGTCATTTACCGCTCGATTTGTTTGAGTAGAACCAGTCATACCGAATCCGCCTTGTACACCCCTGTTTTGCTTCAGTGGACAATCTCTCCCCTCTGCCTCTCTCCCTCTCTCCCCCTTTTCCCCCATGTTAGGGAATAAGGGGGTTATTGAAACGGATTGGGTATCAACGCCCGCCACACAGAGGCAAGGGCAAGTCCAACAAGCTTAGGGACGCACTTCAGCGATTGGTTCTGTTTTGAATTGGTTTTCGTCTGTAGTCAGTTCAATGATTTGTAGGCTGTAGCCTCTGTTCTTGACAATCCGTTTAGCTTTGGCTTGTGCTTGACCAGATGAGGTAAACTTCAATGCTCCCCCTAAATGAGGACACCAATCTAACCGTTCCATCCCTCCCAATAATTCCAAGGATGCTAAGTAATTATTGCTCTTGGGTTCAAAGATGAGGTACTTGGCCTTGGCAGGAGTGTGATTCGCAACGTCTTGGGACTGAAGGTGGCGTTGTTGCTTGAGTTTTGCAGCACGACCCATAAAAACCTCAACCGTTCTCTGAAATTTTGGTAGTAGTAGAGCGCTGGTAATTTGCATACTACACCTGAGCTGGGGGTCTGGTATCAGCACTACAAATTTTGTCAATGAATCTTAGCTAATGGTGGTAATATCCCTAGGGGGCTAGGGGGTAAACGACAATTGAGAACATTATGTGTAGTCAGATCTGACAATTTCCTTAAGAGCTGACATCTACAAGCCTCGCTTGTTAGAAAATTCAGACTAGGTAGTAGAATTAACACCTTCTCACCTTCTAGATAATACCCTCTTTGCAACTTTTAGGTCATCAAGGTCATCAAAATGAACAGCAACGAACTGCCACCAAAACAAGGCCTATACGATCCGCAGTTCGAGCACGACGCCTGCGGTGTCGGGTTCATCGTGCACATGAAGGGGAAGAAGTCGCATGAGATCGTGGAGCAGGCACTGACGATCCTCTTGAACCTTGACCACCGGGGTGCGTGCGGTGCTGAAACGAACACCGGTGACGGAGCGGGCATTTTGATGCAGGTGCCGCACAAGTTTCTGAAAAAGGTAGCTGCGACCCAAAACATTACGCTGCCAGAAGCGGGTCAGTATGGCGTCGGCATGATCTACTCCTCACCCGATCCCGCTACGCGCGAGAAGAGCCGACAGATTTTTGAAAACATTGTGGCGGAGGAAGGCCAGCAGGTTCTCGGCTGGCGCAACGTACCGACGGACAACTCGTCGCTGGGCAACACGGCGAAATCGAGTGAACCGTTTATGCAACAGGTTTTCATCACGCGCTCCCCAGATCTCGCTGACGACCTGGCTTTTGATCGGAAGCTCTACGTCATCCGCAAGCGAT
>DATNPI010000058.1:0-9597 GCA_036703325.1 Coleofasciculaceae cyanobacterium
AGAGTCCGATAGGTATCTTCACTAAAGTCTTGGTGACCAGGAGTGTCCAGCAAATTTATCTGACAATCCTCATATTCAAACTGCAACACCGTCGAGGTAATCGAAATTCCCCGTTGTTGCTCCATTTCCATCCAGTCAGAGGTTGCCTTACGCTGTGCCCTCCGTGCCTTCACTGCACCAGCTTCGTGAATTGCACCTCCATATAGCAAAAGCTTCTCTGTCAGCGTTGTCTTACCAGCGTCGGGGTGGGAAATAATTGCAAAGTTGCGCCGATGTTCAACAGCAGCTTGCAGTTCAGCCTGAATTTCAGTGGACATCCAAAAAGCTTAAATAGAGTACTCTCAAGAAACATTATAGAAGTGGAGACTTGAGCGCGGCATAGAAATCAATTGGCTTGCAAGTCTTTCGCGTAAGCCTCCCTGGTTTTGGACGGCATTTACCACCTGTCTTTACGAAGGTGCGTGATAAAGTCGAGATAAGAGGCAAGTAAGTGTTAATGATATTAGGGAGATAGTTTTATGGAATTTGACCCGGACAAACGGAAGCTTTTATCAGCGTTATCTCATGGATCGATCTTTTTTAGTTCTCTAGTTGTATCAGTTGCGATACCAATTGCAATATTGTTTGTATCCGAAGATCCAATTGTTAAGGAAAGCGCGAAAGAAGCTATTAATTTCCATTTAAATGTGTGGATCTATGAGGCAATTGTTGTAGCCCTAACTGTTGTGACATTGGGATTCCTAGGGATCATACTAGGGCCTATATTTTATCTTTTCCATTGGGTACCGCCCATTCTGGCAATCATCCAGTCTCTGAGCAATCCTAATCAGTCTTACCGCTATCCGTTTATTTTTCGCGTCGTATAACTTTATAGCGGTTCTCAATTGCCTACACCACAGCGTAGGGCACGATATTATCGTGCCCTCACAAACATTGAAACCCTTAAATTGACCTCAAACTTGCTCGAAAAAAAGACAGGTCAACTATCGCCTTAACCTTGTTGGTTAGGGCGTTTTTCGTGAATGACAGTGGGGCTTTAAGCTACAAAGCGATTAATAAATTATGCCGATTTTGCCTTATAGTCTTTTTATTCTCACTCAGCAAAAAATCATAAGCTTACTCACCAAACCTGATTTCATGCTCATAAAAGGCTTTGAGGGATTTGGGACAGGAGAGCTGGAAGCGGGTGTGCTTGACCTCAACGGTATCGACAAACCGCTTGTGAATTGCCTCGACTCGCTTATGTAGTCGCTTGTAAACGGCAAGGCTGGGGGAAACAACTACCAGTTCCGCGAAGCCGTTCTTGTGGCAGGTGATTCTCCACTCACAATGGCTAAACAGTGCTTTGAGGGAGCTGTCAAGGTTGTCGTAGAGACATTGTCGTTGTTCTCTGACGGCTCTTAGCTCCCTGGCTAAGGCGAAATCTTCATCGCTTAGGGGAGATGATTGATCGCTGTTATCTTGACTCATGGCTTTTGTTATCAGTTGGCACTGGTACTTCTAAACTCGGCTACACAACGAGCGAATACTAAAAGAAGCAAAAATGAGAAGACTCATTCGGTTTAACTGCGAAATGTAACGGAATGCAAACTATAATGAGGTCGTTAGTAAACCTATAAGCACCTAACTAAGAGTATTACCATCACATGCGAGTTGCGATCGCTGGAGCGGGTCTAGCAGGTCTTTCCTGCGCTAAATACCTCACTGACGTGGGTCACACCCCAATCGTTCTGGAGCGCCGGGACGTTTTGGGCGGAAAAGTTGCCGCGTGGAAAGACGAAGACGGGGACTGGTACGAAACTGGCTTACACATTTTCTTTGGGGCCTATCCCAATATGTTGCAGCTGTTTAAAGAGCTGGACATTGAAGACCGATTGCAGTGGAAAGAACACACAATGATCTTCAACCAGCCGGAAGCCCCTGGAACCTACTCCAGGTTTGACTTTCCGAATTTACCTGCACCCATCAATGGCATCGTGGCGATTCTTCGCAACAACGATATGCTCACTTGGCCGGAGAAGATTCGCTTCGGTCTGGGTCTGATTCCGGCAATTATTCACGGGCAGAAGTACGTTGAGGAGATGGACAAATACTCCTTCTCCGAGTGGCTGAAGCGACAAAATGTGCCGCCACGAGTCGAGAAGGAAGTCTTCATTGCCATGTCCAAGGCGCTGAACTTTATCGACCCGGATGAGATTTCGGCGACGGTGATACTTACCGCCCTGAATCGCTTTCTCCAGGAAAAGAACGGTTCCAAGATGGCCTTCTTGGATGGTTCTCCCACAGAGCGACTCTGCCAACCCCTGGTAGACTACATTACAGAACGGGGTGGTGAGGTGCGATTGAATACACCAATTAAAGAATTTTTGCTCAATTCTGATGGCACAGTACGGGGATTCCTGATTCGCGGCTTAAATGGCTCGGCGGATGAAGTCATCACGGCGGATGCCTATGTCTCGGCAATGCCAGTTGATCCGTTGAAGGTGATACTGCCAGAACCGTGGCGTGGTATGGATTTCTTCAAACAGCTGGATGGTTTAGAGGGTGTGCCCGTTATCAACCTACATCTGTGGTTTGACCGCAAGCTGACGGATATTGACCATTTGCTATTCTCGCGATCGCCTTTGTTGAGCGTCTATGCCGACATGAGCAACACCTGCCGGGAATATGCTAACCCTGATCGCTCAATGCTGGAATTGGTCTTGGCACCCGCAAAAGATTGGATTAACAAATCCGACTCCGAAATTATAGACGCCACAATTGCAGAACTCTCAAAACTCTTTCCCAACCACTTTGGCGGCGATAACCCAGCTAAACTGCTGAAATCTCACGTCGTCAAAACTCCGCGTTCTGTCTACAAGGCAACGCCGGGACGCCAACAGCACCGCCCATCTCAACAAACGCCGATCGCCAATTTTTACTTGACAGGCGATTACACAATGCAACGTTACCTAGCGAGTATGGAGGGTGCCGTACTTTCTGGTAAGCTGACAGCGCAGGCAATAAATCAAACTAAGTACTCAGCACTTAGCGCTCAGCTACCGGAAGAAAATGGGGAATCAGAGCTTGACAGTCTCCTGTTAACTCCTGACACCCAACAACCAGTATTACGAGCCCAAAGCTGATAGCTGCAACTCTCATAGCCTGCTACGAATGCTCCAACTGCCTAACTCTCCCCGCATGAGAACGCTGGCCTCCCGGTCGGACGCTTACGAATTCTGCCGTCAGATCACGGAAAAGTACTCCAAGACGTTTTATCTGGGCACACTGCTGATGCCAGAGGAAAAACGTCGCGCTATCTGGGCAATATATGTTTGGTGTCGGCGAACTGACGAACTGGTGGATGGTCCCCAGTCTCCGTTAACGACACCTGAGACACTGGATCGGTGGGAACAACAACTGGAATCCGTCTTTGCGGGCCAGCCTATAGATGACCCCGATGTGGCTTTGGTCGATACGCTGCAACGCTTCCCGATGGATATTCAGCCGTTTCGGGATATGATTGCTGGTCAGCGTATGGATTTATACCGTAGCCGCTATGAGACGTTTGATGATCTAAAGCTATACTGCTACCGGGTAGCTGGGACTGTGGGTTTGATGACTAGCCCAGTCCTAGGTTTTGATGACTCTTGTAGCTCAACTCCCTGGACTAGCCAGCTAGGTTCCAATAATCCCGTAGAAGAAGCGATCGCCCTGGGAATTGCCAACCAGTTAACCAATATCCTCCGCGATGTTGGGGAAGACGCCAACCGAGGTCGTATCTACCTTCCCTTAGAAGAACTGGCACTGTTTGACTACACAGAGGAAGACTTGCTCAATGGTGTTGTTGATGACCGTTGGCGCGAACTAATGCGCTTCCAAATTCAACGGGCACGTAAGTACTACACTCAGGCAGAACGGGGCATCCGGGCACTCAGCCCCGATGCCCGTTGGCCCGTCTGGGCAGCCTTGATGCTCTACCAGGGAATTCTCGATGTCATTGAACGCAACCAGTACGATGTGTTTAGCCGACGAGCCTACGTCCCCAAACCTCGGAAGCTGCTGACTTTGCCGATTGCATGGCTCAGAGCACAAGCCCTTTAAGGGTCGTCAACAGAAAGCGGCGGGAAGCGCATCCTTCGCTTGGATGGGAGGGATGGCCGTCCGCTGCTTAGTTATTTTTGGTTGTTTGTAAACTCAGATCTTGCACCTTATCACCCACAGACTAAAAGTCTGGGGCTAGACAAACAAAGCCTGCCTCCGCAGGCTTCAAAACCCTAGCTTTTCCATTAGTCCGCGCAGGCGGACTTGGTTTGTATAGCCGCGATTTCTAATCGCCAGGGCTTGGTGCAAGATCTGAGTAAACTCACTTTCCAACAAACAACAAACAACTCGAAATCCCACCTGCTGTCTTCCGTGGGAGGAGTTAAACTTCAGCCTTCAGCTTGAGTCTCATGTTCGGCCCGAAACACATTGGCATAGAGATTGGCAATAATCTGCTTGCCAGCAAGCGTCACTTCTAAGTAGCGCAATGCGGGTTGGATGTACCCACAGACAACGTTCCGGTAAAAGGCTGGGTAGCTCTTTCGCAAATCACCAGGAGTACGATAACCGAAGGTTTTATTCACGCCAGTTTCTTCAAACTCGTAGAATAAGGCAGTAGTTTTTTGCAAGTAGCGTGGGTCGGCAAGCTGACCAATCAAATCAGCGGCTCTCGCTAAACCCGGATAGTTGACAGTATCTAAATAGTCCTTACCTGCTGGCACCGGGAAACGGGTCAGCTCAATATTGCGTGCGATCGCTTTAGCTTCAATCAGGTTGTGAGTGCCAAAGCGCTCCTTGATGAAGAGTTTTCCCCGGTCTACATGAAAAAGAGTCAGGCTGGCATCAGTTGTACCCTCAGGCAGCGAGATCATCACGTCCTCTAGACCAGTAGCATACAATCTTTCCTCAGCTGAATCTTGCCGACAGACTCCCTTGACGTAGCCAATGTCATGGCACAACAAGGAGATGATGAAATGCAGCCAGTCTTCACAGGAGACACCACCTTCACGGATGTGCTTGCCCCGTAGGATTTCCTGTCCGGTTAAAGTAACGCAGATAGTGTGTTCAACGTCGTGGTATAGAGCATCACTATTCGCAATATTTTCCAGAGCCATGTTTGCAGCCCAACCAAGGATATCTGCATAATCTGGTTTAAGGCTGCCGTAAGTCTGGTGGTAGCCAGCTTGTAGGCGCTCAACACAGCTATTAATCATCACCTTTGTAGGATTAAACATCTTGCTATCCTCTGAAAAATCTAAGCTAAGTAGGTGAATCAAATTAACGACGTTATAAGCTATCGCGCATTTAACACAGCAATATTCAGCTGGGGTGAGAGAGCAGAATTCAAGAGTCAGGAGTCAGTAGGAAAGAAACAAAATCATCCCTAAGACTGATTGCGATTTTCATGTTTGTGATTAGCAAATCTCAAATTAAACTATCTCTTGATTGACTGGAGTGGCATTTTTCTCAATTGTTAGCTTCAAACTAAATCTCCTCCAAACATCTTTCATTAGTTTTACCCAAATTTCAGGAGATAGTAACCAGAAAATCTCAGGAATTTTTTAGCTATTTTTTTAATTAGGCACAAAAACTCAAAGCCATTATCTGAGTTTCCAAAATTCATGAAACCTCAGTAAACCTCATAAAACTTCTGTTTACACGCTCTTTAAACGTAAAATCAGATAAATTTGAACTCTAGAGCTTGCAAATCTTATAAACACAGTATAAATTCTTTACAAAATGCTTCTTCATAGAAAGCAGAGTATCCACTAGTATTGGCAAAAGAATGAATTAAAATTGCTACTTAAAGCGCCAACTTTCACAAAATCACGGCGCTCAAACCTAAATTCCAAGGGTGCAGAGTCAAATAGGGGAAAGGCGTTGCCTAGTCGAATAGCTAATCTATTCAACTAGAAAGCCTGAAAGCTTTGCATTCAATCTCGCGGATTCAAGTTATACACTAACAAAGACAAATATATAATCCTTGTGATCACTGTCACCTTTTTTTGCGATCTAGACAACAACATGTCCTGTGAAGAATCCTGTACCCTTAAGAGACGGATTTTATAACTAAATATCTTCCTAATTGCAAAAAAATATTTTATCTCTTAAACCACCAATTATAGCTTTCAGAAAATATGGATATTGAGAAAGCCTTACACTGGGCAGACAAACTAATTCATGAAAAAACAGGCAAGCACCTTAACGACCTTGAAAGGGAAGTTTTTATTGGTTCCTATCAAGGGAGAACTTATGAGGATATTTATCCGCTCAATCCTCAGTACGTAGAAAAAGACGTTGGCTACAAGTTGTGGCAGAAACTTTCAAATGTATTAGAGGAAAAAGTTAGCAAAAAAAATTTTCGAGGGGCGCTAGAGCGATCGCTAAAACAACGGTCATTGCAGGTTGGGAAAGTCTCTGGGTCTGAGCTAGGTGATAGCCATCGCCTACAAGAATCTACACAGAGACTGTTTATCTCCCACCGGGCGCAAGAACCAGACATCAGTCTCGCGGCGCAGTTCTGTAAAGCCTTAACGGCTTCTGGACACCAAGCGTTCATGGCAACTGTTGGGACAACCTCCCCTGGTTGTCAGACTCTAGAAGAAGACTGGCTTTCTCAAATTGATGCCGAGTTAAATCAATGTGACTACTTCTTGCTGCTACTATCTCCACAAGCTGCCGTCAGCGAAATGGTGATTGAGGAGTTGCGGCGGGCAAAGGAGTTGCGCGATTCCCGCAACGACCGCAAGCCAGTCGTGCTGCCTATCCGCGTTAATTGTCCCCTGACTACGCCCTTGAATCACGATCTACGCAGCTACCTTGATGGAATTGGACAGCGTGAGTGGAAATCAGAGGCTGACACTCCAGCTCTAATACAAGAAATCCTGAGTCTGTTAGCAGGGTGTGGAGTGTGGGATGTGACGTGTGGGGAAGAAAACAAGAGTGGAGAAGAAAACAAGAGTACTCCCATAAATCCGTATGAACAAGAAAACAGCGAAAGCTCCTCCCCTACTCCCCCACCCTCACCAGTGGCAGAACCTGAGCTGCCAAGTGGTCGAGTGCGTCTAGCCTCAGCTTTTTATGTGGAGCGAGTCCCCTACGAAGCACTCTGTTACAGAGAGATTTTGCAGCCAGGGGCTTTAATCCGGATTAAAGCACCCAGACAGATGGGCAAAACTTCATTGATGGCGCGGATTCTCTATCAAGCAAAAGAGCAGGGATATCGCACAGTTCCCTTAAGCTTTCAACACGCAGATACAGCCGTTTTTACTAATCTGAATGCACTTTTACAGTGGTTTTGTACCAAAATTACTCGGAAGCTGCGGTTATCCTATCAAGTTGAGGAGTATTGGACTGATACGTTTGGCAGTAAAGATAATTGCACGGCTTACTTTGAAGATTGTCTTTTGCCAGCAACAGATGAGCCACTGGTATTGGGCTTGGATGAAGTTGATCGGGTTTTCCAATACCCTAAAATCGCTGATGATTTTTTTGGTCTTTTACGAGCTTGGTACGAGGAAGCTGGCTATGGTGACAGGAGCAGCGACTTGTGGGAAAAACTTCGGCTAGTGGTGGTGCACTCAACGGAAGTTTATGTCCCACTCAATGTAAATCAGTCGCCATTTAATGTGGGATTGCCAATTGAGTTGCCAGAATTTAGCTCCCAGCAGGTGCAAGATTTGACCCAGCGGCATGGCCTAAATTGGAATACGACTCAAGTTGAGCAACTAATGTCGATTGTGGGCGGGCATCCCTACCTGGTGAGATTGGCTCTCTATCACATCGCAACTGGGCAACTTACGCTCGATCAACTGTTGCAAATTGCTCCTACAGAAGCCGGACTTTATAGTGACCATCTGCGCCGACATTTGTGGCATCTTCAACAGCACCCAGAGTTATTGGCAGCATTCACTAAAGTAGTGACAACAAGCGAACCGGTGGAATTAGAGTCAATGCAGGCATTCAAATTACACAGTATGGGTTTGGTGCATTTGCAGGGCAATTATGTCACGCCCCGCTTTGAGCTGTATCGTCAGTATTTCTGCATGAAGCAAAACTACCCGATTAGCGTAGCGGCTGTGGAAGAAATCGAGGCTCGTCCTTTAGGGGGTGTTGAAGGCGATCGCATGGAACATAAATAGAAAACTTCAAACCTGCTTCATATACTGGCTATGCCTGGGACTAGTCATCGCACTCTCAACGCGTCCACCCCAGGTTGTCGCGAGTTCCCCAACTACCCCGGCATCAACTGAGTTACGAGGCGTTTGGCTTACCAATGTTGCGAGTCCATTACTGTTTATCCCGTGGGGTGTGAAGCGGGCACTACACCAGCTGTCTCTACTGAACTTCAACACTGTATATCCCGTAGTCTGGAACCAGGGGCACACATTTTACAGTTATTTTGCATATAGTTGGCTTTTAAAAGTTGAGTTAGTAGTAATAAGTTACAAATTAATCAGGACTCAGGACTATTTTCCAAGTTTTCTACAGAGAGTGCATTATGATTACACAGCTAAACCTCGACTATAGCTATAAAGTTGGCGGCCATTTGCCACTTGACGCTCCCAGCTATGTGGTGCGACAGGCGGACTTTGACCTGTATGAAGCGTTGAAAGCTGGTGAGTTTTGCTATGTGCTCAACTCCCGACAGATGGGGAAGACTAGCTTGCGCGTACAAACGATGCATAGGCTACAAACAGAAGGGATTGCCTGTGCAGCGATTGACCTAACGAAGATTGGCAGCCAGGATATTAGCCCGGATCAGTGGTACGCCGGGGTAATCAGAAGTCTCGTGAGAAGTTTCAATCTCTCAGACAAAATTAATTTACGAACTTGGTTGCGCGATCGCGAATTTCTCCCTCCCGTGCAACGCTTGAGTGAGTTTATCGAACAGGTGTTGCTAGAGTTAGTCAGCCAGAAAATTGTCATTTTTATAGACGAAATTGATAATACGCTCAGCTTAAATTTCAAGACTGACGACTTTTTTGCCTTTATCCGCGCCTGCATTGAATATGATCAGCTAACTTTCGCCCTGTTAGGAGTGGCAACCCCCTCAGATTTGATTCAAAACAAGATGCGTGCGCCGTTTAATCTTGGTCGCGCTATTGAATTGCATGGCTTCCAATTCGAGGAAGCGCAGCCGTTAGTTAAGGGATTAGCACTCAAAGCTAGCAATCCGCAAGCGCTGCTAAAAGCTGTACTGGATTGGACGGGGGGACAACCTTTTCTTACTCAAAAACTTTGTCACTTCATCGTCACCTCCGAATCTTCCATTCCTGTGGGTGGTGAGGCGCTGTGGGTAGAAAATTTGGTGCGATCGCGGATTATTGATAACTGGGAAGCAACGGATGAACCACCTCATCTCAAAACAATACGCGATCGCTTGCTCAGGATTGGGCACCGCAGCCGTGGGTTACTAGATCTCTATCAGCAAATTTTGCAACAAGGCGAAGTAGAAGCCTCGGACAATTCGGAACAGTTGGAATTGCGATTGTCAGGGTTAGTCGTCAAGCAAGAAGGAAAGTTAAGAGTTTGTAATCGCATTTATGCCTCTGTATTTAATCTAAGCTTGGT
>DATNPI010000433.1:0-3999 GCA_036703325.1 Coleofasciculaceae cyanobacterium
TAGTGTCAGCGACCAAAGATTTGCTGTCGTCTGACTCTCAAGAATGCTCGAATCGGGAATTGGTAAAACTCCATCACCAGCCAACCGATAATTGCTAGATGCAACGAAAAGGTTAACCCAGTCCAAGCGAAGGGTAGCCAAGATAAGGTGCTATCCGGACTTGGGGGAAAACTGTAGGCGGCTAGCCCAATTATGGTAGTTGGCAGGACGACAAGCCCCACTGCGAAGATCCAGGAAGCCCATCCCCATTCAACCCCCTCTAGGTGCGCTCCTTTCCAATTCTTCCCATTCCAGTACCAACTCAGGGGGGGCTGTCGGTCAGCCATTTTGAGCTGCTGTCTTTCCAGGTCAGCGGTAAAAATGTGGTGGCAACAGTCACAAGCCATCGCATCCATCAACGCCATAGCTTTGAGCTGGGTGAAGCGACAGACTGGACAGGGATAAACCCCTTGATAGCTGAAAGGGTAGCTGTTGTCTGTTGAACTGTGCATGTGAAAAGCAATCTCTTTAGTGTTTCGCTCTAGCTGTGTTCAGTTGAATTCTAGCGGCCAGAGAAATGGGCGAGTACTGCCTTTGTGAACAAAGCGGAGAGAGGCAGTTCTTTCCTGAGCAAGAAAAAGCCCCTTGGTGAGTGTATAACAAACGTCCAAGGGGTCCCAAACAACCTATTAACCGGATATTGCTGGACACAACCTAACACGATGCCTTGGCGTAGCGCTGCTATTAGGTAGCTATCTATACCGAAGCTTTAAGGTTCCCAGGCGCAGGCAAAGATTACGCAAAGATGGCTGGGGCTGATTTTTGGTTAAAAATCTAGGAGCATTGCCAACTCAATGCGCCAAGCGGTTTCCCGTTATACCTACTCTTGGTTAACGGGAGAGAAGACCAGATCTTCGTGCAAAAACAGAGATAAAAGCAAAGTGGCAATAACTGCGATCGCTACTATCTGCGTGACTACAAAGCGTTAGGATCGTAGTAGTAAAGCGATTCCCAAGGATGCGGTTTTTGCGATCGCGCTCTTCCCGCTTTCGTTGCAACAAAGCGATCGCGCAGCCAGACGTAGTCTAGCTCTAGAGCGTATCAGCACAAATCGCTTCCACACCCACATAGACCAACCAGCATCAGTAGTAAGCTTCTTTTGTATGCAATGACGATCATTCGTGTGCCCAAATCCTGGGAAATTCCAGAGCGAGAAGTAACACCAGAAACAGCGTTTCTCAATCGGCGTCGCTTTCTCAAAACCCTGATTGGTGCTGGTGTAGGAGCAACCGTTCTACCGATTCTTGGCTGTGAGAAGGGTGAGGAAGTCAACAGCAAATTAGCAGTTACTCTGAATACAGCCAGTTTAGACCCGGTCAAACGCAACCCCGCTTTCGCCGCTGTTGATCGACCAACCACAGAGCTAACCCTAGCTGGGCAGTATAACAACTACTACGAATTTGGCAGTACCAAATCTATCTGGCAAGCCGCTCAAGCATTGCCAACCGAAGACTGGAAACTTGAGGTAACGGGTTTAGTGAAAAACCCGCGCACTTACGACTTAGACGACTTGAAGAAAACCTTTCCCCTAGAGGAACGCATCTATCGGTTCCGTTGTGTCGAAGCTTGGTCAATGGTGATTCCCTGGATGGGATTCCCGATGAAGTCACTGATTGCAGCGGTCGAGCCAACTGATAAAGCGAAATTCGTGCGCTTTACGTCCTACTACGATCCTAAAATCACGATTGGCCCGTTTTGGTCATTGGGCAAAATGCTACCGTGGCCTTACACGGAAGGTCTGCGCCTTGAGGAAATGGCAAATGAACTGGCATTCTTTGCCATTGGTAACTATGGTCACATCCTGCCGAAGCAGCACGGTGCGCCAATTCGAGCGGTGTTGCCGTGGAAGTATGGTTTTAAGGGAGCGAAGTCGATTGTCAAGATTGAGTTTCTTGACACTCAGCCAGCGACGTTTTGGAACACGATAGATTCACACGAGTATGATTTTGAGGCAAATGTGAATCCCACTAAGCCTCACCCTCGATGGTCACAAGCGACGGAAAAGTTTGTTGGCAGTGGGCCAGGATTCAAGTGGGAAAAACGCCCAACGCTTCCCTATAACGGTTATGGGGAATATGTGGCGAGTTTGTATTAGGACTTACGCGTCGATCCCCCCAACCTCCCTTAAAAAGAGGCGCTAAGAAAGCTCTACAACAGACGCCTCTACGGTTATTGGGCACGGCTAAAATTTGGATAATTGAGCGTTTGCCCTTGTTTACCCTATGACTGACCCAATAGCTGCTAAGTTCATTTTCCAACAGGGTGTGCGCTGTCTAGAGTCACAAGACTTTGAAGCCGCGATCGCTCTTTTCGACGATGCGGTTAAGCTTATCCCTGACAATGCCGATGCCTGGGCTTGTCGAGCATTAACGCTAGGGCATTTGAAGCGCTACGCTGAGTCAATTGAGAGCTTTGACCGAGCGGTTGAACTCAATCCTAGCGATATACGGATTTGGTTAAACCGAGGGACTGCCTTGTTTGACTGGGGGAAAAATGAAGAGGCGATCGCAAGTTATGACAAAGTTTTGGCAATTCAACCCGACCACTACGAAGCTTGGGGAAGCAGAGGTAATGCCTTAGTGTGTTTAGGTCGCAATCAAGAGGCGATCGCTAGCTATAACAAAGCCCTAAAAATTAACCCAGATTACTACAAAACTTGGAGTAACCGAGGCAATGCCCAGGTTAACTTAGGTCACCTTAAGAAAGCGATCGCTGACTATGATAAAGCGATAGAACTTCAGCCGGATGACCCAGAAGTTTGGTACAACCGGGGCTGTGCTTTGATGGCATCTGAGAAAATGGAAGATGCGATCGCTTCTTTCGACAAAGCAATAGAAATTAACCCAAAGCATACTGCATCTTGGATGAATCGGGGTAACGTAATATCAAAGCAGGGCAATCAAAAAGAAGCACTTGCCTGCTATGAGAAAGTTATAGAGTTCCAGCCGAATGAGTCTCACGCTTGGAATAATCGGGGGTTAGTGTTGCGGCGTATGGGGCGATGGAAAGACGCTGTAGCCAGCTATGACCAAGCGGTGAAATATATGCCAGAGAACTATGAAGCTTGGGACAATCGGGGTTATGCCTTGGTCTTGTTAGGGCGATATAAAGAGGCAATGGCGAATTTCGAGAAGGTTTTAGAGATTAAGCCTAGCCATGTCAACGCTATCTATAACAAAGGTTACTGTTATGCAAGGCAGGGGAAAGTGACCTTAGCTGTTAATTACATAGAACAGGCGATTAAACTGAATCCAGCTAAATATCTTCCAGCAGCAAGAACCGATACAGATTTGGATTGTCTGCGGAAGAATAAGCGGTTTCAGGTTTTGATTGGGGATAGTAAGGGTAGGTGAAGGTTAGAAGGTTGAAGATTGAAGGAGGTGAGGAGCGATAGTCATGAGCAATGAAATGATAACAATGAACAAACCAGTACTCTCCTGTATCTACTCCGTTAGAGCCGTTACCGAAAATTCAAGTATCTCAAGAGATGCAGGAAGTTGAAGCATAGGCTAGAGAGCAGGCAATTCTCGGAGGTTATAAAAAAGCGATCGCATCCCCACTCCTATGACTAATTTGGAAAAACTTGAATGGAAGAAATACCCCAATGAGTGCCCCCGTTTTAGAACCTCCTAAAGCAACGATTGCTAGCTTCTTAAACAAACTCCTGGAAATCCCACTCGACAAAGACGACGCCTTGTCCAACCAAGGCAATGCGCTATTTAAGTTACGACGATATGAAGAAGCAATCGCTAGCTTCGACAACGTTTTGGAAATTCAAGCGAACGTCTACGAAGTCTGGTACAACCGAGGCATTACACTGACAAAATTAGGACGCCTTGAAGAGGCGATCGCTAACTGGAAGAATGCCCTGGACATCAAGCCCGACCTCCAAGAGGCTTGGTACAACCAGGGCGTTGCGCTGCTGTCCCTGAAACGATATGAAGAGGCAATCACTAGCTT
>DATNPI010000484.1:0-5214 GCA_036703325.1 Coleofasciculaceae cyanobacterium
CAGACAGTTTTGTCGGGAGCAACGACACGAACAGTTAAGGTCATAATTTGTCATTTGTCAGTAGTCATTGGTCAGTGGTCAGTTGCAACGAACAACTGACCACTCATTTATCACTTTTTAGCAGTTAGTTGTAACAGACAAGAGACAACTAACTACTAATAACGAACTAGTAACATCACGGTTCGTCAGGAGCCTACCATCTTAAAACTTGCTCAAAAGTCTAGAAATAAAGCTTTTTAACTTTTGACCGACGCTGGGTGCCGGAAATGAATTCCGGCACCGGAAGCGCAGTCGAAGACTTTTGACTTCCAAGGTAGCGGTACTAGCCTTTCAGCTTCTGACCTTTGGCGATCGCTTCATCAATATTGCCGACTAGGTAGAAAGCCTGCTCCGGCAGGTCATCCAGCTCCCCAGAGAGAATTTTCTTGAAGCCGCTGATCGTGTCTTGCAGGTTCACGTACTTGCCAGGAGAGCCGGTGAAGACTTCCGCCACAAAGAACGGCTGCGACAAGAACCGCTCAATTTTACGGGCACGCGCCACTGTCAGTCGGTCATCTTCAGACAGTTCATCCAAGCCCAGAATCGCAATGATGTCTTGCAGTTCCTTATAGCGTTGCAGAGTTGCCTGGACTTCACGAGCGGTGTTGTAGTGTTCATCACCCACGATGGCTGGTTGCAGCATTGTTGAAGTCGAACCCAGTGGGTCTACAGCTGGGTAAATCCCCTTAGCTGCCAAACCACGAGACAACACAGTTGTTCCATCCAAGTGAGCAAAGGTCGTAGCCGGTGCTGGGTCAGTCAAGTCATCAGCTGGCACATAAACCGCTTGAACCGAGGTAATCGAGCCTTCGGTCGTCGAGGTAATGCGCTCTTGCAAATCTCCCATGTCAGTTCCCAACGTCGGCTGATATCCTACCGCCGAAGGCATCCGACCCAGTAGCGCCGATACTTCCGAACCCGCTTGCACAAACCGGAAGATGTTGTCAATGAACAACAGCACGTCCTGCTTGTTCACATCCCGGAAGTACTCAGCCATTGTCAGAGCAGAAAGACCCACACGCATTCTAGCTCCGGGTGGCTCGTTCATCTGACCATAGACCAGCGCAATCTTCGATTCGCTGGGATTGTCTTTATTAATGACCCCTGACTCGATCATTTCGTTATAGAGGTCATTTCCCTCGCGAGTGCGCTCACCCACACCGCCGAACACAGACACGCCTCCATGATTGGTGGCAATGTTGTTGATCAGCTCCATCATGATTACGGTCTTGCCGACACCCGCACCGCCAAATAGACCAATTTTGCCACCACGCCGATAGGGAGTCAGCAGGTCTATCACTTTAATCCCGGTTTCAAAGACAGAAGGCGTGGTTTCCAGCTCAGTCAGTTTGGGAGCAGGTCGGTGAATGGAGAAGGTTTCCTCGGCATTGACGGGGCCTTTGTTATCTACAGGTTCACCCAGTACATTGAAAATCCGGCCCAGAGTAGCCATGCCTACTGGTACATTAATGGGAGCACCCGTGTCTACAACTTGCATCCCTCGTACTAAGCCGTCAGTGGCACTCATGGAAACGGCTCGTACCTGGTTGTCGCCCAGCTGCTGCTGCACTTCGCAGGTGACGGAGACATTCTGTCCGGCTGAATTCTGGCCTTCGATTTTCAAGGCATTGTAAATCTGCGGCATCTTGCCGGTGGTAAATTCAACATCGACAACTGGGCCGATGATTTGGGTAATGACGCCAATGTTTGTCTTTTCTGTGGTGGTGACCATGCTGTGCCTAGTGTATGAAGCTACCTTTCAAATACTGATAAACAGTCTTTACATTTAGAAATGTCAATTTCCAGCGTACCACTGAAATGATGCTGAATCCGTCTCGTTGGCTGGATTTGATCCCTGATCGGGTGCGACAAGCCAGACGGTCTTCTCACACCAAGTTCAGCTCGGTCGTTGGATAATTTTTTCCAGAACTCGCCGCTTGGCTTTGGGGTCGATGCCAATCAAGCGAACATACTCGCCGCTATGCTCAACTAGGCTTAATGCTAAGGTGGCGATCGCTTCCGAAGCCTCATTTCCCTGGAACGAAGTACCACTTTGCCAAGCATTATTGCGGACTCGACGCTCATTGCCGTACTCTATGCCAAGGCGGTAACCTTGAGCCAAAAGCTCACGAATCTGCTCCTGTGTTTCTAGATCCAATGGCGTACTCGGCACCTGCTTATTGTGCGTCCCAGAATCGTTAAATCCATTGGACTCAGTACCATTGGCTGGCTCCTTCACTAACTCATTAGCGATGTTTGCCTGCCTGTGTTCCTGCTGTTGGTCAGCTGGATGGGTGGAATTGAGCGACTCTTGAGGTGTCACCCGCCGACCTAGGCCTTGATTGTACTCCCTCACTAATCGCATATCCTCGATCTGCTTTTGTTCACCAGTCAGCAGATTTCCAAACTCGATTAAGCGAGGCAATTTAAAATCGGGCTTTTGAAATTTTGGTGGGTCTTCAGCACTATTCACCACACGCGAGGAAACCCGCTCAACTCCAATCTCGTGGATGAACTGACGGATTTGTTCATCGTAAATGCGCGATCGCAACGCACTAAAGAAATCAATTGATTGATTGGGGAAGGTACTGACTAGTTGTTCTATCTCCTGGCGAGGCAGTCCATCTTCAGAAAAGATACCGCCAACAATACCAATTTTGTCTTCTCTGTCGGGTTGCCAGAAAAACTTCTCCATCCGTCCATCCCGAATCAATGGTGCATACAGGGTGGAGAAGTCATTCCCTGTAACAATAATTGGCACACGAGGGAGCGGCGTTGCATCATAACTGCCAGGAAGTTGCACATCGGTAGGGTTATCGGCGATGTTCATCAACGTGCCGTTCACCAACTGGGTATTCACAGTATATTGAGTGCCTTGATCGAAGCGCCCTGCCCCAGCATCTAAATCATTGATCATTAGCACAGCCATTTTGCCCCGTACTTTGATCACTTCGGCGGCTTCCCGATAGCGCAGACGGATTAAACGCCCTGGATCGCCAGCATCGGGGCTTTCTAGTTCACCCGCCGACATATGGACGGCTTCAACACCCATGCGCTCAAACACTAACTCGCATTGAAAGGACTTTCCCTCTCCCTTGCGACCATGAACGCCAAGAATTAGGGGAACTCTTATTCCAGGGAGGTCTAGATAATTTTTAGTGATATGAACGGCGAGTTTGTCTAGGAAGCGGGAAGAAATGTGATAGCTCATCGGTCTAGTGTCCGCGATTGATTTTAGCGGTGCGCGTTGCGCGATCGCTCAGATGCCTAATGTTAAGATTTTATAACAAAACTCAGGTTTACGATGGTCTAAAGAGCGCGTGTTAGCTCTCTTTGTAGCGGTGCCTCTTAGGCACAAGCGAGACGAAGTCTAGCGGAGTTATCCCGTAGGCGATCGCTTTTCACAATTGGAACAATAGATGAAAGATAAGGAGCGCTCTCGCCTTCACTGACATCAATAGGATTGCTATGTGGGATACCTGACCGACTGAGTGATGACGGCATAACTGAATGTCTCCATTGGGGATTGTGTACGCGACTTGGAAATAATTGCCAAAGCTGGCAGACCTGAAGATTTTGCTAACTGAGTCTAATATTTGCCCTTGTAATTGCTAATGGCTAGGACAGCGCATATCTTAAAGTCTGCTAGTGAGTAGCGGACAACAGAAGCACTCCAATTTACCAGCACATTCACCCTGAAATTGGACACACTGCACCTGAGTTCAACGTCAGGATAAAAGCCCCGATGTGCCATATCTGTTTTGGCCGCATATCCTACATTCTCTCTTTATCCGGGTACTTGATACCAAAGGGTGTTTGAAACGTTCGGATTAAGACGCGATCGCTTTGGATTTTGAGAAGATGTGCGATGAGCGTAAAGCCTCGCCGAAGACATCGCACTGTTCTGAGGGTGGCGCGTTGGCCCAGCGTGTCGATTTCCGTCAGCAACCGTTTTCAATCTGGTCTTAGTACAATTTTTGTGCGACAAATCTTCTATGAAACAGAAAATCCTTACTGCCGTAGCCCTGTTAGTCCTAACCTTAGTAACAATACTTGTTACCACCGAGCCGGGACGAGCAAAACTTGTGATCGCTCAAGTGTTTGAAGACCCCAATCCACCGAATTCTAGCTTCAGCGTTGAAACTAGAAACCTCAATCAGGGAATTCCTACATATTGTGCTTTACAGCCAGAAAGAAATAGAACAACGCCTCGTTTGACTACTGCTGTGGTTCCTGGTCAAATCACTCTTGAACGGTTTCGGCGCGACTCAAGCAATCTCAAGCTATCTACAGGAGAATCACTGAACCCTCTAAGGTCTTCAAGAACTTTGTCCAGTTACATACCCAAGGAAGACATAGCCTTAGCACACCCAACGAACTACGGAAAGCGGTTTCTGTTAGACCTGTACGCTAGACCCGCCGACCACGAACCGATCGTCGTGATTCATGAAACCGTTAACTCAGCCGGTAGTGCTATTAATTTTTTCCAAACTCCCCACTTCAGTGACTCAGATCAAGCCAGCTATCATGCTCTCATCAAGCTTGACGGGGGAATTGTTTATGTAGTCCCCCCAGAGCAGAGAGCCTTTGGCGCAGGCGACTCAATTTTTAGGGGTGAAAATGGCTCAGAAGCCGTAAAAACTCATCCTGACTATCCACCCTCTGTCAATAACTTTGCTTATCATGTCTCTCTAGAGACTCCTAGGGACGGCCGCAATAATAACAACAGGCATAGCGGCTACACTCTTGCCCAATATCAGTCCCTTGCTTGGTTAGTTGCCAAAACAGGAGTGCCAAATTCCCGGATTACCACTCACAAAGGTGTAGACCGTTCGGGTTTAAGAAAAGACCCAAGAAGTTTCGACTCTTCGACCTTCTTAAGATTATTGGATGCTCTCCCTAGAACCAACGATATAGTAATTGGTTGCCAGCCTCCGTCAGACAATCAGTAGGTTTGCCCAAAAAAATCACCCATTAAAAAAGAGAGGTAGCTCAACTACCTCTCCTCTGGGTCTCCCTTTCAGGAGGTTCTGGCTAAGAGCCTATTAGTAACGGCTGCGGGTAGCGTTGGCATTTGGCTTGTGAATGATGAAGCTAAGAACTTGGCATTGCTTCACGTTATCAAAGCCCACTACTCGGATATAACTGTCGCGGTAGTCAGAACGACAAGCATCC
>DATNPI010000506.1:0-8853 GCA_036703325.1 Coleofasciculaceae cyanobacterium
TCCAAAATCCAAAATGGTATAATTCCCTCCAAAATTTGGGGGTTTGGGGGCTAATCGGGTGTCTATATATTATTGGTTCTACCTGGGTCAGATTTATCTTTGAGTTCTTTGAGTTCTTTTATATTCAGCTTCTTAATGTGACAATTGTGCTTTTCCCCCAATACCGAATAAGCGTAGCTCTGTACGCTCTCTGTCCACGGGAACTTCGTCATCCGCGCTCGCCACATCACTCCAGGTAGGGGTAGCAAGTTCAAAGCCTCTCGCATCATAAACCGGAAGATTGTAATCGCATTGGCGTTTGGGTCAAAGCTATTGCCTTGAAGGTCAGCGTCCCAGGTACCAATCAAATTAAAAACTGTGCGAGAGCTATCAAGCTTGATAATCCACTGGATACTAAATCGATGAGTCCTAACCACTGGATCTAGATCAATTAGGGATAGCTCAAGTGTTGACATTTCGCTGCCTTGGGGTCGATTTTTTCGCAAAGCCAATCTAATGGCACTCAAGTTGTCGAGGGTAACGAGTAGCCTGTTACGAGGGTTTTCCCGATGGATCAGATACCAGGTGGCGATCGCGCCTGGAGCATCCCGTTCCACGGAAACAAGGACAGCTAGTTCATCGGAGGAATGGATTCGCTCAAGAACTTTTAAAGGCTGTTCGTTAGCGTGTTTGTTCTGGAAGGCTCGGCGCACCCACTGCGTCAGCCACCGAAACCACGTCAGTAAATTTTCTTGCTTCACTGTTATGGCAAACTGAGCGGTCTATTTTGGGAGTTTCCAGCAGCAATGTCTTACTACTGCGCTTGGACGCTGTCAAAGGAAGTGTGAAGTGTAAAGGATAAAGGATGAAGTGGAACCCCATAGATAAATCTAGGGACTTGAAAATGAATGACGTACTAATTATTAGAAGAGCCTATACGGCTGACTAAGAGCGAGATATTTATTTTCTTCTCCCCAAGATTTCCCTAGGGGCAAAAGACTAATTATTCTAATCCTTTCATCCTTCATCCTTCATCCTTTTTGGTCATTTTTCCAGTATTGGCACCCGTTTAGTCTAGAAACGAGTCTTTAGATCATGTTCGTAAGATCAAGTCAAGCTAGCTCTGAGTGACTATGGTATCCACCTCTACTCCTTTCTCTGATATTCAAAATCATTGGGCACGCTTATTCATTGAAGCCTTGACCCAGCGTGGTATTGTCACCGGGTTTCCTAATGGAACTTTTCGCCCCAATAACTCAATGACTCGCGCTGAGTTCGCTGCCGTCATTGCCAAAGCCTTTGTTCAACCTTTGAAGCGCCAGTACGTCGGATTTATCGATGTCCCTTCTACCCACTGGGCTGCGCCTTTCATTCAAAAAGCTTACGAAACAGGGTTTATTAGCGGGTTTCCAGATAAACGCTTCAGTCCGGAAGACAGAATCTCAAGAGCGCAAGTTTTAGTTTCCCTAGTCAATGGCTTGGAGATTGGCTCTAAGGTAAAACCTGACCTGACTACAGCACTCCCACTACTCTATCAAGATGCCACTGGGATTCCTGCCTATGCAACAGAGGTGGTAGCGATCGCTACCCGTGCTGGACTTGTGGTTAACTACCCAAATGTAAATTTACTCAGCCCCAATGTAGCGGCAACCCGTGCCGATGTCGCGGTTTTTATCTATCAAGCTTTAGTGTATCTGGACAAGGCTCCTCGGATTTCATCTAACTACATCGTGGTTCCTCCTGCACCTGGGACAACCCCTCCAATTGTCAGGGTTAATCATCGCCGGGAGTTCCGGGGTGTGTGGGTGGCGACAGTTTCGAACATTGACTGGCCATCCCTTCCAGGACTTTCGGTTGAACAACAGAAAGCTGAACTCATCGGGATTCTTAACCGGATACAAGCCCTGAACTTCAATGCTCTAGTCTTGCAGGTACGACCGGAAGGCGATGCCCTGTATGCTTCGCAATTGGAGCCTTGGAGCTATTGGCTGACAGGAACTCAGGGTAGAGCACCAAATCCATTTTATGACCCACTAG
Source organism: Coleofasciculaceae cyanobacterium (assembly GCA_036703325.1). GTDB lineage: Bacteria > Cyanobacteriota > Cyanobacteriia > Cyanobacteriales > Coleofasciculaceae > DATNPI01. The sequence goes on from DATNPI010000506.1 coordinate 2,017, forward strand.
AGTTTGCGATCGCAGAATGCCACAAGCGCAATATCGAACTTCATGCTTGGTTCAATCCCTACCGCGCTAGAGTTGCCGTAAATACATACCCAAATGCCCGCCCTCACATCATTCTCACTAACCCAGAATACATTTACCGATGGGGTAGTCAACTGTGGGCAGATCCAGGCGCGAAAGTCGTTCAGGACAGAGCTTACAATGTGATGCTTGATGTCGTGCGTCGCTATGACATTGATGGAGTTCACCTTGATGACTATTTCTATCCCTATCCCATTGAGGGTAAGTCTTTTCCCGATAACAAAACCTACTCAGCTTATAAAGCAGCGGGCGGTAGACTGAGCTTGGGCGACTGGCGGCGGGACAATGTTAATAAAATGGTTCAGCGTCTATCTGAGGGGATTCGGGCGGTTAAGCCTCACGTCAAGTTTGGCATTAGTCCGTTTGGAATTTACCGCCCTGGACAACCTCCTCAGATTCAGGGGCTGGATGCCTACAACGTACTTTATGCCGATGCCAAAAAATGGCTGGAGCAAGGTTGGGTTGATTATTTAGCCCCCCAACTCTACTGGAAGATTGACCAAAAAGCCCAGAGTTATTCCGTATTGCTGAAGTGGTGGACAGATATTAACCCTAAGAAGCGACATATTTACGCTGGTAATAATGTGGCGCAACTCGACGGAAGGAGTTGGAAGCTTCAGGAGATTGAAAGGCAGGTTGAGATTAGTCGCAGCTTAGGAGGGAAGTTGTCACTGGGAAATATTTTCTTCAGTATGAATGCTCTCACTAAAAATCGTCAGGGCATTTATGACAAGTTCAAAAGCTCAGTTTATGCTAAACCTGCACTAGTACCTGCGATGGGGTGGCTGGATACATTACCACCTGCTACCCCAACTGGACTAGAAGTTAAAAATCGGCAGCTGACTTGGAAGGCGGCTGATGATAAGGATATTCGTTCCTGGACGCTCTATAAGCAGAATGGTGCTACCTGGGCGCTTGTGCGAGTTTTTTCTGGGGCGACGAGGGTTGCTACTCTTGAGCCAGGAACCTATGCTTTGTGTGCGGTAGATAGGATGGCGAATGAAAGTGTGGGAGTGGTCGTATCAGTGAAATAGAGCTTGGACTCGTTCAAAAAGCCACGCTTATCTTGCTGTTGAGACAACAATACTCCGGTTCAGGCGGGTCTGCCGTCAATCTTGCCGAGCAAATTTTTGCTATTACGCCAAGATGCTATAAATTGTTGGATTGCTACGCGAGCTGTTGCCAGGGACTGTTGGCGTGCTTCAGCTCCTGCCGACAGGTTTTCAGCATGGATAAACGTAATATCTGTGATGCCGATGAGTTCAAAAACTGCCCGTAAATAGGGTTCCTGAAAATCAAGCGCTCCAGCCGAATAACTACCACCTCGTGTTGTAATCACCAGCATTTTCTTGTTTTTCAATAAGCCCTCGTAGCCATTTGAACTCACCACAAATGTCCGTCTCACTCGCACGATCTGGTCAATATATGCCTTGAAGTTAGCGGGGACGCTATAGTTGTACATTGGTATGCCAAAGACAGAGAGTTCCGCCGCCAGGAGTTCATCGATCAACTCATCAGAAATATTCAGTGCTGCTGTCAACTCTGGAGTCAACTGATCGGGCGGACTAAACGATGCAGCAATCCAAGATTCATCAATGGGTGGAACTGGACAGCTTCCCACATCCCGGTAAGTAACCCTATCACCGGGATAAATTTGTTTCCATTCGTTGATGAATTCTTTCGTTAAGGTGCGAGAAATAGAGCGATTGCCCCTGGGACTAGAATCAAGAGGCAAGATGTGTGTCATTTGGGTTCCTAGAGTTTTACCTAAACTAGTTGGTTTGGAAAATGATTAGTGAACATTCGCGAATACCTGTAGCTGTAGCTCTACAGCATTCAGATACTCTTGGTCATTTAAGAATGCAGGCTCAAGCCGATTAGCCGTCACGGCTGCCTGAACCAAGTCCATAGCAGTTACCCGTCTCATCTGATAGGACGACATGAAGGCAAGATGCTGAGGAATACCCTGAGATTGGAAATAGCCCTGCATAGCCAGAGAAACCAGCGCAAAGGGTCTTAGTTGTTGGATAGAAGTGCGTTTTAATGGCGTGGAAACAAGGGCTGTTATTTCCTGTGCTTTTGCAAGGGGAGTAGTAAGTTTTGTGGGCATCGTTGCGCTTACCGCAGCAGGGACAAATAGAATTGACAAATTAGCCAAAATAAGCTGTTTCATTTAAATGACCTCCTACTCATCTTTGGTGTTTCCTATATGCAAAACGAATCAAACCAGTAAACTTGCTGGTGTCAGGTGTGATGTAACAGTGGTGAATTAATTCAGTGCAAAAAGGGCAAAGAATTGTTGGGATATTTCTGGTAGGCGATAAAGAGTCACCCGATTTTGGATTTTGGATTTTGGATTTTGGATTGGCTCCGCAATGATCGGACGGAGCTTGAAATTAGACATTTTTTTGATAATTTCCTTTAAGAATGGAGGCTTTAAACCCCTTTTTTAGGGTCAGGCTTTACTAATCAATTTTGTTGTGAAGCTGACTTCATAGCACGGCACATCGCTCTAGTCACAATTCCCAAAAATTGAGGAGAAGACATAATATTCAAGTCAGCTGCTTCTCTTTTTTGTCTCTTTGGTATATCCAGACAAGTAAAGTGTTGCAGACCAAAATAACTACCCCAAACCAAAATAGTGTGTTCACGATGCCTATTTGATCTGAAAAAAAGCCGATGAGAATTACTGGCAAACCATATCCTAAATAAGCGCAGACGAAATACCCGGAGGTTGCTCTAGCTGATTGTGAGCCGCTTAACCTGACGACTTGGGCCAATCCGCCCAGGTAGGTGAACCCGTAGCAGGCAGTACCTGCGATCGCCACGCCTGCCAAGACTAGACTCAGGGCACCTAGCCAAGCCCCACAGGTGAAACCGATGTAGCCGACGACAAGAATAACAGAGCCTAATTGAAGCGATCGCTGTGCGTCGAGTCGGCGGGCGAGTGGTTGAAATAGGACACCAGCAATAACGAAAATAAACAACATTGGACCCGACCAATTAGGCAGGTTATATTGCATTAACTGTGCTGGTAGAATCACACCCACAATTCCAGCTAGCGACCACGCTAATGCAATGGCTAGCCCAGCCGGAACAGTTCCTGCCGGAAAGCTTGGCAAGCGAAGCAGCTTTCCTGGAGAAACAGGCTGTTCTGGTAGTCTAATTGCCAAGCCGATACATCCCAGGAACAGGAGGAAGATAGTCCAATAGCTGAAAGGAACTAAAGAATATTTGAGTGACAGGGCTGCATTCGTAAACAGGGCACCACTGGAAAACCCTAAGGCAGTGGTTAAACTGACATAGGCTGCAACCTGCGTTGAGTTTTGTGGTATCAGAGCAGATATATACGCCGTTCCAGTTCCTGTAATCAAGCCAACTGCAATCCCTTGTAAAACCCGTGTGGCAAGCAACGTGTAAATCGTTGGATGAACGATCATCAAGAATGTTGCGAGTAAGGCTGATAACAAGCTAGCTAGTATCACGGTTTTGCGTCCTATGCGATCCGAAATTCCACCCAGCAGAATCAACGTCGGCAAGAGTCCTGCAACATAGGTGGAAAAGGCGATCGCTGTTAATCCACTGCCGTAGCCCGCGAGTTGAGCATAGGTGCCATACAACGGGACTTGTAAATTCGCAGCATGGGTTATCAGGAAAAGCGCTGTAGCCACAATCAGTACAGGTCGATTCATCGTTTTAAATTTGGGTTCTTTTGGTTTTCTGCAAAACTAAGCTGCTATATCTAGCACCCGCCAAAATTTGCCAAGAGTCCAGTAACTGTTAGTTGAGCGCTGTGACGGTGCCAAGCTATAACCCGCTTGCCTACCCTTTGGCAGCACTTAATTTGATGTGCATACCCGTGTGCAATGCAAAGCAAGGCTCTGGTAAACCTGACATTGACGGGCAACTGAGCGCTCTCAAGTTTCTAAATAAAAACCTTTAGAAAGTAGCATACACATCACACTTGACTTTGTAAAGAGTTTTCTTTAATTTGTGAATATGAACGAAAAGTCACAGAACAAATCGGCTACTGTCCGAACTCGACGGGCGATTATTAACTTGCTCAAGCAGTTAGGTTCGATGGACTCGCAAGAGTTATCGGAACGCTTGGGCGTTTCCGCGATGGCTGTCCGTCAACACCTGTATGCCTTGCAAGACGAACATCTGGTCACTTACCAGGAAGAATCCCGTGCGATGGGGCGTCCGGCTAAACTGTGGCAGTTAACCCCTGCTGCCGATCGCCTCTTTCCCGATGGCTATGCCGAGTTAACCTTAAGTTTGATTGACTCGGTGAAAGAAGCGTTTGGTGAGGCTGGACTAGATCGACTCCTAGACGTGAAGGCTGGTCATCAGATTGCAGCTTATCAAGCACTCCTATCGAGTCAGGAGGAACTTCGACAACAACTAGAAACTCTCGCTAGTTTGCGAACCAATGAAGGCTATATGGCCGAGATTCAACCTCTGGACGATGGTTCGTTCTTATTGATTGAAAACCATTGTCCGATTTGTGCGGCGGCGACGGCTTGTACAGGTCTGTGTGCGAAGGAACTGGAGGTTTTTGGGCGTGTTTTGGGGCCAGGTGTGACGGTGGAGCGAACTGAGCATATCTTGGCAGGGGCGCGACGTTGCGTTTACCGAGTCTCCTCTCAAAGTTAGACCTCATGCACAGGGAGAAAGGATTGTTCATTGCTATTAGCCATTTGCAAAAAGCGACTGAGACGGCAGTTTTATCGTAAACGTTGCTCCCTGCCCTTTGCCTGGACTCTCCACATGGACAGTTCCCTCATGAAGTTCTACCAGATGACGCACGATCGCTAGCCCTAACCCTAATCCTTGGTGCCTAGCTTTACCATCGGCTTGGCGGAAACGGTCGAAGACATAGGGCAAAAATTCAGCACTGATACCCTGACCTGTATCGCTTACTGTAACCTGGACATATTCGTCAATGCGCGTAAGCTGAATCTGGATGCGCCCTCCCTTAGGCGTGAACTTAATCGCATTAGACAATAAATTCAAAATGACCTGCTGCAAGCGGTTCCTATCACCTAAAACACGTTTGGCTTTTGGGTCAAGTACCGATTCAATTTGAATAGCCTTGTCTTGAGCTGTCAGACTTACAGTATTGATAGCTGCCTCAATCACAACTACCAAGTCAACCGGATAGATACGGAGGTGAAGCTGACCTGAAGTAATACGTGAGATGTCCAGCAAATCATTGATGAGTTGACCCTGGAATAGGGCGCTACGCTCAATAGTTTTTAAGGCACGGGCAATGGTATCTTTATCTAGCCTGTGAGAGTGAGTTTGCAAGAGCTGGCTATAACTAAGTATGGCGCTCAGAGGGTTACGCAAATCGTGGGAAACCATAGCTAAAAATTCATCTTTAGCACGGTTGGCTGCCTCGGCATCAGCGCGTGCGGCCTGTTCACGAGCCAGAAGTTGTTCCCGCTCCTCCTCCGCCTGCTTGTGATCGGTGATATCACGGCTAACAGCCAACACTGATGTAATTGAGCCATCCTGAGAAAATTCAGGAACCAGACGCGCCTGATAATATTTCCTAATTCCGCTGGAGGCTGATAAATCGAATTCAATTACACGCTCCTGACCTGTGGCAAACACCTCTTGGAGCACTGCTTTCCAGTCAGCATATTCTTCTTCTGGGAATCCTAGTTCTAGCTTAGTTTTCCCAATAGATGTCTGATGCGATAGACCTGTTACTGATTCTATCGCCGGATTAACGTAGAGGTAGCGCAGTTGTGAGTCATACCGGGCAATAATATCAGGTGAATTTTCTACCAGGGCCTTGAATTCCTGTTCGCGTCGATAGAGTTCTTCTTCTGCCTGCTTGCGCTCAGTGATATCCATAAATGTGCCCAGGCAGCCCCGAACCGCACCTTGTTCATCAAATAGTGGTGTCGCGTGTCCCAAAAGTTCAAACGTTTGCCCATCCGTCCGCACAACCTGCATTTCTGCGTTGTGAATTTCTTTGCCTTGGGCAGTGGCCATGTGCATGGGGAGTGCATCCAAAGGAATTTCTTTGCCGTAGCGCATGAGTTTATAGGGTAGTATTTCTGCGTCCGGCCCAGCTACGGCAGCATTGGCGTCTGGTGCTACAGTTAACATCCTTTGGAAGAAGGGGTTCACGCGGATAACTTTGCACTCCGGTTCTTCAGCGATCGCAATTCCGATAGGAATCACATCGAGCAACGTTTGCAGCTCAGTGAGACGACGCTCTAGCTGCGTATTGAGTCTTTGGATTTCTTCAGAGGCCTGCACCCGGTGGGTGATATCCTGAGCGGTTCCCAGCAGTTGGTGAGACAAACCATCGGGGTCTTTACTGAAAACAATATCCCGACTACGAAACCAGCGCCATTCACCATTAGCGTGTCGCATCCGGTAGTCAAATTCAATGATTTCACCTTCAACTGCACAGTTGAAGCGTTCGCGGTTGGCAGTGAATCTCGCCAGATCGTCGGGATGCATTAACGTTTGTAACATCTCTGTTCCAAGTGCCTCGATCGCTTCCGAGGTGTAGCCTAAAACTTCAGCGCACTGGCGATTCACAAAGACATTCCGCTGTTCCTTCAGGTCATAAAGATACAAAATGTCTGGAATTGTATGAGCAATCCGTTCAATGAGCTGCTGGCTCTCCCGCAGCGCCTCGGCGGCGAGTTTACGTTCAGTGATATCGCGTTGAATGGCGACAAAGTGGGTGTACTCCCCAGTTGCATCAGCCACGGGTGTAATGCTAATCTCCAC
>DATNPI010000513.1:0-5092 GCA_036703325.1 Coleofasciculaceae cyanobacterium
CGAGCTGGAGTGGGTAGCCACAGAAATTAACCGGGTGTGAGTTACTTGCCCGGATTTTTCCGACTGAGCGTGTATATGTTAGCGGAGTGACAAACTAATCGTACAACTCTTGTGACCTTACATCCAGGCGTGGCATTCTCCCACCTCATAAACGCGATCGCCGGTGATGGGAAATCCTGCCTCAAAGTTATTGAAGGGAAGAAAAACAAATGGCAATCAATTATCCAATCATCGAAACCCAGATCCGACTAATCAGAGCTTTACAGAAGGGATACGTTGAAGCGCTCGAAGCCGGAGATTGGCAAGCCGCCGATTACAGATGCGCTCACTTACAAAAGTTGTGTGAAGGACTGTATCATCTCAGTCAGTTGCTGGATAAGGAAAACAGCCTTCCAGATGGGGTAACACCAAAGAATAGTAATGGCTGGGTCAATAGTATTCGTTCTATTGCCCCAAGTAACCCTCCAACTCCATCCCTCGGAACGGCCGATAAATCGGCGGCATCTGCATCACCTATACCAGATCCGACACGCTATATCTGGAGCGGCGGCTCTCAAAGCGTACAGCAGCCAGTTGATGAAGCGTGGCAATGAAGTATGGCATTGTTCAGTAGTCCTGAGTCAGAGAACCCTTATACCAATTCACTAAATATCTGCTACAGATAAACCCACATTCCGCATCCTGAAATGTCACACTACTTGTTTTGGGGAATGTTGAAAGTCCTGAGTCCTGAGTAGACTGTCAACTCAGGACTTCCTTTAGTGAGGTTGGTCACCACAAGAAATAAAAGCTGCTTGGACACTGTGCAAGTTAACGGCACCCGACTAAGGTGTAGAGGATAGTTTTCGTCGTCAAGCTGATTATCCACTCCATATCCCAATACTGCTCGGTGAAGGAATGTTATTCCTCAAGGTAAGCAGGGGAAGCAGGGGTGGCAGGGAGAGAAAACAGGCTTATCCGAGCCGTATTGCCCCGCATCCTTAATTCCACAGGACTTACGCAAATACAATGTGTAAGCCCTCCAACGAAAGAGGAGAGTAAATCCAGTTCCCCACTTTCGTTGGCGGGCTAGAGGGGCAAATGCATAAGTCCTGTTCCAGTCACCTGGATTGAATCTTTTCCGACGATGATTCCCAGCGCACTAACAGAATAAGATAAACATGAAGTTAGGCAAGCTAAGCGATCGCGCTTGGTCGGCTAAACTCCATAACCCGACCTAAGATTACAGAGGAGTTTTTCTGAAAGAGAGACCACACTCTATGCCCCCCAAAAAAATCCGCAAAAAACCTGACCCTTCTATTGAGGTCTCCTCTAGTACGAGTGTGACCCCTGAGCCAGATCAAACTACTGAGGACGCGCCTAGTAGCTCAGTCCAAGAACAATCTCCTGCTAACCTGTACCGTCGCCAGTTTGACAAACCACAGCGATCAGAAGTCAAGCCACTAAAAATACTCCCTAGTGTCACTAATGAGGCTGGTGAAGTCTTCAACCCCGGAGACAAAATTCTGATTAAAGCTCCTTGGGGTGTTAAAGTCACGGCTGAGATTGTAGATTTCTACCAAGACGAAGGTGGAAACGCCTGGGCGCGATATACCTCAAGCGAGTCTTATCCTGGCTGGAGTTGGGAAGGAGGATGTACTCGCACCAGTCTGTTGAGCAAAGCTGAATAAGCGATTCAAGCGATTAAGCATCACAGACACTGTCCCTAATGCCCTCTCTTTATGAAAGTTCTGAGAGGGCATTTTTATGCCTACTTTTCCCTAGAGGCCAGTCCAATAGGGCGTTAGTGTAGCAGCGCGATCGCACAGACTGTTAATACTGCGTTGATGATTTCTACTTTTTAATCAATTTCTTTTTAACTGCACGAAGGGGGTCGAGAGATCGCTGTAAGAGAGCGATCGCATCTGCTTTCACTAATTCCAACTTTCCTGGCCATCCCTGGAACTTACCACCTTCAGGTACAACAACTACCGTGTAATGCACCTTCATAGGATAGTAGAGAGACGTGTCAGGGCTTCCATCCCATTTACCTCCATGACCCCAACGAGTGTCTATTGGGAAGTTATTCTTATCCCAAACAGACACGAGCATCTCATCAATTGGTTGCTCCCAATTAACATTTTTGTAGTCAAAAATGGATGAGACATCCTCCTCAAACTCATAAATCCCTGGTTCTGTAAACTCTACTAAATTATGACCAATAACAGCACGATACTCATCACCATGCCCTCCGGACAAAAGATATAGCATATATTTCACTTTCGCCTTGGTGGGTTTGCTCAACACCTCAACACGGATGTGGATTTTACCTTGGCAATAATTGACGGGAGACTTCCAATTAGTAGGAACTCCCTTAGGGAGATTATCTTTGCCAACAAAGGCGAATACATGACCCAAAGACGTTTGGTCGTGAGTAAAAACTTTGTTGACCAAAATGAATTGCTCTGCACTAGCTTTAGTTTGATTTCCCATATTTAGCCTTACTAAACAACGGCTTCAAAAATCGCCCATATCCTTATTTATCCAGAGAAGTATCGAGACTCACTCCGCAACTCCATTGTTTTAGAACAAAGCAACGCCGAGTCTCGTGACCAACTCTCACAAGCCACTCTATCATCTTCTACCAAGTTGTGGTATGTGACCAAAGAAACCGAAGGACCGGGAGGCTGGAGAGCAGATAGAGGTACTCCCTGTACATGGTTTCCAGTCTCCAAATTTATCCGTGAAATTTCTCGCCTATTCCCTAATAGGGTTTTCATCTGTCTTTGCATAAGTTGACCCAAATCCCTGATGGAATATGAAATGAAAACGCTATGAAATAACCTACAGAGAGGCAGGCGGTTCTATTGAACAGGGCTAAACAGCAAAAAGCGATTTTTTGCCTAAATTTGGTCATTTTCACCGAATTATTCGATGGACATTCGATGAATACTACGCATAAACTGTGAAGAGTCAGCAGTAACAACAGTCATAACTGTGGGGCGACAACCCTTATTTCTAGTACTACAGTTGGACTTATACTAACCTTGCTAATTAACCAAGATTTTGGAGACTTTCCGGATAGTCCTTTCAGCTTGAAGGACAGCAAGGATAGGCAGTTGGATAGCTCACCAAAGCTTATCTAAAATCTAGTACTAGAGGAGCCTCGCGATCGCTAGATCAGCCAGAGGTCGAACCTCTCATTGCTGACGTAGCTGCCCTGTTTACGATCTTTTGTGAAATTCTAACTATGGCTCAAACTTTTTACATCAATCCAGCAACCGGCAGTGATAGTGCAGCTGGTAGCCAATCTGCGCCTTTCAAAACCATTACAAAAGCGCTCAGTCAAGCTCAATCAGACACTACTATTCAACTAGCCCCTGGGAATTACAATGCTGCCAGCGGTGAAGTCTTTCCCCTAAATGTTCCATCTAAAGTAAAGATACTGGGAAATGAAGGCAATAAAGGCAGTGGCATTTTGATTGAAGGAAGCGGAGCATACAACAGCCGCACCCAAGCTGGTCAAAATGTAACAATTTTGCTGGCTAGTGATGCCGAACTCCGGGGAGTGAGCGTAACCAATCTTGCTTCACGAGGCACTGCCGTTTGGATGGAATCAACTGCCCCCACCGTTGCGAACTGTACCTTCACCAAGTGCAATCGGGAGGGAGTCTTTGCCACTGGTGATGCCAACCCAGTCATCCTCAACAATAACTTTATAGAAAACGGTGGTAATGGCATCTCGTTTACCAAGAATAGCTTGGGTGAAATCCGAGGGAACATCTGTAAAAATGCGGGTTCTGGCATTAGCATCGATGGTACTGCCGCTCCTAAGGTTACCGAGAACAAAATTTCGGATAACCGCTATGGGATGATTGTCTCTGCTGACGCTCGACCCGTGCTTCGTAAGAATGTGATTGAAAAAAACACAGAAGATGGTCTGTCAGTTACGGGCAGAGCTTTACCGGATTTGGGCACTAAACAAGACCCAGGAGGTAACATCCTGCGTAGCAATACTCAATTTGATTTGAATAATTCTACCGGCATTAAGCTGATTTCAGTAGGCAATGAGTTAAGCGCTTCCAAAGTTAAGGGTTTAGTTGAAATTGATGGCACATCCCCAAAACCCGACCCAGATCCCGATCCTAAGGCGTTAAGTGATATTAAAGGTCACTGGGCGGAGCCTTTCATTCAAGGGCTATTCGACAAAGGACTTATCAGTGGCTTTAATGATGGCACCTTTAAGCCAGATGACAAAATGACGCGCGCTCAATATGCTGCCTTGCTGGTCAAAGCTTTCAACCCTGCGCCAAAGCGGGATGCCATCCAATTCACCGATGTCGCCGCTGATTTCTGGGCGAAGGACGTGATTCAACAAGCCTATCGCAGTCAATTCGTTTCAGGCTTTCCCAATAACACCTTCCGACCAAATGATAATGTACAGCGCGTCCAAGTGATTGTTTCAGTGGTGAGCGGGTTAGGCTTATCGGCTCCCGACCTCACAGCCTTGAACGCATACGATGACCGCAATGCCATTCCTGACTATGCCAAAGATGAAGTAGCGACGGCAACCAAAAAGCAGATTGTGGTGAATTACCCGCAGCTCAAGAAACTCAATCCCAATACTGATGCTACCCGCGCCGAGGTGGCGGCGCTGGTTTATCAAGCTTTGGTGGATGCTAAGAAGGTGAGTGCCATCACCTCTCCCTATATCGTCGCTTTTGCAGATAGCCCGCTCTTCAAAGATACTCAGGGTCATTGGGCTGCTAATTTTATTAATGGTCTAGCCCAGCAAGGCTTGATTGGTGGATTTAGTGATGGCACCTTCAAGCCAGATGTTGAAATGACGCGCGCTCAATATGCTGCCTTACTGGTCAAAGCTTTCAACCCTGCGCCAAAGCGGGATGCCATCCAATTCACCGATATCACTGCTGATTTTTGGGCGAAGGACGTGATTCAACAAGCTTATCGCAGTCAATTCATTTCGGGCTTCCCTGACAAAACGTTCCGACCAAATGATAATGTACAGCGCGTTCAAGTACTTGTTTCAGTGGTGAGCGGGTTGGGCTTAACGGCTTCCGATCCCAATGCCTTGAATAAATACGATGACAGC
>DATNPI010000525.1:0-28809 GCA_036703325.1 Coleofasciculaceae cyanobacterium
CATCATCCAGTTGATATTGCCCAGCAGCGTATTAATCTCGCCGTTGTGACCCAACAGCCGCATCGGTTGAGCGAGTGGCCACTTTGGCAGCGTATTGGTGCTAAAACGCCGATGATAGACGGCAAAGGCACTTTTGTACTCTGGATTTTTTAAATCTGTATAATAGTCTCCCAGCACCACTGAACGCACCATGCCTTTGTAGACAATCGTGCGATTGGAAAACGAGCAAATGTAAAAATCGTCAGACCACTTGAACGAACTATTCAACTCTAAAGCCTTGCTAATCCGACGCCTTGCTTTGAACAGTTTTCGTTCTAGTTCATCTCCTCGCCAGTTTGGCGAAGTCACAATTACTTGTTCGATTTGGGGTTTGTTTTCTCGCGCTTGAGTGCCGAGAACTGAGTCTGTTACTGGTACTGTGCGCCAGCCTAGCACTATCAACTCTTCTTGCCCCAACACGTCTTCAACAATTTCACGGGCTTTGTTGACAAGAGTTGCATCTTGAGGTAAAAAAACCATACCTACTCCCAACTGGTCAGTTGGCGGCATGGAAATTTCTTGCTCGGTAAACCAGGGCTTGAACAGTGCCCAGGGAATTGCGGTCATTAAACCAGCACCATCCCCAGAGTCTTGGTCAGCACTACAACCACCCCGGTGTTCTAGACAGCCCAAGGCAGATAATGCTTGTTCTATAAGTTCATGAGTCGCTGTGCCAGACTGAGAAGCAATGAAGCCAACACCACATGCATCTCGTTCTTCCACCAGCCACCGTTGACCAGGAAAAGGTATCTGGCTTTGATTCCACGGATTCTGTTGTTGGTTTTCGTTGATGCGCCTGTTATCCATCTGATGATCCACGGTTTTTCCTGATACTAATTTAGGTAAATTTACGGATTAAAGCTTGTTGACCCAGTAGCAAAATCACACTTCACATTTACAAACAGAAAAATTAGAAACAATTTACGATAACGGGCAGTCTACACAAATACCTCTGCGGTGAGTATTCGATGAACTTTCTTGTTGGTAGCTGACACCAAAGCTACACCCTCAAGCTATGACGGATGCAATTTGACTCAGAGGCTTGAAGAGTAGAAAGGTGAGTGGTACTTCAATCGTCTGATGAGAGTAACAACTCAGTCGGTGACAAGAGTGGTAAGCGGCTCTGGCGCTTGAAGAAACTCTTAAAACTCCCTTAATTTAGGCCCCGACATCCTGCCAAATCGACAGAGTAGCCATATTATAGGAAATGCTCTACTCTAGCAATCCCCGATTTTGAGGTTACGAAACTGTAAATTTGACTACAGAAAATCATTTCAATTGCTGTAGAGCTACTCAATGCGATTGAGCCAAGAGCAACCATCTGTTTTCTTCGCAACGCCGTGTCACTGGCAGGCTTTGGTCTGTAAGTACAGTGTTGTTCACTGCCTTGGTCAAGACAGCAGGAACGCTACAGCATCCCGCTACGCTATCGATTTCCCCTTTAGATGTAAGTGAAGCTAGACCGCAATGAGTGGTTCTTACTTTCTATCTATTATGAAGCTCCAAGCAGCAAAGCGAGGCTGAACAAGTCATAGTTTCTTGATATGCTGCCCAAGGCTTAAATGATCGACTTCTACAAACCAATATCTTGGTCAAAGAGGCAATTGGATGATCAGAAGAGTAACGCCAAAGACGAGAATTGGCGATCGTCAAGCGCGGCGGCACAGCCTAGAGCGCAACGTTTGGGCAACAATGCCTAAGCGTACCATTTTCATTGTATTCCTAACTCTCTTTGGGTCATCACTCGCTTTAGCAAGTACGCGAGTCGGAAATACCAAGCCGATGGTATTGCAAAGCAATGATACCAGGGAAAACCAGCTGGTACCCGTTGCGGCTGACACAACGGCTCCGCGTCGGGCAGAGTTTTTGTCAAAAAAGCCGTCTCCGATAATCGATCAGAGTAATCAAGTCTCTATGGGAGAGGCGATTCTGAACCAGATTCCATCTGTTACTGAGGAGACGATCCTCCCGCAGAGAGCGGAGTTTTTGTCACAACTACCAACCCAGGTTATCCGGCAGGGCACGAAAGTATCTTTAAATGGTCGGATAGTGCCTGTTGCCTGGAGACAGTGGCAAGTGGGAGCATCGGTGCGTACTGCCGTCAGTGATGCGGGATTAAAGCAAACCTTGGGCATGGAATTGTTAAGTACCAAGGATTTAGTCCGACAGCCGGTACAGTGGTTCTCCGATCCACCGAGTACACCTCTTGTCCTCGCCAGCCAACTAGGTGGTTCTTATCGTTATCTGGATGTTACTGATTTTGCCAGAATTGCTGGTTGGCGGCTGCAAGTCGCGGGGGACACGCTACAACTCTCTTTTGTACCTGCACGGGTGGAGAATATCAGCGTGGGAACTGAGTCGTGGGGCGATCGCATTGTTATTGATCTAGACCGCCCAACTCCCTGGCAAATGAGTGACCGACGTACTGAAGGCGTGATTACCCTTGAAGGGTCAGCTGACTCATCACTAATACAGCGCTTTAATGCCCCTCCACCAACACCGCAGATACAAGATGCGGAGGATGCCGCGCCTGTGAGTGTTGAGGCTAAAAGCGATCGCCCGGTCATCCGCATCGAAAACGCTCAAAACCAAACTACACTTCGCGTAAGCATCCCTGACGGTAAGCGTTTACAAGTTTATAGCTTACCTAACCCTTATCGCTTAGTAATTGAGCTTCGACCAGATGCCCTGGTAGAGAAAGAAATTCTCTGGGCACCAGGAATACGCTGGCATCAGCAGTATGTAAATCTGGAAAATTCCCGATTCCCGGTGGTGTGGCTGGAAGTTAACCCACGCTCTCCTGGCATAAGTCTCAGACCGATTTGGAGTAACCCAGCTACTCAGGTGGGAACTGCGCCACTCATCCAAACAGCGCAGTTGTGGCAAGCGGCTGCCGCTATTAACGCTGGCTTTTTTAATCGCAACAACCAATTGCCCTTGGGTGCAATTCGTCGTGATGGTCGCTGGTTTTCTGGGCCAATTCTCAACCGGGGCGCGATCGCTTGGAATGACGCTGGACAATTTAAACTCGGACGTTTCACCCTTCAGGAAACCTTACTCACCTCAACGGGAGAGCGTTTACCAATACTTTTTCTTAACAGTGGCTACGTCCAACCTGGTATCGCTCGCTATACCCCAGAATGGGGCACAACCTATACCCCACTCACTGATAATGAAATCCTTGTTGTTGTCCAAAACAACCAAGTCACTGGTCAGCTGCCGGGAGGTACTGCGGGTCAGGCGGCTTTCCCGATTCCCACCGATGGCTACCTATTGACTCTACGCCCTGACAGCACCACTGTCCCTAGTTCTCTTGGCGTTGGTACACAAGTAAGCATTGAGACAGGCACTACTCCCACTGACTTTGGTGCTTATCCCCACATTTTGGGTGCTGGCCCCCTCTTGGTGCAAAATCGGCAGATCGTTTTGGATGCTAAAGCAGAGCAATTTAAAGATGCTTTCATTCAACAATCTGCTGTTCGCTCCTGTATCGGCACTACCGCCGCTGGTACCCTGATGCTCGTTGCTGTTCACAATCGTATTGGTGGTCTGGGTCCGAACTTAACAGAAACAGCTCAGTTGATGCAGCTGATAGGAGCTGTTGATGCGATTAATTTCGACGGTGGCAGCTCAACTGGACTTTATCTAGGGGGTCAACTTCTTGACCGATCTCCCTATACAGCTGCTCGTGTTCACAATGGTCTTGGCATCTTCGTCCAGCCTCTCCCTTAGGAGTCGTACAAAAACAACTAGGCTAAGGCAAGAGCTTGTGCCTAAGAGGCACCGCCAGAGCTAACGCTAATGCACTTTTCTGTAAGGTGGGCAATGCCCACCCTACTACTGATTTGTCATGCGCGACGGAGTATTTTTGGACAAACCCTTAGTGCCGTAGAAATCAACTGCCAGTTGTGAAGAGGCAGAGGAGTAAGAACAGAGCTATATCTCTGTTGATGGGAACTGGTGAAAGTCTGAAACCGTTATACATGAGGCAAGTTTGTAGTTGAAGCGACGAATTAGCGAAGGGTTGTTTAAAGTTTGTTTAAAGCAAAATCTTCATATTGTAAAGACTTTATATAAATTGACCAACTTGACCCGCTAAAGTAATGACACAGACTGGGGAGCATTTGTTATGTTTAATTGTTGTTAGGTTGGGTTTTGTGTCTAATCTTGCAATAGTAGTACCCCGTCAATAAGTTTTCCCTCAATCAATTCCATAGCCGTTTTCAGGAGAGAAAAAACATGGTTCAGTCGCAAGAAGTTTCTCAAGTTCCGGCACTCACCCTACCAGCATCTATGACCGTAACTACAGAAGGCGTTGCCGCTACAGAACTGAGACCTTGGGGATCATTTACCGTTCTCGAAGAAGGGCGAGGATACAAAATTAAGCGAATTGAAGTAAAGCCCGGTCACCGGCTCAGCCTGCAAATGCACTACCATCGGAGCGAACACTGGATCGTCGTCAGTGGTACGGCTAAGGTCACTTGTGCTGAGAAAGAAATAGTAGTTCATCAAAACCAGTCTACCTATGTTCCCCAAGGACATTCCCACCGACTGGAAAATCCAGGCGTCATTCCCTTGGTCTTAATTGAAGTCCAGAATGGGGAGTACCTTGGAGAAGACGACATTGTTCGGTTTGAAGATGACTACGCTCGCAACAAGCTGGAAGGAAAGTAGTTGGAGTCAACACTCAGGCAGCAGCTAGGCGCAGTAATGTCTAGTCGATAGTGCTTTACCGTCAGCTGCTGTTTGACTCAAGGTGGTCAACCAGCGGCTGACGGATTAATCTAGGAGCCTTAGCTTTATGCGTCCATGAATATTTTCTGAGAGTGCTGTAGCATTGGCTGTCAGTACTTAATTTTATTTTGTACCTAGCTGATGATTAATCTTAGTAAAGCTGCTGCTGGTGAGATCAGACGCCTACAGATGAGGCGTCAAAAGCCAGGAGTCCAATTGCGTCTAGGCGTCAAAACTGGTGGTTGTGCCGATCTTTACTACACCATTGACTTTGACGAATCGGCACATCCTAGCGATCGCCTCTATGACTGTGATGGTATTTCTGTACTAGTAGACGAACAAAGCATCAGTTACCTCACTGGTCTGACACTGGATTACTCTGAAGACCTAATGGGGGGAGGGTTTCGCTTCCATAACCCAAACGCCGTAGAAAGCTGCGGTTGTGGTAACTCCTTTCGGATGAATGAGCAAGTGACTTGAGACGCTCAACGCTCCCAAGATGTGGAAAATTGACATTAGTTCTAAAATGTAGATATATTTAGAATTTGTCAATAGATTAGAACCCTCAAGGGAGCCTTACACGCCGTAACTCATGCCCACTATTCAGCAGCTCATTCGTGACGAGCGAGCCAAAGCCAAGAAGAAAACCAAGTCGCCTGCGCTGAAACAATGTCCGCAGCGGCGTGGTGTCTGCACAAGAGTATACACAACAACGCCTAAGAAACCGAACTCAGCCCTACGGAAAGTGGCAAGGGTTCGCCTAACTTCTGGTTTTGAGGTGACGGCGTATATTCCAGGTATTGGTCACAACCTACAAGAACATTCCGTCGTAATGATCAGGGGAGGTCGTGTCAAAGACTTACCCGGAGTTCGATATCACATTATCCGGGGGACACTAGATACCGCCGGAGTTAAAGATCGCCGTCAAGGCCGTTCCAAGTACGGGACAAAGCGTCCCAAGAAGGCTTAAAGTCTGTATGCCATTAGCAACTCTGGACGTGGTCGAACCCCTTACGTAAGTGATGCATGGTTTCGGCTATGCTGGATGATAATGGTTTATTTTCCCACAGAAGTTGCGCTTTACTAAAGCGCAGCGTCTGTTATCATGGAAAGCCTCAGCAGGTCAAGAAACCTACAACTAGACCTGAATCAACCCATCAGAAAAACTGGATGAAACCGCCCAGAAGGCGGACGGTTTATTTGATGGGAGTTCCTCAACTGTCGCTATTGTCTATATTTTTCAAGGCTCACTATGTCTCGTCGCACGGTTATTAAGAAGCGTCCTATTCCTCCTGACCCGGTCTACAATAGCCGCCTCATCAGCATGATGGTGCGGCGGGTTATGCGTCATGGCAAGAAATCTGTTGCCAATCGGATTATCTACGATGCCATGAAAACAATTGAGGAACGTACAGGTGGCGATCCTCTAGAAACATTTGAAAGAGCAGTGCGAAATGTAACACCTTTGGTCGAGGTGAAAGCTCGCCGTGTTGGTGGCGCTACCTATCAGGTGCCGATGGAAGTCAGGTCTGACCGGGGAACAACCCTTGCCCTACGCTGGTTAATCCGATTCTCAAGAGCTAGAACCGGTCGGTCGATGGCTAGCAAACTGGCAAATGAGCTGATGGATGCTGCTAACGAGACGGGGAATGCAATTCGCAAGCGGGAAGAAACTCATCGGATGGCAGATGCCAATAAGGCTTTCGCACACTACCGATACTAGTAGCTGGCTACTGACATCCTCCCAGGGTGTCTCACTAGCAGACTCATGCCCGCAAATGCATAAAGATTTAAACAAAGTATAGAATTGTAAACAGACAGCAACGTGTAACGACTTGCGGCAGAGACGAAGGAGGTAGCTGTGGCACGTACCATCCCGCTGGAGAGAGTACGCAACATCGGAATTGCAGCGCACATTGATGCGGGCAAGACAACAACAACCGAACGAATCCTGTTTTACTCAGGGATCGTTCACAAAATCGGTGAGGTTCATGAAGGAACCGCCGTAACGGATTGGATGGAACAAGAGCGGGAGCGGGGGATTACCATCACTGCCGCAGCCATCAGCACGAGCTGGAAAGACCATCGGATTAACATCATTGATACACCGGGTCACGTTGACTTCACGATTGAAGTTGAGCGTTCGATGCGGGTATTGGATGGTGTGATTGCTGTGTTCTGCTCAGTAGGGGGTGTACAGCCTCAGTCAGAGACAGTCTGGCGGCAGGCTGACCGTTACAAGGTGCCTCGAATCGCGTTCATCAACAAGATGGATCGGACGGGTGCCAATTTCTTCAAGGTATACGACCAAATTCGCGATCGTATGCGATCTAATGCTGTTCCGATTCAAATCCCCATCGGTAGTGAAAACGACTTACGGGGAATTGTAGATTTGGTTCGGATGCGAGCCAAGATTTACAACAACGACCTCGGAACGGATATTGAAGACACGGAAATTCCCGAAGAGGTAAAACAGCAGGCTGAAGAGTTCCGTGCGAAATTGGTCGAGTCTGTTGCCGAAACTGATGAAGCTTTAATCGAAAAGTACCTGGAAGGCGAAGAACTCACCGAAGAGGAAATTCGTGGGGCACTTCGCAAAGGCACAATTGCCGGAACAATCGTTCCTGTGCTTTGTGGCTCCGCTTTCAAGAACAAAGGTGTTCAGCTGCTGTTGGATGCTGTCATCGATTACCTCCCAGCTCCAATTGATGTTCCGGCAATTCAGGGAACCCTGCCAAACGGCACCGTTGCTGAAAGATCCGCTGATGATGCAGCCCCAATGTCAGCTCTCGCCTTCAAGATTATGGCAGACCCCTTTGGTCGCTTAACCTTCCTGCGGGTCTACTCGGGAATCTTGAAGAAGGGAAGCTACATCCTCAACTCCACCAAAGATCAGAAGGAACGTATCTCACGCCTGATTGTCTTAAAGGCGAATGATCGGATTGAGGTGGATGAGCTGCGTGCTGGCGACTTGGGAGCTGCCGTTGGTCTGAAAAATACCTTTACCGGTGATACCATCTGCGACGAAGACTCACCGATTATTCTGGAATCTCTGTTTATTCCAGAACCTGTGATCTCAGTGGCAGTGGAACCGAAAACGAAGCAGGACATGGAGAAGCTCTCCAAAGCCCTCCAGTCTTTATCGGAAGAAGACCCAACATTCCGTGTCAGTGTTGACTCAGAAACCAACCAAACCGTAATTGCGGGGATGGGTGAGCTACACCTGGAAATTTTGGTAGACCGGATGCTGCGAGAATTCAAGGTAGAAGCGAATGTTGGTGCGCCGCAGGTCGCTTACCGGGAAACGATTCGTAAGTCCGTTAAGACTGAAGGCAAGTTTATCCGCCAAAGTGGAGGTAAGGGTCAGTACGGTCACGTTGTGATTGAATTGGAGCCTGGAGAAGCTGGGAGCGGTTTTGAATTTGTCTCCAAGATTGTGGGCGGTACAGTACCGAAAGAGTACATCTCTCCCGCAGAGCAGGGGATGAAAGAAGCCTGTGAATCTGGGATTGTGGCAGGGTATCCTTTAATTGACGTCAAAGCCACCCTAGTCGATGGGTCGTACCACGATGTAGACTCTTCGGAAATGGCATTTAAGATTGCTGGGTCAATGGCAATTAAGGATGCTGTGATGAAGGCTTCGCCGGTACTGTTAGAGCCTATGATGAAAGTTGAAGTTGAAGTGCCTGAAGACTTCCTTGGAGATGTCATGGGTGACCTCAACTCCCGCCGTGGTCAAATTGAAGGCATGGGTTCAGAACAAGGTATTGCCAAAGTTACTGCAAAAGTTCCACTAGCAGAGATGTTTGGCTATGCTACTGATATCCGCTCTAAGACCCAGGGCCGGGGTATCTTCTCGATGGAGTTTAGCCACTACGATGAGGTGCCTCGGAATGTGGCTGAAGCCATCATCGCTAAGAGCAAAGGGAACGCATAAAAAGGAAAAGGAATACGTAATTCATGGCACGCGCAAAGTTTGAAAGGACTAAACCCCACGTCAACATCGGTACAATTGGTCACGTAGACCACGGCAAAACTACGCTGACAGCTGCCATCACAATGACATTGGCAGCATTGGGTCAGGCGCAAGCACGCAAGTACGACGACATTGATGCGGCACCGGAGGAAAAGGCGCGGGGGATTACGATCAACACCGCTCATGTGGAGTACGAAACGGAAAATCGCCACTATGCACATGTGGATTGCCCAGGACACGCCGACTATGTGAAAAACATGATCACGGGTGCTGCTCAAATGGATGGAGCAATCCTCGTGGTGTCAGCGGCTGATGGTCCAATGCCTCAGACACGGGAACACATCCTGCTAGCCAAGCAGGTAGGCGTTCCTAACCTGGTCGTCTTCTTGAACAAGCAAGACATGGTGGACGATGAAGAACTACTGGAACTGGTAGAACTGGAAGTTCGCGAGCTTCTCAGCAGTTATGAATTCGATGGTGACAGCATCCCCATTGTTGCCGGTTCGGCTTTGCAGGCTGTAGAAACCATGACTAGCAACCCGAAAATCAAGAAGGGTGAAAATGAATGGGTTGATAAGATCTACGCGTTAATGGATGAGGTAGATGCTTACATCCCCACACCAGAGCGGGAGGTTGATAAGCCCTTCCTGATGGCAGTGGAAGATGTCTTCACCATTACGGGTCGTGGAACTGTAGCCACGGGTCGGATTGAGCGCGGCAAGGTCAAAATCGGCGATAAAGTTGAGTTGGTCGGAATCAGGAATACTCGCGAGACAACCGTCACGGGTATCGAGATGTTCAAGAAGAGCCTCGAAGAAGGGATGGCTGGTGATAATGCCGGGATTCTGCTCCGAGGTATCGAGAAAAAAGATATTGAGCGGGGGATGGTAATTGCCAAACCGGGTTCGATTACCCCCCACACTCAGTTTGAGTCTGAGGTGTATGTCCTGAAGAAGGAAGAGGGTGGGCGTCACACTCCTTTCTTCTCTGGTTACCGTCCTCAGTTCTACGTCCGTACCACGGATGTGACGGGTACAATCAATGCCTTTACGGCTGACGATGGCAGTCAACCTGAAATGGTGATGCCGGGAGACCGCATCAAAATGACGGTGGAGCTGATCAACCCCATCGCTATCGAACAAGGAATGCGTTTCGCTATCCGTGAAGGTGGTCGTACCATCGGCGCGGGTGTGGTTTCAAAAATCCTCAAGTAGCGCTATTCTGGATTAAGTAGGAGCAGAGAGGCAGAAGCTTTTCTGCTCCTTATTGATCTGATATCGATTGGTAAGTGGGGACTTTTGTCCGAACAGGGGTTGCAAGTTCTAACTTTCAACCTTTTAGCCAATCCTTCGGGAACGGCTTCACCAAAAGGGAAACGGGAACGCATCAAGGCTAGCTATTGCATAGCCTAATGGCTTTGATAGAGCTAGCGCGTACAACCTTCAGCCCAATGACCGATACAATACCCAATTTCTAATCCCCAATTCCATAGAACCTGGACAACTAAAAAATGGCAACGATTCAGCAGCAAAAAATTCGTATTCGTTTGAAAGCCTTTGATCGGCGTCTGCTTGACACCTCTTGCGAGAAGATCGTGGACACAGCTAACCGAACAAATGCAACAGCTATTGGCCCTATTCCCTTACCAACGCGGCGTCGAATTTACTGTTTGTTGCGCTCGCCCCACGTTGATAAAGATTCACGGGAACACTTCGAAACTCGTACCCATCGGCGCATTATTGACATTTATCAGCCTTCTTCTAAAACCATTGACGCCCTGATGAAACTGGATTTACCGGCAGGTGTTGATATTGAAGTAAAGCTGTAGAGCAGTGTGATCTGCGCTTTATTGAGCCTTCAGTTAACGCTTTAACGGGTTTGCCTGGTTCTTGTCCCAGACAAATCCGTTAAAGTAAGTAAAGAAGCGCAGTTTTCCTTTTCACCAAGGCACAATGGCATCCTCTTCCTCAATTGCTGTTAGAGAAATCCCTTTATTTCCACTGCCTGAAGTGGTATTATTCCCAGGCCGTCCTCTCCCTCTACATATCTTCGAATTTCGCTACAGAATCATGATGAACACGATTTTGGAGAGCGATCGCCGATTTGGGGTGTTGATGTGGGACCCGGTTCAAGGTCAACCTGCTGCCGTTGGCTGTTGTGCTGAAATCATCCACTTCCAACGCCTACCCGATGACCGAATGAAAGTATTGACCTTAGGACAGCAGCGATTTCGTGTTTTAGAGTACGTTCGCGAAAAGCCATATCGCATCGGGTTAGTGGAATGGATTGAGGATCAGCCGCCAGAAAAAGACTTGAGAACACTGGCCACGCAGGTCGAGCAATTGTTACGAGATGTTGTACATCTTTCAGCGAAATTGACCGACCAGAAAATTGAATTACCAGAAGACCTGCCCGATCTACCTATTGAGTTGTCTTACTGGGTTGCCAGCAATCTTTATGGTGTGGCATCAGAACAGCAGGCGCTTTTAGAAATGCAGGATACCGCGAAGCGTCTAGAGCGTGAAGCGGAAATTCTCACCTCAACCCGCAATCACTTGGCAGCACGTACAGTCCTTAAAGATGCCTTTAATTAAGTGATAGTCTGTCGTTTTTTGCTAATGCTAATTGCTAAGGGTCAAGCGCCAATTAGCCATTAGCCATTAGCAACCGATGGATAGGATAAGGATGGCACCGCCAGATATAATATCACTCCTCCAAGACAGTGGGTGGATTAATTGGTAAAACACTGTAGCTGCCAAAGATTTTGAGAATTTCTGTAAAAGAGGCTAATTCTGAGAGAGCGGCTTGAACAGAAGATTGAGAGGCATCGGCTTCCAAATCTATAAAAAAAAGGTACTCACCGAGCGATCGCTTTGTAGGGCGAGACTCAATGCGACTCATGTTGATTCCTCTGCTAGCAAACACTTGGAGCGGCTTCACAAGTACTCCGGGTACATTAGCGGGCAAGCTAAAAGCCAACGAAGTATGACTGCCGCCAGGGGAAGGTTGCTTACCCAGCACCCAGAATCGAGTGCAGTTATCGGGATAGTCATTGATGGAAGAAGCTAGTATCGGCAGCTTGTAAAGCTGTGCTGCCCGTTGAGAGGTGATCGCCCCTGCCGTATAGTCTTTGTCCAAATCCTGTAGTGCCTCTGTTGTCGAGTTGGTTGGTACCAGTTGCACCAACGGTAGAAACTTCTCCAACCATCTCTGACACTGCGCCAGAGCTTGTGGATGTGAATAAACTGTTTGGATGGCTTCGATAGTTGACGCCCGTGACAACAAAGCGTGTCTTATCGGTAAGACTAGAGACTGTTGAATTTGTAGCTTATCCAGTTGCCACAGCATATCTAGTGTGATCGCAACACTGCCTTCAATTGAATTTTCCACCGGGACAACTGCTAGATGAGCTTGTCCCTGTGCTACCGAATGCAAAGTTTGGGCAATGCTGGGATAAGGACATAATACGGATTCACTACCCATTTCTTTTTCAAGAGCGCCGACGTAAGCTAGGGCAGCGGCTTCTGCATAAGTGCCAGGTGGCCCCAGATGAGCAATGGAGATTGGCATAAACTACGCTCAACTTCAGTAAATATCTTTATTTAACCTTTCTGAAGAATACAGTGTTAACACCCTATCCCTCGTAGGGAGTAAGCTTTTAGAACCACAGCCAACTCTCTCACAGCTTTCCTTAGGAAGAGGGCTGCTTGCTATGTTAATTTCTATGTTCGTAGAACGATTACGTTGCTGGTGCTTTCTCATACATATAGCGAGATAGCTGTGGCAAAATAAGAATTTATCTATGAATCGTTAAAAAAGTGTAAATTAAAATCAAGTGAAATTAAGTAAAAAAGTAAACAAGCTTATTACCTTCCCCTTATGAACACCCAGTTTGTTGCATCCCAATCTGTTGAAATCACTGTACCGGAGCAACCCGTTCCGATTCAGCACTATCTGCGCCAGCCTCAACGCCTAGTAAATGCGATCGCCGACTCGAATCGGATGGAGCAACTGAGCCAGGACTGTTTTCGTCTCACAATGCTCCCGCTGAATTTTTTGTCGTTGAACTTTCAGCCGACAGTGGATCTGAAAGTGTGGGCAGACTCTGATGGTACAGTTCATCTGACCTCTGTTCGCTGCGAAATTCGAGGATTAGACTACATTAATCAACGCTTTTCTCTCAACTTAAAAGGTAAGCTTTATCCTTATCAAAACGACGGAGTTACTAAACTTAAAGGAAGAGCGGATTTAGAAGTCAATGTTGATATCCCGCTTCCATTTTCTCTGACTCCTAAGCCAATTTTAGAAACTACTGGTAATGGTTTGCTCAAAAGCGTTTTGCTGAGGATTAAGCAGAAATTGATGCACCAGCTGTTGTTGGATTATCGTCATTGGGCAAGCCAGGATACACAAACAAAGATTGGCACTCAGGCACAGAATCTATTGCATGCAAAGGGTTAGAGTTTGCAGGTTGAAAGTTGAAAGTTGGGCAGACAACCTGTAACCTAATTCAAACATTCAACTTTCTAACCTTCTAACATTCACCTCTACCCGACAGGGACTAAAAGATATTCGGTGAAGCGGTGAGGGTCCGTATTGTTGCAGCGCTAATCGGTGTCGCTCTGTACCATAACCCTTATTTGCTACCAAATCATAGTTTGGATACTTGGCGGCAAAACGAATCACCAACTCATCGCGCCATACCTTGGCCACAACACTAGCGGCAGCAATTTCAAGCGATCGCTCATCTCCCTTGACCATCGTTTGTTGGGGTATCGCTAAGTCGGGAAGAGACTGATTACCATCAACTAGGCAAATATCAGGCTGCACTTTCAGCTTCAGAACAGCCCGTTTCATCGCTAACAGTGATGCCTGCAAGATATTAATCTGATCGATTTCATAGCTTGTGGCGTAACCAATTCTCCAATCGAGTGCCAACCGTTGAATCTCTTGAGCCAGCTTTAGACGTCGCAAACGAGATAACTGTTTGCTGTCTTTGACACCGATGATGGCAAGTTGCGGCAAGGCAGATGCTGGTAAAATCACTGCCGCCGCCACCACTGGCCCAAACAAAGCCCCCCGGCCCACTTCGTCTACACCAGCAACTAATCTTTGAGTGTCAGATAAATCTGGCAGTTCACAAAGGTTGAATTGCCACTGAGGCTTCGGGTGCCCGACAGTGTCGGTGGTGTATTTTTTTTCCTCTACCGACATAGCCGTTGCTCCCTCCCAACTCAAGGAAAGTAGAAAGTTTGGCGAACCTCAACTTAACTTTCGCCAATTAACTTTCACCAAGCCCCGTCTACTCATCGTTGTCCATTGCTGACGAACGGCGGCGGCGGCGGCGGATGAGAGGGCGGCTGCTATCTGATTCACCACTAAATGTTAGGTCAGTCTGTATTTCTGTATCAGGTGCCTCGGAAAACGAACTCGCAAATCCTCTTTCTGCTGTCTCCGCTTCATCTGTAGCAGGTATCTCGGCAAACGAAGTCTCAAATTCCTGTTCGGGTGTCTCCGCTTCATATGAAGCAAAAGAGTGTACTGGTGCCTCAGTAGACGACTCTACTGGTGGCTGGTTTAAGGTTTCTGCTTGGTCTGATTCTCCAGGAAGTACCACAGAAAGAATCACTGACTTGGGATTTTTGACCTCTCGGTTTAATCGCACCAAAGGAGAAATTCCCATCAAAGCATAAACGTCCTGTTCCTCTGGAGTCATCTCGATGGAAACTACTTCTGGCGGTTCCACCTCTCTAGGAGACTTGATAAGCTGGGGTTTTCCCACCCGTTCCGATGGCTCTGAAATTGGACTTCGTCCCGCTACTCCTAGCTCCTGGGCTTCGCCTCGCTTCGCTAAGGGAGTGGCTTCACTAAGGGGAAACGCTAGCTCCTGCATTTCTTGCCGCTTGGCTAACGAACCTGCTCCGCTAATACGAACATTATCACCGTCTGTGACTGACTCCGACTTCAGTTGCAGCACAGGAATTGGGCGAGCGCTTCCCTTTAAAATCGATTCCTCCTTTGCTACTGGTTCATCAAGACGGCGGCGACGGCGGCGGCGATTGTTATTATTGAGTCCACCTCGCTCCTGATAGTTAGGATGATGCACAAGGTCGAGTTCATCTGTGTCATCGACCGGGTTGATATCCAAGGCTTCAGGGATATCTAGCGTCCGAGATTCCCTGAACATAGCTGGAACAGCAGGCACAGCCGGCTCAGTTACTTCCTTAATCTGGCGCTCAGACTCACCAGGGAGACGCACTAGATGCCCCAAACCACCGCAGGCGGGGCAAATTTGACCAAACAATTCGTAAATATTTTGACCTTGGCGCTTGCGGGTCAGTTCCACTAAGCCGAGTTCCGAAAGCTGGGCAATCTGAGGTCTGGCTTTGTCCCCTTTCAAGGCTTTGTTGAAATGTTCCAGTACCTGTAACTGGTCACGCCGTGCGTCCATGTCAATAAAATCAACAATGATCACACCAGCAAGGTTACGCAGGCGCAGTTGGCGGGCGATTTCCGTAGCCGCTTCGCAGTTTGTCCAAAGAACAGTTTCCCGCGCTGTAGCCGATCGCGTAAAGGAACCGGAGTTTACGTCAATTACCGTAAGGGCTTCGGTTGGCTCGATGATGATATAACCACCAGAAGGCAGATCGACTCTCGGTTTAAGCGCTTCTCGAATTGCGGCATTGACGCGGAAGTAGTCGAGAAGTGGCATGCGATCGCGGTGATGGTCAATCAAGACACCATCTGGTACTCGACCCCCACTCCAGTTCACCAAGTGCTGCTTAACCCGCTTTACTCCCGTATGGGAATCGACCACAATTCGATTCACATCCGCCGTGTACATATCCCGGAGGACTCGCTGAATAAAATCATCATCACGGTTAAGTAGTGCTGGAGCCCTAGTGGAATTCGCCTCCTGTTGGATTGCTTCCCACTGTTTTTGCAGTGCCTCCAAGTCTTCGATGATTGCTTCTTCCGCCCTGCCTTCCGCTTCTGTTCGTACCAGCAATCCCATACCAGGAGGTTTTAGTAACACAGCCAGTGCTCTAAGGCGGTTGCGTTCGCTGTCGCTCTTAATCCGCCGCGACAAATTGACCCCCCGCCCGTAAGGCATCAACACTAGATAACGACCTGGTAAGCTGATGTTACCTGTGAGCCGAGGTCCTTTATTGCCTGTCGGCTCCTTCATCACTTGCACCAAGACTTTCTGCTGGGGCGTCAGCAGTTCAGTAATGGCACCAGCACTACGTTTGAGTCGCAAGGGGCCTAGGTCAGTGACATGAATAAAACCGTTCCGCTCGGCATCTCCGATGTTGACAAATGCAGCATCTATCCCAGGTAAGACATTTTCTACAACACCTAGATAAATATCACTAACCTGGTGGCTGCCGGTGGCAACAACAAGTTCTTGAATCTGATCTTCCCAAAAGACGGCGGCAAGCCGATGTTGCTCCGCAATAATAATTTGCTTTGGCATTCAATTTCCTCAAAATTTGGCAGCAAGCTTAGGCACTGAGGCTTTTTGTCCCTCTCACTTTGACTACCCAAGATAATTGTGTAAGCAAAAACTCTAGCTTCACCTAGAAAAAAGAAAGAGAACTGATTGAGTGACTAGGGAGTGACTAGAATGCAACTACCACTCTCCTAAGCCAACCCATCCCCAATGAAATTTTTAGCCAACGCTAGTCCCCTCCACAAAGGGCAAACATTGGAGTTCGTAACGTGTGAGTAGAAAGTCTCGAAGAGCGAATCAGTTACGTGCAGCATCTATTGCTAGTTTACACGGGTAGAACCCGATGGAACCTCTATTCGCAACTGCTCCTCTGATGGTGTATTATACCGCGCTGCTACTCAGATGCCACTCAATTGTGTTAGGTAGTTGCTCTATTCAAAGCCGCGCTCTACTCGCTGCGTTTGACTCCTAAAGGCAAACGGCTTGCCCTGCCTAATCTACTTTACAGCATCTGATCGCGGCTTAGAACTAACGGTTTGTAGATTGGCGTAGAGACTGAATGGTAGCGATCGCGTGTTGGGCTACTTGATCGATCTCAGCTGCCGTGTTAAATCGCCCAATCCCAAACCGGACTGAGGCATACGCCAGCTGTTCAGAATGCCCAAGTGCCGTTAGCACATGGGAGGGAGCCGTTTTGACAGAGGAACAAGCCGCACCTGAAGAGACCGCTGCTACAGGCTGCAATCCTAGCAACAGCGCCGAACCATCAACATCCTCTACACTAATGTTGAGATTTCCTGACAGTCGTTGAGTGGGATGACCATTAAGATGAACCCCCCCCAGTCTACTCAATTGCTTCCACAGATACTGCCGTAACTGGCTAAGACGTTCTGACTCGGTTGCTTGTTCCTCCAGCCCCAGTTCCACTGCTTTAGCAAATCCCACAATCTGAGGCGTGTAAAGTGTACCAGAGCGCATCCCCCGTTCATGCCCCCCCCCATGTAGCTGGGGTGACAACTGGACTCTGGGATTACGGCGTCTTACGTATAACGCCCCTATCCCCTTAGGGCCATAGACCTTATGAGCCGTCAGGGACATCAGGTCAATCTTCATTACCTGCACATCCAGAGGGATTTTACCAATGGCTTGAGCAGCATCCGTGTGGAATAGTACCTCTTGTTGGCGACAGATAGCCCCAATCTCTGCCAATGGCTGTATCACCCCAATCTCGTTATTCGCCGCCATTACCGAAACCAAAATCGTATCCGGACGGAACGCTTTTTCCAGCTGAGCTAAATCAATCAACCCATTCGTCTGGACAGGGAGAAAGGTGACTTCAAAGCCAAGTGACTGCAAGTACTGGCAAGGGTCTAGAACCGCGTTATGTTCCGTTTGGGCCGTTATGATGTGACGCCCCTTGCTGAAATAAGCCTCAGCTACCCCCTTAATCGCCAAATTGTTGGCCTCAGTTGCACCACTAGTGAAGACAATTTCCTCTGGTGTGGTGTGGATTGCGTCTGCTAATATTTGCCGCGCTTGTTTGACTGCGGCTTCCGCCTCCCATCCGTAAGCATGGCTGAGACTGGCTGGATTGCCAAAATGTTCGGTGAAGTAAGGCAGCATCGCCTCTAGCACCCGTTTATCCAAGGGTGTTGTTGCATGGCAGTCTAGGTAAATAGGGCGATGAGACATAACTATTGGCTTATGAGTTGACCCAATCTTTTTAATATACTCAGAACTTTATACAATTCATTCTCTCGCTTCCACAGTGTGAACTTATCAGACCAAGCATACTGGGGCATATCTTGTTGAGCTAATTTGATAAATACGAAATCATCGCCATTCTTTAAAATCTTTAGTGTAGGGGCTACAAAACCTGCTTTTACTCAAACAAAGCGCGATCGCACCATTTACCGATCGCTTATCCATTACAGTCACAATGAAGTAGCATCGCGATCGCAGTGGCTGGTATTGTAAATCGTTAGAGCTGACTAGGGTTGATACAAAGACTCATCAACTCAACGGATAGCTGGTTTGATCGCTAGTGTAACTGTCCAGTATTTGCTGAGAGGAAAGGCCCACTCAGGGCGTTAGTGAAGCTTGCTGTAGAGATTACTTTGGGTTTTAAGGCGATCGCCAAATCTCAATTGCCCCATCCTCGCTACCACCACTGACGAGGGATTTACCATCGGGACTGAAGGTGAGGGAATTAACCTTATCGGAAAGCTTAGAGATAGTGTTTTTCAGTTTTCCTGTCTGAAGATTCCAAAGCTTAATGGTTTTGTCCTTACTTCCACTAGCGAGAGTCTGACCATCTGGGCTGATGGCGACAGATTCAACGATGCCTAAATTACCAGATAGAGTTTGCGTTGGGCGGCATACCTGTGCGTCCTTACAGCCAGTCAGAAGATTCCCCAAGTTCCACATATTAATGGTGTTGAAACTGCCGCTGACAAGGGTTTTGCCATCCGGGCTGAAGGCGACAGAACGAACGACATTGCCTGAAGGATCAGAAAGGGTAGTAAGTAGTTTACCTGTGGACAAATGCCATAGTTTGATGGTTCTGTCGTCGCTGCCATCGGCGAGAAACTGTCCATCGGGACTGATGGCAACCGAATAAACCCAACTTGAATGCCCAGAAAGAGTTCGTATCAGTTTTCCTGTGCGTAAATCCCACAGCTTGACTGTTTTGTCCGCACTACTACTAGCGAGAATTTGCCCATCAGGGCTAAAGGCGACGGATAAAATACCATCTGTATGTCCTTTAAGAGTATGCACTTGTTGTCTCGTGTGCAGTTTCCAGATTCTGATGGTTTTGTCCCAACTGCCGCTGGCTAACTTCTCTCCATCAGGGCTGATGGCAACAGACCTGACCTTTTGGGAATGTCCAGAGAGAGTGTACAGTTGTTTCCCATTTTGGAAATTCCATAACTTGATAGTGTTGTCAACACTCCCACTAACAAGGAGCTGTCCGCCTGGGCTGATGGCGATCGCATAAACCTGCTTTGAATGCCCTGTGAGGGTATTTATCAAAGAATTATTTTGTTTGCCAACTAGCAGACTATTGGCGCTTAAAAAATTGGTATTTGGAAAGTGGGAAATTCCAGCTGTTAAAGTCATAGCCATGACAATACCCATGCCAATTCCCATTCCCTTAACTAGATGAAGTTTCTTTTCAGAAGTAGCAACTCTAGCCTCCTGCTGTTCTGAAAGTATTTGGGATACTGATGAAGCGCTAGGAAAATCAGAAGTTAGCGACTTCCTAGAGGGCGAGGTTTGAGGCGGTAGTGTAGCGGTAACTGCTGTTTGAGTCGAGGCGGGTAATCTCGTTAGAGTATAGGTGGCGGAAGAATCTAGCTGTTTTGCCAGATGGGAATTAGTCAGTGAGTCGAGTGCCTGAATGGCTTCTGTCGCTGTCTGGTAGCGTTGTCGGTAGTCGTAGCGCACCATTGTGTCTAAAACATCCGCTAGCTGCTGGCTAACCTGTACGCCAATTTCTACCGCAAAAGCTACGCGATCGCGCCAAATAATTTCACTGGTTCTGGGGTCTTCTGGCAGTTGGTTAGCAGGTATCCCTGTGATCGCTTGAATACCAAGCATTCCCACGGCATAGATATCACTACAGAATCGGGGTTTGCCACTGAGTTGTTCATTCGGCATATAACCGGGTGAGCCGATAGCAACTGTGAATGTTGTCTGCTTCTCACGATCAATTATCTGAGCGCTGACTTGTTTGACTGCCCCAAAATCAATTAGGACAATTTTGCCGTCTTGTTTGCGTCTGATTAAATTTGAGGGCTTAATATCGCGGTGGATGACACCTTGCTCATGGACAAACTCTAATATTTCTAAAACGTCCCGGCATAGGGCAATAACCTGGGTTTCACTCAACGGCTTACCGACTGGTAGTTCCTGCTTGATCTCTCTCCCTTCAATAAACTCCTGAACTAGATAAAACTGTTCATCCTCCTCAAAATCAGCCATAAGTAGAGGGATTTGAGAGTGGTTGCCCAGTTGGTACAAGGCTTGTGCTTCCCTCTCGAATAAGTGTCTCGCCGTCTGTAAGGTATCTGGATCGTTAGACTTAGGCTTGAGTTGCTTGACGACACACAGTGGGTTGTCAGGTAGCTGCGTATCTTTGGCAAGGAAAGTCTGACCAAATCCCCCACTTCCCAGGTGTTTGATAATTTGGTAGCGACCACTGAGGGTGTTTCCTAGCATGACGTTGTTGCAGTGCCAGTTGAGGGTGTTTCCTAACATGACGTTGATGCAGTGCCAGTTTGAATGAGCTGAGATGGTGTTTATAGAAGAATTTTTGATGAGGCTTTAACCATTGCAGCCTAAGGATTATAGCGATTCAACTGATTTATTTCAGTTTAATACGCCTAATCTTTGCATTCTGGAATTGAGGCGATTTTATTGTTTCTTTATAAACACCCACTGATAGTTTAGCTTTGGCAATTTAGGAAATCCACATAAAACGCGATCGCTTATGTGTGAGAGAAGAGAGGGGTAGAGTGGCAGTAAAGTTCTACCACTCTCCGGAACTTCCCCAACAACCAAATCACTCCCTCTTCTTGGGTGAGCGTACTTCTACGCAACATCAGCAACCTCCGCACCCTTCACCAAAGATGCATTAAAGAGGCTGCTTCAAACCCCGAAGCTCACCTAACCCAATTAGTCAGGATGATGTAATACCAAATTCGCCTTTTACACGCCTTCTTCGCCTTTAGCACCCAATTGGCGATGTGAGGAAAAGAGTAATATCAATTCATTCTTGGAAAGGATTTTATGTCGATTCCAACTAACTTGCTAGTTTTGTTAACTACAACAATTTACCACATTATTGCTACTGGGATTGAAAATCAAAGGCATAAACCACCTGGTCAACTGTTTGATATTGGGGGTTATAAGCTACACCTATACTCTCTAGGCAAAGGAAATCCAACCGTTGTGCTTGACCACAGTCTTGGCGGTATTGAGGGTTACTTGCTAGTAGAAGAAATCGCTAAAATTACACGAGTCTGTATTTATGATCGTGCGGGATATGGGTGGAGCGATTCAAGCCCTAAACCCCGCTCTAGTGAATATATCGTTAAAGAATTAGACACACTTCTTGATTTAGCTGGTATAAAACCTCCTTATATTTTAGTAGGTGACTCTTTTGGAAGCTATAATGTACGACTTTATGCTCATCGGTTTCCCGAGAAAGTAGTAGGAATCGTCCTTACCGATGGGCTACATGAAGAAGCAATGTTAAAAATGTCACTCAGCCTGGGGGCACTAAAATTATTTTTTATGTCTGGATTTGCGATGTCAACACTGGGGTCTGTACTGGGCATTGTACGGCTTTTGGGAACAGTGGGAATGTTTGAGTTGCTTAAAAAAGATTTGCGTAAATTCCCATCGGCATCCCTACAGATGGTCAAACGATCTTTTTATCATCACCAGCATTGGATAACGATGTGGCGAGAAATGTGGAATTTAGATAGGAGTGGTCGTCAAGTTCGTCAGGTGGGTAATTTAGGCAGTCTTCCTATTGTCAGTATTAAGGCTAGTACCTTTTTCAAACCCTCAATTTTGAATTTCTATATACCTGTTAAAGCAGCAGACGATATGCGGGAGAGAATGCACACTCAACTCCTCAAACTGTCAACAAATTCTACGCAACGGCGAGCTACCCGGAGTGGTCACTTCGTTTGGGTAGATGAGCCAGAGATAATCGTAGCGGCGATTCAGGAAGTATTGCAGAAGTTACGCGATCGCGAGAACTTGTGAATATAGCCTTGCCGATAGTTGGGAGCGGCAATTAGGGCGATCGCCAAATCCTGATAGTCTTATCCTGACTACTACTGACAAGCGTCTCCCCATCGGCGCTAATGGTAAGAGAATTAACATCGTCTGAATGTCCAGATAGAGTGCGTAGCGGTTTTCCAGTCTGTAAATCCCATAACCGGATTGTCCCACCCCCACCCCCACTTACGAGAGTCTGTCCATTCCGTCTATAGGCGAGAGAATAAATCGCACCCAAACCTGCACTGAGAGTTTGGATTAATTTTCCAGTCCGTAAATCCCATAATCGGATTGCCCCATCCACACCACTACTTACAAAAGTTTCTCCCTTTGGATTAATGGCGACGGCTAAAATCGGCCTCGACTTGTCGTCTGTGAGAGTATGGATTAATGCTCCTGATTTGAGTTCCCACAGCTTAATTGTTTTATCTGTACTGGAACTAACAAGAATTTTTCCATCTGGGCTGATGGCGAGGGAAGTCACTAAAATTGCATGCCCAGAAAAAAAATTGAGTCGTTCCCCAGTACCCAAATTCCAAATCTCGATCATCCCTGTCGCATCACCACTCACAAGAGTCTGATTATCCGGGTTGATAGCTAGAGACCTAATCCCTTTTGAATCCTTAGAAAGGGTACGAAGTTGTTGCCCAGTTTCCAGATTCCAAATTTTGATAGTTTCATCAGCACTACCACTAGCGAGAATTTGACCATCTTGGCTGATAGCGACGGCATAAACACCAGATGAATGCCCTTTAAGAGTGCTTCTCAGTTTTCCAGTCCGTACATCCCACAACCGGATTGTTCCATCATCTCCACCAGTAGCTAGAGTTTGACCATTCGGGGTCATAGCAACTGGATTAACATAAGTTGAATCCCCGGTAAGGGTTCTCGATAAAGAAATCTTTTGTGCCCATTGACTTTCTGTTTTGGATAGGCTTGAAGCATGAAAATAGTAGAGACCAACAGTCAAAGCTAGGGCCGTGGCAATACCTGCTCCAATGCTCATCAACTGAGTAGATTTGTTTCGGGACGTGGAAACATCAGGCGCGAGTGTCTGTAAACCCACCTGGGGTTCTGATGGATTTGCTGAAGAATCTGAAGCTGTCTGCTGCCCAGATGCTGGAGCTTGAGTCAATTCTACCGACGGCACAGTAGGTTCAAGCGTACTGTCTAAGGACGAGGGGGAAGCTTGAGGCGGTGGCGGCCAAGCTACCGTTGAGTCAGCCTTGCCCTTGCTATCTGAGGATGTAAGCGAAACCTGATAGTCAGGATTCATGGCTGAGGATGGGTTGGGATTGGTTAGTTGCTGAAGTGCTTCCAGCGCCTCTGTCGCCGTTTGGTAGCGCTGACGGTAGTCATAGCGCACCATCTTGTCTAAAATATCTGCTAGCTCAGGGGTGACTGGTGTCTGTTCAGTCCTGTTGCCTCCGCCGGAGGTGTTCCCGTTCCCCGTACTGCGTGGCGGAAGCCGAAGGTTAGGGGAGGTTGGCAGCTTATCCCGCCAGAGAATTTCACTGGTTTTGGGGTCTTCTGGCAGTTGGTTAGGCGGAAACCCTGTGAGGGCTTGGATACCGAGCATACCCACAGCATAGATATCGCTACAAAATTGGGGTTTGCCGCCGAGTTGTTCATTGGGCATATAACCCGGTGAGCCAATAGCAACCGTCAACGTTGTATGCCCCTCAGGGCCATTCGTCTGAGCGCTAACTTGTTTGACCGCCCCAAAGTCAATCAGGACGATTTTGCCATCTTGTTTGCGCCTGATTAAATTTGCAGGCTTGATATCACGGTGGATGACATTTTGCTGATGGACAAACTCTAAGATTTTTAAAATATCCTGCAATAAGGTGATGACTTGGGTTTCACTCCATAACTGACCAAATGGGAGTTCTTCCTTCAAGTCATTACCTTCAATGCATTCCTGAGCGAGGTAGAACTCTTGCTCCTCCTCAAAGTGAGCTAAAAGTCGGGGAATTTGATTGTGGTTGCCTAAGGTATACAAGACTTGGGCTTCTCTATCAAATAAACGTCTTGCTATCTGTAAAGCCAAGGGATCGGTAGTCTTGGGCTTGAGTTGCTTGATTACACACAGCGGATTGCCGGGTAGCTGTAGGTCTTCAGCAAAGTAAGTTTGACCAAAGCCTCCGCCTCCCAAGTGTTTGACGATTTTGTATCGACCACTTAGCGTTTTTCCTAACATGGCGTTGATGCAGTGTTGTCGTAGTAATGGAGATTAGTTTTTGAACAAAGATGATGTCGCGCAGTCCCCACCCATAATCGTTAGATTTTAGCGGGGTTAGCGGTGTCGAACCAAAAGCGAAGCAACATTATCCATCATTCTTTACGATAAAAATACGGTACTGTAAAAGCTTTTTAGCCGGAGACCTAGACCGTATTTTTACTTCTCGGACGAAAAGACTAACGACTAATTCAAGCCATTAGATTAGGCAAATTATGTTTGCCGCTTAGTCCTTATGGAGCTATCGTCAGCAAAAGTTCTTACGACGCGTTGCGGATGCAAACTTTTCCGGGGGCGCTGGGAAGCTACAAGCTTTTTAGCGAAAGAATCCTCAACCCCAACAGGGCTTACGCATTTTAACGAAATTATGTCATTCTGAACGGAGCGATAGTGAAGTGAAGAATCTCCGAGATGCTTCACTTCACTACGTTTCGTTCAGCATGACACTCAGGTGTTGCGTAAGTCCTGCCCAACTTTCAGGAGAGCGATCGCCTGCACTAAGGTAATGGTCTAGCCTAGAAGCTAGCCAGCCGCTTGCCTTCCAGGATTGCCCAAACTTTGACTAGATCATTGCGGCTACCACTAGCAATCACCTGCCCCAATGGAGCGATCGCCACCGCTAAAATCGCTTCTATATGACCCGTAAAGGTGTGAACGTTTTTACCAGTTTTCAAATTCCACACCTTGACTAATTTGTCATTACCACCACTAATTACTGTTTGTCCAGATGGGCTAATGGCAACAGATGTCACACCGCCAGCATGACCCATAAGTGTAAGAAGTTCTTGACCCGTATTCAAATCCCACACTTTAATCGTTTCGTCGATACTGCCACTGACGATCGTCCGTCCATCCGGGCTAATGGCAACAGACGTTACGCTGGATGCATGACCAGTGAGCTTGGGCATTTTTCCTACTTGAATGGTAGCGTCAGCACAGCCACTAACTATCGTCTGCCCGTCCGGACTAATGGCAACCGAATAAACCCAATCTGAGTGATCGGTGAAAGTGCGAATTTCTTGCCCAGTTCTCAAGTCCCAGACTTTAACAGTGGTATCTTTGCTACCACTGACTATCGTCTTTCCATCGGGACTGATGACCACAGAACACACAGCATCTGAATGCCCACAGAGGGTACGAACTTCTTTCCCCTCGCTCAGGTTCCATACCTTAATCGTCTTATCCAAACTGCCGCTGACTAACGTCTTTCCATCAGGGCTGATGGCAACCGAATAAACCCAGTCAGAATGCCCCCTTAAGAGTTGCTGCTGTAGGGCGGTGCGGAATTCCCACACTATAATTGTCCTATCTGCGCCACCACTGACCAAAGCCTCGCCATCTGGGCTAAACGCTACAGAGTACACAGAAGCCCGAGGTGCAGCAAGCCAAAGACCCAGGGTGTTTTCTATTTCCATACTTGCCGTCTAATCCAAAGGCCTTAATTCAGGAAGATCGATCTTTAGAGGCATGGAGGTTTCCTCTAGTTGAATAAAATTGAGGATACAGAGACTCTGCTGAGAGTGTTCATTACGCCTTAAATTTAACAGAACCTTTATGCAACACGGCTAATGTTGTGCTGTTAGTAGGAACATCCTCAGTAAAGAGTCTTAAGTTGTCATTCCCGAGATATCGATATGAATCCTGAAATTGTAAGCTCTGACTCTACAACAACTGAAGTTGAAAGACCTGAAGTAGTAGAGGTTAACAACAACGAAACCCAACTATTGCTGCCTGCGGCGTCGTCCGCAGAATCCTCGACAGCTCAATGGCAGCAGTACGGAGAACAAATAGCGGCGTTTCTACAAGGTCTGCCTAGCCACATTGCCAACTTTTTTGGAAAAAACCGGGGACCATTAGGCTCTATTGGTCTGATTGTGGCAGTCTTGATCACGGTCAAACTGATTCTGGCTTTGGTGGATGCTATCGATGACATTCCTTTGGTAGCGCCGCTCTTCGAGCTAATCGGTTTAGGCTATACGGCTTGGTTCGTTTATCGGTATTTACTCAGCGCTGCCAGCCGCCAAGAATTATCTCAGGAAATTCAGGCTCTTAAAAATCAAGTGTTCGGTACAGAGAGTTAAGACACCTAACAGCTCAAACCTTTAGTTCCTCCTCACCACACGAAATTAAGCTAAGAAGTTTTTTAAATAACTAGGGGGTTACAGCGCATCTCATTGTCAGTCACAGCAACGTTGACGAAGTAGCCGAATACATGATAATGGCATTTATTCGGTATGCGTCAGGCAACCTCCGGTTAACCTGGCATATGTTTCGTCCGATAAGTTGCGTCGTCGGCCTCTAGCCCACATGAAATCTGCACAATCTAGGTTCACCAAGTATGGCCAAAGCGCATTATCGCAGTGGCCGCGAAGTGCTATTGCCCTTGGCAGTAACCTTGGAGACTCCCTGACTATTCTCAAAGACGCACTGCAAATCCTTGCTCAAACTCCTGGTGTTACGCTGCAAGCCCAATCTAGTTGGTATCAAACGGCCCCTGTGGGGCCACCCCAGCCCGAATATCTAAACGGCTGTGCCTTGCTAGAGGT
Organism: Coleofasciculaceae cyanobacterium; assembly: GCA_036703325.1. Classification (GTDB taxonomy): domain Bacteria; phylum Cyanobacteriota; class Cyanobacteriia; order Cyanobacteriales; family Coleofasciculaceae; genus DATNPI01. The sequence continues at coordinate 26,781 of DATNPI010000525.1, forward strand.
TCAGCTGACGCCAGAGGAACTGTTAGAAACTTTACTGAAAATTGAAGCCCAGTTTGGTCGCGTCCGCCAAGAACGCAATGGGCCAAGAACCCTTGACATTGATTTACTGCTTTTTGATGACTTAATCCTGGACATCCCCAATCTCCAGATACCTCATCCCCGTATGAGAGAGAGAGCGTTTGTCTTAATACCTTTGACGGAAATTGCTCCGAACTGGGTTGAACCAGTTTCCGGGAAAGCGATCGCACAACTTGTACAAACGGTAGACTGTTCAGGAGTACGCAGATTGTAAAGGTTCATCCATCAGCTTTTCACCCCTTGAACCTTCCAGCCGACTCTGCGGGTTCTCCTCCGGAGTACAACTTTCAAGCTTAGAACACCTCTTATGGCGTCAGGTCAAGAACCTCCACAACTACTGAAACAACGTCTGGTCTATCAAGGTCGCAAATTTAATTTTGAAGTTAACCACCTACGTCTGCCTAACAAATCAGAGGGAGACTGGGAATGCATTCGTCACCCAGGCGGTGCTCTAGCTGTACCAGTAACCCCAGAAGGCAAACTAGTTCTAGTGCGGCAGTATCGCTTTAGCGTTCAAGGGCGTATTTTGGAGTTCCCTGCTGGGACGGTAGAACGTCACGAAGAGCCTGCTGAGACAATCAAGCGAGAACTTGAAGAAGAAACCGGCTACCGCGCCAACACATGGCAAAAGTTGGGTGAATTTGCGGTTGCTCCTGGTTATTCTGATGAATTTATCTATGCCTTTCTGGCTCAGGACTTGGAAAAGCTAAAGGCACCCCCTAGCCAAGATGCCGACGAAGATATGGAAACTGTTTTGATGACCCCGCAGGAGTTAGAACAAGGCATTCTTGATGGTGAGCCTGTTGATTCCAAATCCATTTCCAGTTTTTTCCTGGCGCGTCCCTTCCTGAAATGAAACAGAGATTCTCCAGATCCACAACTGCCAACACGATCTGATAAAACCGACGAAGAATCCTTAAAACTTCGATAAATCATATGTTGCTGGTCATATGTTGCTGGAGTTAGCAATTGGGGATGCTTACGGTGCGGGGTTTGAATACGCTAACCCAGAGTTTGTCGAGTTGTACAATGACTTGAGCAACTATCTCCAGCATCCCCGTCATCAGATCAAACCGGGTTGCTACACCGACGATACCCAGATGAGCATAGCAATTGCAGAAACTTTGGTTGCTCAAGAACCTTGGACGCCTGAAGTTCTAGCTAATCGGTTCGTCACAGCTTTTAAGCGAGATCAGCGAGAAGGTTATGCCAGCAGGTCTTACCAGTATTTGCTACAAGTCCAGGATGGACACCAGTTTCTAGAGGGTATTAATTGGACAAGTGATAAAAGTGGTGCAGCGATGCGTGCTGCTCCCATCGGTGTTTTTCCTACCATTGAGAAAGTAATCGAGGCAGCAACCATTCAGGCAGCAATCACCCACAACACGCCCGATGGCATTAATGCGGCTAGGGCTGCTGCTCTGATGTCCCATTACTTTATTTACCAGTTGGGGTCAAAGAAGAAATTAGGGCAGTTTCTAGAAGCTCACGTATTCGGTGATTGGTCGCAGCCGTGGCAGGGAAAGGTGAAGTCAAAGGGCTGGATGAGCGTTAGAGCAGCCATTACCGCCGTAATGCGAAATGATTCCTTGAGCGAACTTCTCAAAGATTGCATTGCATTTACCGGGGATGTGGATACAGTAGCAACGATCGCTTTAGCAGCAGCTTCATGCAGTGAGGAAATCACACAAGACCTTCCCGCTCATCTCATCGAAAATTTAGAAAATGGTTCCTATGGGAGAGATTACCTGATCGACCTCGACCAGCAACTGATGAGTGTAGCCAAGAAATATCTAGCAAACCAATGAAGATAACCTTTTGCCTTGTGATACTCACATAGCCTCCTAGCATCTAAGCTGGCAGAAGAAGTCACCTATCAAATCATTGATTGAATGTCTGACCTGATTCTGTTCTGGCATCGCCGCGATTTACGCACATCAGATAACATTGG
>DATNPI010000536.1:0-6563 GCA_036703325.1 Coleofasciculaceae cyanobacterium
TAACGAGTAGTTTGAAAACACGCCCTAGCCCCTAGATTTGGGGAGTTGGGAAGGCTAATCGGCGGATATTGCCTAAGTCCTGTGAGATCTGAATCGCACAATTGCTAAATTCTACCTAACCCGAAGTTTAGAGCTGTAGGGAGTATAACTATGGATAGTATTGACCAAAACTTTGGCAGTTCGTTGCGCCGCACTACTACGAGCAACTTGCCTGAGTTTTCCGAGCTAGGCTATCAAATTGAGCGGGAACTGGGGCACAACAGGAGTGGAGGACGCGTTACTTACCTGGCAACCCAAACTTCCTCTTGCCAAGAGGGAGAGGAAGGTCGGAACTCATACGAGGAGGTGCCTGTTGTGATTAAGCAGTTTCAGTTTGCTAAAGTTGGAGCCAGCTGGTCAGACTACGAAGCTCATGAGCGAGAAATTCAACTGCTACAACAGCTAAACTCACCCAGTATTCCCCACTACCTGAATTCATTTGAAACGCCAGATGGCTTTTGCTTAGTACAAGAATACAAGAAAGCCCCCTCTCTCGCTCAGTCGCAACACTTCACGCCCCAAGAAATCAAGCAGATTGCTGTGGCTGTTTTAGAGGTATTAGTCTACCTGCAACAGCAAGTTCCTCCGGTGATTCATCGGGATATTAAACCGGAAAATATCTTGGTTGAACGTTCCCAACCGATAAAAGTTTATTTAGTGGATTTTGGGTTGGCTCACCAAGGCAGTGGGGATGTGGCTGCCAGTAGCGTTGTTAAGGGCACGTTAGGGTTTATGCCACCCGAACAGATGTTTAATCGTCAGCTGACAGAGGCTTCTGATCTGTATAGTCTAGGTGCGACGCTGATTTGTTTACTGACACAGACGAAATCAGCAGAAATCGGCAACTTAATTGATGAAGCTTGTCGCATCAACTTTAAGCCGCTAGTGCCTCAGCTGAGTCCGCAGTTTATTAACTGGCTGGAAAAGATGGTGGCACCGAGTCTAAAAAATCGCTATCCCAATGCCGCTAGTGCCCTCAAGGCACTTCAGTCGATTGATGTTGTCGGCACCACAACATCAGAGAGCATCGCGAGAGCTACAAAATTCAGGTCATCAGCCATCAAAATCCTACTGGTCAGCCTTGGCTTTATCGCTGTGTGCAGCACAAGTTTGAGCATTGGTGATAGGAGGTTTGCACCTGTAAAAGTTGAAAATCCTGGAGAGGCTCTCAGGCAATTGCGGGAAACTGGTCAATGTCAAAGGTGTAACTTAAGGGGTGCCGACCTCAGCGGTATGGATTTGAAACGAGTTGACTTAACAGATACCGACCTCACGGGTGCTGACCTCAGGGGTGCTGACCTTAGGAGTTCCTACCTGAAGAATGTCGTTCTAACAAATGCTAATCTCAGCCGTACTGACCTCAGGGGAGCCTACCTGGAGAATGCCATCCTCACGGCTGCTGACCTTAAAGGCGCTAACTTCGAGAGTGCCGACCTTAGGGGTGCAATAATGCCCCCTGACTTCATCCAGTAAGCTCACCACTCTCCGATTCGTGAGTAATATCAAGCCCGTTGGCATTGTTATTGCATGAGGGCGGCTTTACCTTAGATGTCTGCGAGAATTTCTATAGATTTTTAGAAGCGGTAGAAATAAGGAAGAGCTTATTGTACAGAAAGGACGAATTGGAAGGAAGCTATGGTGAATCCCTTTGACCCTGATAAGGACGACCTGCCCTTCGATGAAGCGGATGACCTCTTTGGTCGCACCCTGGAAGACTACACCCTGACGGGCAGACTACGCCGATTCCATGAATGTTTTGACAGCAGCATCCGTGCCATCTTGCAGGATTGCCTATTCCGCATCAACGACGAAGACGGTGTTCTCACCTTCCAAATTCTTTGCCCTAACGAGGCCGTGCAGAAACGCCTCTACATCAAGCGAGAAAAGGTTCGCAATACCCTCAACTGGATTTGGAGCAACCTCGATTACTACGCCTTCTGCATCGAGAAAGATGGGTTGCAGTGTAAAGTGCTGAACATGAAGCGCTACAGAGGCGGCGTTTGAGCCATATGTGCTTCTCAGATGCCAGTTGCTAGGGTTAATTAACAGGTTAATCCCTTCACTTTAATAAAGTGTTCAAGTTATAGCGGTTCTCACCCTTGATGGAATACAGAGATTCCGGGAAAGGGACAGGGGGGACTCTTGAGGACAGCGGTGTATTTGCACTCAACCGAGAACCGCTATATTTTTGCTAGACTCCTAACCACATACCAACTTCTGCGGGGCTCTACCAGCGAAAACTGATAACCGAAGCCTATTAGCATTAAGGAAGTGTGTTTTAGAGTATGTCGTTCAAGTCTTCAGTCAAAAATCGGCTACGTGAGGGGCTAGTGCACTTTAAACGGATGACTTCCCCTCAATCCGAGAAGCGGTTAGTAATTTTTCCATTTTGGGACTTTGAGGACAGCTCGTCGCGTGAACGTGCCTATAATCTTGGCGAGAATCTACGAACTCTGGGTTGGCGAGTGACCATCGTGCCGTTTCAACTTGAATTAGAGCAGCGGCGACGCATTCTACAACTTGAAAAGCCGAAAATCCTATACATTCAGAAAGGTCGTCACCAGCTTAACTTCCCTGAGTTGTATGATGTGCCGCGTATTGTCTTCGACCTTGACGACGCTGATTTCGTTTGGCCTGATGATTTTGCTACTTTTCCCAATCAGAAAGACCAGATAATTAGGTGTTGCCAAGGCAGCGATTTGGTAATCTGCGGCAGCAAGTTTTTGGCGGATTTCTGCCGTCAGTACAACTCGAACACTCATATCGTCTGGACTGGTATGGCCAACCAAGAGCTAGACTACCCTCCACCGAGTCAGCGCCAACGGATTATTGCTTGGGGTACGAGCAGTTCCGTTAATTATGTGGGAGAGCGCGAATTTCTAGGGGACGTGATGATTAAGCTCCGTGAAAAGGTTGATTTCGAGTTTTGGGTGTATGGTGCTACCGATTTCCAAGCTTTGCAGCCTTTCGTGGATAGGCTGGCAGAACACAACATCCAGGTGAAGCTATTCCCGTTGCTGTCATTTGATGAGTACCACAACTCACTAGAAAACGCTGTAGTGGGTCTGCACCCAATCGGTGACTCTGACCTATTTAGCCTAGGCAAATCGTTTGGCAAGCTGAATTCCTATATGTTACGTGGCGTCCCGATTGTCGTTCATCGGAAGTTAGATTACCCTGAGTTTTTCCAAGACGGTGAAAATGGAATGCTCGCCAGCGAACTTGAAGAGTGGGTGGAAAAAATATATCAGCTTCTCGTCGAGCCGGCGTTGCGTGATAAGGTAGCGGCTCAAGCCAAACTGGATTTTCAACGTGAACTGTCTAGTAGGGCAGCGGCACAGAAGGTTCACGCCCTCCTAGAAACTCTCCTAGAAGAGCAACCCAGTAAAACGGATTGATAGAAGATGAATGTGTGGATTTGGAATATCGCCTCAACAGGCTAGCTTCTCCAGCCATTCCCCTTCTCTTGAAATCTAGAGGGTGCAATCACTCCGCCAAAATTTAATTTTTATTTACAAAAATCCTTGCTTCGTTAGTAAAGCCCTTACTCGCTCTCTTAACCGCTGATCTAGCTCAACCAACGCCTCAAGTACGCTTGGCTTATTCTTTGTTGGCTAAGTTGATTGAAACCTTTGCTGTATAAGCTATTGGTTGTTCTGGTTTAGGATGAACCCGCCTTGTGAGCCAATGGTTCAGAGTGCTGATACAGTAGAAGTAATTGTCTTTTTTGGTTTTTGTACCTATTTATATAAAATAATAGCGTAAATTCATAAATAAGCTGTATAGGTTTATTAAAGGGTCTTTTTAGATTTTGAATACAAATAAAATAACGATTAAGCTGAATTACGAGCTTTTACGGTTCATTCTCGCCGTAACGCCTCTTTCTTTTCGTTTGCAGTTGGTCAATAATGCAATCAACGCCCCGATTGAAGCACTGTCTTAGCTGGCTGTAGGTGCGATCGCTTATGTGCCAACTATTCATAGCGGCAAAGACAATATTCAAGTTTTAATCCGAACGATAGGAGACAAAGAAGAGTGAAACTTTCAGTTTATGGAAAAGGCGGTATCGGTAAATCAACCACCAGCTGCAATATCTCAGTCGCCCTAGCGCGTCGTGGCAAGAAGGTGCTGCAAATTGGTTGCGACCCAAAGCACGATAGTACCTTTACCCTCACAGGCTTTTTAATTCCCACAATTATCGACACGCTCCAGGAAAAGGATTATCACTACGAAGATGTGTGGCCTGAAGATGTCATCTACAAAGGCTATGGCGGCGTGGATTGTGTAGAAGCGGGTGGCCCTCCGGCTGGTGCTGGTTGCGGTGGCTATGTCGTCGGTGAGACAGTGAAGCTGCTCAAAGAACTCAATGCCTTTGATGAGTACGATGTAATTCTGTTTGACGTTCTAGGTGACGTAGTCTGCGGTGGTTTTGCCGCGCCTCTGAACTATTCTGACTATTGCATGATTGTGACTGACAACGGGTTTGACGCCTTGTTTGCCGCCAACCGGATTGCTGCTTCCGTGCGTGAAAAAGCGCGTACCCACCCACTGCGTCTGGCTGGTTTAATTGGCAACCGGACATCCAAGCGCGACCTGATCGACAAGTATATTGACTCCGTACCGATGCCGGTTCTGGAGATTCTGCCCCTCATTGAAGACATTCGCGTCTCCCGCGTTAAGGGCAAAACCCTCTTCGAGATGGCGGAGACTGACTCCTCACTCAACTATGTCTGCGACTACTACCTGAATATCGCTGACCAGATTTTGGCACGTCCAGAGGGTGTTGTACCGAATGATGCTCCTGACCGGGAGTTGTTCTCCTTACTGTCTGACTTCTACCTCAATCCGCCGGAACCGCAAGTGAAGGCAGAGGGAGAACAGTTAGATCTGATGATGGTCTGAAGAAAGGATGAAGTGTGAAGGATGAAGTATGAAGTTATGGACTAAGAGGATTTAACGACTCTGGTAATTGACCAGTCATCTCACCTCTTTTCATCCTTCAACCTTTATCCTTTAGCCTTCAGATGACTTTGTCATAAAACTTATTACTGCCCTATTTTTTGAAACTTGCCTTAAAAACGAGGAGAGAACACTTTTCCATGACTCTTGCAGCACCAGAGCCTTTAAATTTTGAGTGTGAAACCGGAAATTACCACACATTTTGCCCAATTAGCTGTGTCGCGTGGCTCTACCAGAAGATTGAAGATAGTTTCTTCTTGGTAATTGGCACGAAGACTTGTGGCTATTTCCTCCAGAACGCGATGGGGGTGATGATTTTCGCGGAACCTCGCTACGCAATGGCGGAGTTGGAAGAGGGGGATATTTCGGCACAGCTGAATGATTATGAAGAACTGAAGCGGTTGTGCTTGCAGATTAAACGCGATCGCAACCCCAGTGTAATTGTCTGGATTGGCACTTGCACGACGGAAATCATCAAGATGGATTTGGAAGGCTTGGCTCCTAAACTGGAAGCTGAGATTGGTATCCCCATCGTCACAGCGCGTGCCAACGGTTTAGACTATGCCTTCACCCAGGGTGAAGACACCGTACTCGCCTCAATGGTTCACAAATGTCCCGAGAAAGCTCCGGTGATGGAAGCGGAGAAAGAAGAGCGAAATGCCATCTCCAAACTCCTCAACTTCGGGCGAAAGAAAGAAGACGTTGTTGCCGAACAGTCAGAATACGTCGATCATCCACCACTGGTGTTGTTTGGCTCCCTGCCTGACCCAGTTGTGACTAATCTGACCCTGGAACTGAAGAAGCAGGGAATTAAAGTTTCCGGCTGGATGCCCTCCAAGCGTTACACCGAACTGCCAGTAATTGAAGAAGGGTATTATGTCTCTGGCGTCAACCCCTTCCTCAGCCGCACTGCTAGCACTTTGATGCGTCGCCGCAAGTGCAAACTAATTGGCGCACCCTTCCCCATCGGCCCTGATGGCACCCGCGCCTGGATTGAGAAGATTTGCTCTGTGTTCGGCATTGAACCGAAAGGACTGGACGAACGGGAAGCCCAAATCTGGGAAAACCTGGAAGACTACATTAAGCTGATTCGCGGCAAGTCAGTCTTCTTCATGGGTGATAACCTTCTGGAAATCTCTCTGGCACGCTTCCTAATTCGTTGCGGCATGACTTGCCTTGAAATTGGCATTCCCTACATGGACAAGCGTTATCAAGCTGCTGAACTAGCTTTGCTAGAGAAGACATGCCACGAAATGGGCGTTCCAGCACCGAAGATTATCGAGAAGCCGGACAACTATAACCAGATTGAGCGTATCAAGGCGTTGCAGCCTGACTTGGTCATCACTGGTATGGCTCACGCTAACCCACTGGAAGCACGAGGTATAAATACTAAGTGGTCAGTTGAATTCACCTTTGCTCAGATTCACGGCTTTACGAATGCGCGTGACATTCTGGAGTTGGCGACTCGTCCGCTGCGCCGCAATAACAACCTGAAGGAATTGGGTTGGGCGAAGCTGGTGAAGGAAGAAGCTAAGGTTTGACCTCTCCCCCTACCCCTCTCCTAC
>DATNPI010000606.1:0-16087 GCA_036703325.1 Coleofasciculaceae cyanobacterium
ATATCCACCGATGGACAACTTAAATTCAACCCGCCCACACTTCAAAGTCACCCCCACCGTTTGCTCGGATTCCACATATTTAAACGTGCGGACATCCAAGCTAATAGAAGTAGGTCTGAATTTGTGGATTTGTTTAACAGCCTTGGCGTTACCAATTACGCGCCGAATGGCTTGACAAACATGGTTGGCTTTCAATCCTGTAGCTTCACGCACTGGCTTATAGACCTTGTGGTGAAGCTTGCGCGGAGCGCATACACCATCAGTTTCCCTCAATGACCCTCCCACGGCTAAAAGCCGATGGGTTTCTCGGAGCTTTCTATGAGTCTTTTCTGTTTAGTTCACGGCGCTTTCCTTGGGGCATGGTGTTGGGATTTACTGATACCTGAACTTGAGGCGCGTGGTCATGAGGCAGTAGCAATGGATCTTCCGCTTGAAGACCCCGACGCTGGTGCTGTTCGCTATGCGGAGGCAGTGCTTCAGGCGCTGCAAGGAGCTGGTGATGACGTTGTACTGGTCGGTCATTCCATGTCTGGCTTATTTATCCCCATCGTCGCCAACCAGCGTGCAGTAAGAAAGCTTGTGTACCTCGCAGCAGGCATCCCGAAGGTGGGAACTAGTGTGGTTGATCGGGTCTTACATGGCAACGAGTCTGATATGTTTAATCCGGCTCATCTTAACAAAGACCCTTCAAAAGATGAAGCCGTAGCCATAGAGATACTTTTTCACGACTGTAAACCTGAGGTTGCACACTGGGCAATCTCGAAGCTGCGACATCAAGCTTCAAGAGTAGTGTTCGCTGAGATTAGTCCCATCCAAGCTATGCCAGATATAGAGTCTGCGTATATCGTTTGCACTGAAGACAGGACAGTTGACCCGGCATGGTCTAAACGTACAGCCCGCGAGCTTCTCGGAGTTGAGGCAATTGCATTACCTAGTGGACATTGTCCCCAAATCTCTCGCCCTGTCCACCTCGCTGAGGTACTTACTTCACTGACCAAGTAGACGACATCGAAGCCGTGCAAAAAGGATTTGCAAATGAAGCTATTAATTCTTGGTGGTACGGTATTTTTAGGTCGTCACATCGTTGAGGCGGCTTTAGCACAGGGATACGAAGTGACTCTCTTTAATCGAGGGCAGCATAATCCAGATTTATTCCCCGATATTGAGAAATTGAAAAGCGATCGCAATCGCAATCTAGAATCCCTCAATTAACTGTAAACGGGTCGTTCGTAGGGGCACGATACTATCGTGCCCTGCCTTGTAGTTTATGCAATTGAGAACCGCTACACCTCCGACTCTCATTACACAGAATTTCACTTTAGATAGGCTATGCATTTAAACCAAAGTGTGCTGGGAGGATGCTTATAAAGAAATTTCTAAGAATATCTACAGCTCTTATCTATTCAGCCTTTAGACATATATCCCTAGGGAGCTTAAGAAAAAGCAGGGTAGCACGTAGTCCTAACGAAACCGTATTGCCAGTACGTGACGCTTCAGGGCTGACAGATCTTGCTCTATGTTGGCGATTCGCCCCGTCAATTCATCCTGAGTTCTGTCCAAAAAGTAGCTGTTAACAATAACTTCAATCGCCGTTGCCTCTGACAGTTCTCGTTCGGTCATGTATGCCTTTAGCTGTTGGTAAATTTCGGGACTTAAATCGCTTTGCACCTGTATCTTATTCATCGAGTTCGGCTCTCATGACCTGGCTGTCTTTAGCTAGTTTCCAGCCTAATTAAGTAGCATACGGCAGTAAAAGATGGGATTACCGATATTAACCGTACTTTCCGCTATTTTTGGCAATAAATGGTTGATTATAGTCTCTAGCGACCGCCAGGTCTTCTATCTGGCGAGTGAAGCGTTCTCAAATCAATATGCCCGCAGGATAGATAAATACAATGGCGAAAAGACGATTGAGTTGCCGTTGGGGTTCGTGTGGGGAAATGTCTGCGATGCGCTTTGCTGACGCCATTGGACAGAGGCTGAAGTGCTTCTATCAGCTCTCTCTTTGACGAAGGCTAGAGTTGACCAATAAAAGCGATCGCCTAGACTATCTGAGTACTATCTGAGCAAGATAAAGATTATCTGGCTGGAGTTTGTATCATATTACTTCCGGCAACCCAATACTGACTGATGCTCTTTCTTCTCCTCACTCCCTCGGCTACTCAGTTATGACCGTACCCATCTCTATCGTTATCACCACCTACAATCGGGAACGCTACCTTAGTGCCGCGATTGAGAGTATTCTGGCGCAGACCAAGCAGGACTTTGAGCTGCTGATTTGGGACGATGGTTCTATAGATCGAACTGTAGAGATTGCCCAAAACTACGCCAAGCACGATGCACGGGTACGAGTCGTGATAGCGGAACATCAAGGGCGAGGGCTTTCTCTCAAATTAGCGATCGCTCAAACGACTGGAACCTACATCGGTATTGTAGACAGCGACGACTTACTTGCCCCAACCGCCCTGGAAGAAACAGTATGCGTACTTGAGCAAGAGCCAGAAGTGGGCATGGTCTACACCAGTTATCTGGATATTGACGAACATGACCGAATCGTTAGCTACGGGTATCGCTGCCTAGTTCCTTACTCCAAAGAGAGACTGCTGCACCAGTTCATGACCTTCCATTTCCGGCTGATGCGTCGGAGTGTCTATGAGCAAGTTGGTGGCATCGATGAGTCATTTGAATACGCCCAAGACTACGACTTGTGCCTACGGCTTTCCGAGAATACCGAGGTACGACACGTTGATAAGCCCCTCTACTACTACCGCACCCATCCACAGACCATCTCCCACCAGCAGCAAACTCAGCAAGCCTTTGACTCGCGCCGCGCCGTAGAGCAAGCGTACAAACGCCGAGGGAAAAAAAGCTTTGCTTCTCAGGTAGGGAGAGTCGGTTCAACGATTTCCTCCCTTGCCTGTTCCCTTTTACCGTTTACCTTTTGCCTTTTGCCTTCAATTGTCGCTGCCCAGCCCATCATGTCAGATGGCAGCACTAGTACAGTCATCACCCCTGATGGAAATCGCTACGACATCAGCGGTGGTCAACTTTCTGGGAATGGCGCAAACCTGTTCCATAGCTTTAGTCAATTTGGTCTCAACCAAAACCAGATTGCTAACTTCCTCTCTAATCCATCAATTTTGAATATCCTGGGACGTGTCACGGGTGGCAATCCCTCGCTGATTAATGGTCTGATTCAAGTTACCAACGGCAACTCCAACTTATATTTAATGAACCCCGCCGGGATTGTCTTTGGTTCAAATGCAACTCTGAATGTTCCGGCCTCCTTCAGTGCGACTACTGCCACTGGCATTGGTTTGGATGGCAGTCGGTTCAGTGCGTTTGGCACCAATGACTATCGAAACTTAGTTGGTACGCCCAATACCTTTGTGTTTGATGCCAATCAAGCAGGGGCGATTATTAATGCTGGTAATTTGACTGTTCAACCTGGACAGAATCTTTCTCTAACTGGCGGCACCGTCGTCAGCACTGGCACAATGACTGCACCATCCGGCAACATTAGCGTCACGTCTTTGCCGGGAAGTAGTCTAGTACGCTTTAGCCAAACCGGACAAGTCCTGAGTTTGGAGCTAAAACCGCCTACCAGTGAACAGGGGAATCTGTTGCCCATTACACCACTGATGTTGCCCCAATTACTTACAGGTGGTGCAGGGCATCTGGCAGCAGGTGTGACGGTTAATGCCTCAGGACAAGCGCAACTGACGAATTCTGGTATTAGGGTAGACACTGGTGATATCGCAGTCAATCAGCTGAGTGCAGGAACAGCAACCGCATTAGCCTCCCACAATCTCACCTTAGTAGAGAGCCAGTTGGCGACTAGCGGGAATCTGAACCTGCTGGCGGCGGGAGGAGTGCTGGTGCGCGATAGTGTCGCCAAGCCCTTTGTTGCCCAAGCTGGGGGAAATCTCTACATTCAAGGCAATCAAGGCATTGATATTCTGGCGCTGAATCATCTTACTCAGGAGGCGTTTGTCAGTGGTGGTGACCTGAGTCTGGTGAGCAATGGAATTATTTCTGGAGATGCCCACTATGTCAGTGGAGGTGGTTTTTCAATTCTAAATTTGAGCGGCGACGGTGGCACTTTTGTCAGTCTCTACGACCCAATTATTAGCTCGACTCAGAATGTCACCTTCGGCACCTATACGGGACCATCACTCAAGGTTGAAACGCTGGGGAGTATCACAGTTACTGGAAATATCACCATCACTGGTCGCGATGTTAATCTTTTCTTGTTTTGCAATCCAATTGGCTTCAAAAAGCCAGGAGTGCTAGTTGCCAGTCAGAAGAACATACCTATATCCCGTTTGCTGCCTAGAAGCAAAGTTCGGGAGAATTCCGATTACTTGCTTACCCAAACTTGCACACCAGATGCTCAATTATTGGGCGAACGGTCAGCTCTCATTTTGCGAGCTGGGTTGAACGCCTTGCAAGAGCCTAATTATGGACTTGGGCTTTCTGCTCAGGTTCCTCCTTTGGCCAGCTTTTCTGGAACGATATTTAATGGAGCTGGAGGAGCAACGCGACCTGGAAATGTTACCGTTAATGGCGATATTGTTGTTGGCTTTAATAACACTAATCCCTATGGCGGCCCGGTGAGAACAGGTGGCCCGGTAATCATAACGGCTCCAGGCGACATTCAAACAGGTATCATTAATACTTTTGCTACTGCTCCTACTGTAATTAATAATTTATCAGCCGTTAGAGGAGGTGATGTCACTCTACAAGCAGGACGCAATATCACAATAGATGCAATTAATTCCTCTGGTGTCACTAATACTGCCAGAACCAATGCCATTGGTGGTCAAGTAACCTTAGAGGCCGGAGGCGCTATCAATGTTACAGGTGCAATTAATTCCTCTGCTGCTTCTACTAATCAAGCCTTAGGTGCTGGTTTTTCTGGTACTGCAACTGGTGGTTTAGTCAGCTTAGATGCTGTTGGCGCTATCAACACGAATGCCATTAATTCTTCAGCTACTTCCTTTGCTTCTGGTGCTGATGGTACTGCTACCTCTGGTGCTGCAACTAGTGGTTTGGTTAGCTTAAATACCTCAGAAGGGGCTATTAATACAGACGCAATTAATTCTTCTGCTTCTTCAACGGCTTTTTCCTTGGTGGGTGTTGTGAGTGGATTGGCAACTGGTAACTCAGTGACATTAAATGGCAGCAATATTATCTTTGACAGCATCAACACTCAAGGTATTTCAACCTCAGGAAACAGTACAGGTGGTAATGTTACTATCACCGCCAATGGAATTCCTAACGGAGTTGTCAGAGGGTTAGGAACAATTACCAATACTTCTATTCCTGCGGGTACTACCATTTATACTCCGGGACAAATTCAGGGAGGCTTAGTTACAATTCAACACAATGGTGGAATAAATAATGATTTATTTGCCGTGGGGAATGCGGCTATCAACGGGACAGCAGGAGCGATTAATACTGGTCCTGGCATTAACACAATTGCTCCCTTACAAGAATTTCCAGCTCCTGGTACTCTTATTCCAAATAATATTACTTCTACTCAGGGAAATATCAGCATCACGTTTGTCAATCAATCACCAACTTTGACGGCTAATCCAGAGTTACCCGGTACTCAACAAAATCAGCCGCTCACATTCACGTTGGCGAATTTAAATTTGGTGGTGAATGATTTAAATCAGGATAACTTCTCAATAATTGTTGATGAAATTCTCGCGGGAACACTGACAAGAAATGGCATTGCAATACGTCCGGGAGACACTATTTCTCCTACGGATGTTTTAGTCTACACCCCGCCACCAGGTGTTATTGGTCAAATTAATGCTTTCACGATTAGAGGGAGCGATCGCGTTTCCTTCTCAGCCCCGCAACAACTGACAATCAATCTGAGTCAGTTACCGCCACCGCCACCACCACCACCGCCACCACCACCACCACCACCGCCGCCACCACCACCACCACCACCGCCACCACCACCACCGCCACCACCACCACCGCCGCCACCACCACCACCGCCACCACCGCAAAAAAATCCACTCCCTCAGGAGACTTATCCACCACAACTACCGCTTACCAGTGATCTACCAACCGTTGAGATTGACCCGGTTGTTGCTCAAACCGACGAGTCCTTTACGAGTCAGTTCGAGAAGCATTTCGGGCTGTCTGCCCTGACGCCAATTAAAACCCTGGATCAGGAGCGTGAGATTCTTAACGAAATCGAACAAGCGACGGGTATCAAACCAGCATTTGTCTATGTCACTTTTGTTCCCCAGACCCTTCCACCTTTAACCTCGGTAGGCGAGACTAAATCACTGCACAACTCAAAGGAATCAAAAAGCCTTATACAGTTGAATTCTCAAAGCATTGGAGTTAATCAGCTTGCACAGCAGCCAGCACAACGCCCAGAAAATCCAAAACCGCAACCCAATGACCAACTAGAACTGGTGGTGGTGACTGCCAAAGGAACGCCAATTCGTAAGCGAGTACAGGGTGCTACCCGTAAGCAAGTCCTCAAAGCCGCTACGGATTTTCGCAGCCAAGTTACCAGCTTCAGACGCACTCGTGGTTACATGGACTCAGCCCAGCAACTTTACAAGTGGCTGGTGGCACCACTAGAAACCGATTTAAAAGCACGAGAAATTCAGAACCTTGTCTTCTTGATGGACGGTGGCTTGCGCTCCTTGCCAGTTGCTGCCCTCCACGACGGGACTGGATTTTTGATTGAGCGCTACAGCGTTGCTCTGATGCCCAGTCTCAGTCTCACCGATACTCGTTATAAGGACATCAAAGGTTCCCAAGTCCTAGCAATGGGAGCGGCGAAATTTACCGACCAAAAACCCTTACCTGCCGTGCCAGTGGAACTGTCAACCATTACCGGGACACTGTGGCAAGGTAAGTCCTTCCTCAACAACGACTTCACCCTGACAAATCTCAAACAAGCACGAGAACAAAACCCGTTTGGCATTATCCACCTAGCAACTCATGGAGAATTCCAGCCGGGGGCACCAAGTAAGTCCTACATCCAGCTGTGGGACACTAAGCTGCACCTCGACCAACTGCGACAGTTGGGCTGGAATAACCCGCCAGTAGAGTTATTAGTACTCAGTGCCTGTCGCACGGCTTTGGGGGATGAGCAAGCGGAGTTGGGCTTTGCGGGATTAGCGGTGCTGGCGGGGGTCAAGTCAGCGTTAGCGAGTCTCTGGTACGTCAGCGACCAAGGGACACTGGGGCTGATGACCGAGTTTTATGAGAAGTTGGACAGCGTTCCCATCAAAGCGGAAGCACTGCGACAGGCTCAATTGGCGATGCTCAAAGGTCAGGTACGCTTGGAGGATGGTAAATTACGTACTACTCGTGCAGATATCCCCTTACCGCCAGAGTTAGCACAATTGGGGAATCAAAAGCTAGACCATCCCTATTACTGGTCTGCCTTTACATTGATTGGCAATCCCTGGTAGCTGTCTTGTAAATGGAGGGGGAGAGGGGGAGAAAAGAATATGCTGGATAGAAAGAATTGGGGAATTTACCATGAAGAAACTTCAGGGAATTACTGGTTTGGGTCTGGTTACTTTGCTACTAGTCAGCTGCACGAGTAATAGCAATGTCAGTAAAGCGCCGACGCCAAAGCCTTCTGTTGAACCAGTATCTGTAGCTCCTAATCCACCAATGCCTAGTCCTTCTGTGCCGGTTGTGCCGAAAGAACTAATCGTAGCTACTAACCCAACGACGTTTCCTATTTCCAAGGGTCGCATCGATCCGTTCGGAGCCGTTACGGTTGCCCCAATCAAGCAGTCGGTTTCAGCTAAGACGAATCAGAAACCAAAGAATCAAGATTCTCAACCTCAAAAACCAAAGAACCAAGATTCTCAATCTCAAAAACTAAAGAACCAAGATTCTCAATCTCAAAAACCGAAGAACCAAGATTCTCAACCTCAAAAACTAAAGAACCAAGATTCTCAACCTCAAAAACCAAAGAATCAAGATTCTCAACCTCAAAAACCGAAGAACCAAGATTCTCAACCTCAAATAGGTGAGACTGGAACGGCGTCCTCGTCTGGAGGTCAAACAACACTCCAAAATCTGCCTGTTCCACCAGTCCCGTCCACTGACCTAGCTAAGGCGGTGGAAGTGAACGGGGTGATGCAGGTAGAGGGAAAAGTTAGTGCAATCGTGAAGGAACCGAATGAGCAGATAAGTCGCTCTGTCAGCGAGGGAGACTATCTATCCAAGGGGGCGGTACTCGTTAAACGCATTGAATTCAGCAACAATGAGGAACCGCTGGTGATTTTGGAACAGAATGGTGTCGAGGTGATTAAATCAGTCAGCAGCAATAATGGTTCCGTTGCAAGTATTCAATAGGTGAGCCTATTACCCCGCCCATGCGAGAGCCTATGGACGAGGTATCCAGCGGGAAAGAAAGATGAACTCACGCGTACACTATGCGATCGCTTTTAGGAAAATAGGGGTCAGGAGTTAGGGGAGAGAGATTTTCATGACTTCGTTGTGCGCCAAGTGCAGGGGCGGCTGTCTTGAAAGCACTCAGTGAGGAGAGACTTTCACCAAAAATGTCGCAAGGAAGGCCCTTCCTCAAAAACGAGTATGCGTCCAGCATACGACGTTTTAGGGAGGGGAGGAATTGCGACCAAAATAAAAACGCAGCATCCTTATTTTGCAGCAAATTGTGGTGAAGTCATATTTGTGAGTTTTTAGTAGGCGTGAATCAAGTACTGACGCTAGTTGTAAGACTTCAACTCTCTACTGAACAGCAAAAAGTAATTGCTGTCACAGCGGAGAGTTTTGCGTCAGCTTGCAACACCATCAATCGGACAGTTAACCCAAAATTAACCAACCGAAACTCTATTCAAGCTGTCTGCTACCACGGCATCAAGAAAGAGTCTGGATTAACAGCAAACCATGTTATAAGAGCTTGTGCAAAAGTTGCCGCTAATCGTTTAACAGCAAAACAGAAAGGCAAGAAAGTTAAATCTTTCAATCCCACAAGTTTTGATTGTGATGCTAGAACATTTCAGTTTTTTGAAAAAGACTGGAGTGTAAGTATTAGCACAACAGGTAAACGGGTAAAGTGCCCTATTCGTGCCAGTAATTACCATAGAGTAAAGCTAACTGGACAAACTCCTACTAGCGCTCAAATCTGCCAGCATCGTGATGGAGAATGGTACGCACATATCCAGATTAAAAGCAATGCACCATCTCCCATTAAGACAAAAAATGTAATTGGGATTGATTTTGGTCGCCGAGAGATAGCGAAAACCAGTACAAACAAAGGTTGGGATAGTAAGCATATCAATCGCGTTAGAGATAGATATTCTCAAGTAAGGTCTTCTCTGCAAAAGGAGGCGACCCAGGGCACAAGGACAACTCGGCGTAGATGCCGAAATATCTTGAAACGGCTATCGGGTAGAGAGAGAAGATTTCAGCAGTGGTTGAACCACAATATCAGTAAGCAAATTATTACTGAAGCGAAAACAACGCAATCAATCGTAGCTATTGAGGATTTGACGGGGATTAGGGATAGAACTAATCAAAAACCTCGCTCTAAAACTGAGAGAAGGCGTTCCAATTCATGGGCTTTTTATCAGTTAAGAACCTTTGTTGAGTACAAAGGAATCAAGGAAGGTATTGAGGTTATAACTATTCCTCCCGCCTATACCAGTCAAACCTGCCATTGCTGTTTGCATATTGGATTGAGAACCAATAAACAGTTTAAATGCACGAATAAAGTGTGTGGTTGGTTGGGAGATGCGGACTTTAATGGTGCAAAAATGATTGAACTTTGGGGCTGTTCTGTAAACCAGCCCAGAGGCTCGGAACTATTGTCTTGTGCGATAGAACCAGGGCTACCAAAAGCCCCTTCTGTATTGGCAAGTCTTTAGACGCAGCCAATCAGGAGGGGTAGTTTACTCCTTCTCTCCTAAGACACTCCATAGCCCTGCCTCTCCCTGTATAGCAGGGTTGTTGGCAGGTGAATTACTAATTTCATAGCTAAAAATCAATGGAATACTCCCTACCCATAGAGCAAGGGCAGCAATCACCGTCAGCATGATCCAGGTATCCAGCGGATGCTGCCTGGGGGGAGTCAGGAGCCGCTTTTGAAATTTCATCTTGAATTAAAACCGTATCAAATACTACTTTCTGATATTAGTCTAGCATTTTGTATTTAAATATACAGAAATAAAATCAATTTCTTAATACAGCGCCTAAAGCCATCTTAGATATTTCTAATCCCGTCCAAATCCCTGGTTTGAAGCATCCGCAGAGCTATAAACATCAGCAATTGGGATTCAGATTGTTGGTTGATACAACCCCTTTTTATGCAATATCTGCATCAATTTAATGCAACTCTCTAATAGCGTTCAGAATAAATACCAAGTTACTGATGGATTGCAAGAATGACATTGCGTCAATGCAAATCATAAATAGTACTGAGCTTTTTGTAGCCTTTAACACAAAGTAAGGCTCTTGCTATCAGTAGATTCTTCACAGAATCAATACCTTTGTGTTTGATTATTCATTAGTGATAAGGAAGCAGTTATGCTTTCCTAATTCCCTATGAATCTGTGAGATGAAAAGTTTGTATCTGGCTGAAATCAATAGCGCGATCGCACATGAGTTTTAAAACTGTTTTTGACAGATTCATAACAAAATTGCATACCTCAAACTCCTACCGTTGCAAGCAAGTTAGAAACTGTCTCAGTTCATGCTACCCAAATTTCTACTAGGAGGAATCTATGACTGGAATATGGTCATTCTCCGGGCGATACCGCATCTTGCATCTCACCTGGTTTGCATTTTTTCTGACTTTTGTTGTCTGGTTTAACTTTGCCCCATTTGTGACAGCGGTTAAGGCCGATTTAGGTTTGAGCGAAGCGCAAATACGAACATTGGCAATTTGCAACGTTGCTCTTACAGTTCCGGCTCGCATTATTGTGGGCATGATTTTGGATCGCTTTGGCCCACGCATCACGTATTCCTGTTTGCTGATTTTTGCCGCTGTTCCCTGCTTTGCCTTCGCTCTATCCCAAAACTTTACCCAGATGGTGTTTAGCCGTTTGGCGTTAAGCATTGTTGGCTGCGGCTTTGTGATTGGCATTCGCATGGTGGCGGAGTGGTTCCCGGCTAAGGAAATTGGTCTGGCAGAGGGTATTTATGGCGGTTGGGGTAACTTCGGTTCGGCAGGCGCAGCCTTCGCATTGCCTTCCATCGCTGCAGGCACAGCATTCCTCGCAGCAGGCCAGATTAACTGGCGATTCGCGATCGCCCTGACTGGTCTGGTAACTGCTATCTACGGCGTCATCTACTTATTCAGCGTGACCGACACACCGCCGGGTAAAGTCTATCAGCGTCCGCCCAGCAGCGCTGGTATAGAAGTCACAACGCAGAAAGACTTCTGGTTTCTGCTAGTGGCAAACATTCCTTTGGTTGCCGCCTTGGGCTTGATTGCGTGGCGTTTGAACAAAGTTAAGTTTATTAACACAAGTACGCTGGCAATTATTGGTGTACTCCTAGTTGGTCTGTATCTGTTCCAGGCCTACAACATCTGGAAAGCGAATAAGCCCTTGATGACGGGTAGGAAGCGCTATCCCCCAGAAGAGCGTTACAAGTTTTCCCAGGTGGTGAATCTCGAACTGGCTTACGTTGCTTGCTTTGGGTCAGAACTGGCTGTTGTGTCTATGCTGCCCACCTTCTTCGAGCGGGGTTTCGGACTGCCTACCGCCCTTGCTGGAGCGGTGGCGGGAACCTATGCCTTCATGAACTTGGTTGCTCGTCCGGGTGGTGGTTTCATCTCCGATAAAATTGGTAGCCGCAAGTGGACGCTGGCAGTAACACTAGCAGGCACAGGCATTGGCTACCTGATTTTTGCAAGTTTAGGCAGTAGCGTGGCGCTGCCAATCGTGGTGCTTATGACGATGGTGGCTTCGTTCTTCGTGATGGCGGCAGAAGGTGCGACCTTTGCAATTGTGCCGCTGATTAAGCATCGGGTGACGGGTCAAATTGCCGGAAATGTGGGTGCATACGGAAATGTGGGTGCCGTAGTGTATCTGACGATTTACAGTTTATTGCCGCCGGGTGTAGAGGGCGATCGCATATTCTTTCAGGTGTTGGGAGTCTGCGGTCTAATTGTGGCAAGTTTGAATGCCTTCTATCTACTAGAACCCACTAGCTCTCACGAAGACGAGGAAGCACAATTCCCAGAAGTTTCGTCTATTGCAGCGTATCAGGAAGAACACATCGAACGGTAGTTATGCAGGGGCATACCGTGCCCCAACCTGCCTCTTTGGTGTGCCCTCAACATAAAGAAAAAGGCTCAGGGGCATCCAGTCTTTAAAGCTAAAGCTCAGTTAAGGTCCTATCCTCTCTTCAGGAGTTGCTGGGAAGCCTACACCATACTCGTTAGAGTTGGTGTAGGACTATGTCACACACAGTACCCAGATCTGAGAAGAAAGCATTATGACATCACAAGCAGCAAGAGCGAATGAACGGGTGCTAGTTGCAGGAGCCACGGGCGGAGTTGGACAATTAACAGTAGCAAAGCTCCTGGAGAAAGGCTTTCCGGTTCGCGTTCTGACCCGTAGTGCCCAAAAAGCCCAGAAGATGTTTGATAACCGGGTAGAAGTTGCAATTGGCGACATCCGCCAAGCACCAACCCTGCCCCCTGCTATGCACGACGTTAGCTACATTATCTGTTGTACCGGAACTACAGCCTTTCCCTCCACAAAATGGGATTTCGACACAACTGACGAAGCACAAGGACTTGGAAGTCTCCTCGAATGGGGAAAGATTTATCTCGATTCGCAATATCGCCATGCAAAGGCTAGGAATAGTCCCGAACAAGTCGATGCTCAAGGAGTCAGTAACCTGGTAGCCGCAGCCCCCCAAAATCTGAAACGATTTATTTTTGTATCCTCCTGCGGCATTCTCCGGAAAGATAAACCTCCCTTCAGTATCCTCAATGCATTTGGCGTACTCGATGCTAAACACAAAGGTGAAGAAGCAATTATCGGTTCCGGGTTACCCTACACCATTATTCGACCAGGACGGCTGATCGACGGCCCCTACACTTCATATGACTTAAACACGCTTCTGAAGGCAAAAACAGGAGGGAAGTTGGCTGTGGTAGTAGGTACTGGCGATACTCTATCCGGTGATACCAGCCGGATTGACGTAGCATCAGCCTGTGTAGAATGCATAGGCAACTCGGCTGCGGAAGGAAAAGTGTTTGAGATGGTGAACCAGGGATCAAGACCGTCAGAACTCGACTGGACAGCACTTTTTTCCAGTCTTGGGTAGAAAAAAGATTAACTGGCCCTTGTCCACAGTGCCAACCCACCTCCCCGACCCCTCGCAGCAAGGCAGTGGTTCTCCACCAGGAAGTAAGTAAAAAATGCCTGCTCTTTCACGCTTTGCTCGTAGAACCCCGCTTCCCGAGTTTGACCCCTGCGAATATAGCCCTCGTACAGCTTCAGTCCCAACAATGACACTCTTATCCGGGTGAAGTCGAACGCTAGCATATTCGTCTTTTGCCAGAACTGAGTGGGGCCTGTGAGAACCAGTTGCAGGAATCCGAGTTCAACAGAATTCTGAACGGTTCCTCGCTCTTGATCGGGCACTGATTGCGAGTAGGACAGATGAATCTTAACCCACTTCGGCAAAAACCGTCCGGCTCCTAGGATAATTCCTGCTCTTTGGCGCGATTTCTTGGTTCCCGTAACAAACCCTAATCGCCAAGTGCCTAGCAACTGCGCATAGGAATGGCGTACTTTGGTCTGTTTAGCTGTCTTCTCTGCCTGAAGCAATGCCTCAACTACAGTGTCCGGCGCAGGTAGCGTTGCAGATGGAGTTGTTAAAAACGCGATCGCTTGATCGAGTGCTGGGTCTATTGAGGAAGTCGTCTGAAGTTGGTCGCTGCTTGTCATCTTTTTTCGGGAGAGAGGCGTTGAACCGTTACTGCAATTTTAGTGGCTTCAAACAGGCTCTTTCATCCACTCAACTGGATCTAACTTATAGTACTGTTTCAGCTCTTTATAAAGCTCAGGATGCTTCCTTTTCATTTGGAAAGGTTTTTCAAAAAAAGTCTCTGTAGCAACAGCGAAAAATTCGGCTGGGTCAGTTGCGCCATATTCATCAATAACGGTTTTCACACCTCGTTCAACTTCACGACGCAATTGCTCATATTCTTTTCTAAACACCTGCCCCCAAGTGACATAGTCTGACCTTTTCTCAAGAATAGGTACACCCGACGCACTTCCCCCCTCTTGGTCTAGTTGATGTGCGAACTCATGGAGTACTACGTTATGTCCATCCTTCCAATGCCTCGCATCGTAGCTGATATTGTCCCACGAAAGCACGACTATGCCAGTACGCCATGATTCACCCGCTTTAACTTGTTTCTCCTCTAGGTAGAGTTCCCCAAACGATGTAGTCTTATCCGCTATAAAGGCACTTGGATAAACGAGAATGAGATGAAGCTTTGAGAAATAATTCCCTCTTTCATTTAGTAAAAGTAGAGCGGCTATTGCAGCAATAGTTACCCTAATTTCATCAGTTAGATACAATCCTCCACACCCTTTAAACTTTTTTTCAGCTAGCAAAACATTAATGTGTCCGTGGAGTCGCTGACGCAACGAGTCAGGCAGATATTTATATAAAGGAATATTTCGTTCAACAATAATAGCCCAATGAGAGGAAAAAGGTCGATTAGCCAGTCGCCTGCGCCTCAGTTTAATTAGAGGAGCTATTCCCAAAATTAAAACGACAATCAGGAGAAGAAACAATAAAAAAATAAGAGTTTTTATCATAGAGTCTGCTGTTCTGTCAGGGCATCAAATAGATACCTGCCATTCTCTATCCAATCAGACCTTGAGAATAAGCGTTAGGCAGTTCTTGACTATGACCGCTTACTCCTATACTTTAAGCCAACTTCACGGGTAGGTTAGTGATATCACTCTAAAGAGTGCTGGTGTTCAAGGGTATTGGCGGTTAAATTAAATCCGTCTTTAGATAGTCTTAGAGCTATTAAAATTTGTTTAATTTGGCAGTATCATATCTTTTTGGAAAATTGTATTGTTTACAGGTTTGAGTCTAAGCAAGGGGTTGATGAGCCTGACGAACCTCTAAGAAAACGACACTTTTTGATGCTCAAGCCTGGTCAATTCCTGACCCCTTGATAGTCGCTTGTGCGCGATCGCCGCTTTGCGTTCCCAAAAAAGTTTCTCGTTCGCCGTAGGCGTTCTCAAAGGATAGAGTACCGCCTTCGGCATCGCCCGCGCGAGAGCTAACGCTAACGAAATCAATTCGCCAAGAGCTAATGCTTGAATAAAAGCAAGAGACTGAAAGGTCTTTAGCTAATGTGACTTTACCTTGGTTACTTGGCAAAAATGCCACTCAGGTCGCACCTTATCCTGAGGGATGCTACTTGGCTTTGACTTACCTCGAAGCACTTTGATTAAACTCCTTACGGTTGTATCTCCCTAACATCCCATGGAATCTATTTCCGAAGTTTTAAAGGAACCAATTGTTCCGTTTGCGGTTTTGCTTGTAGTCATCTTGTCCGTGCCCCCTCTGTTTGAGCGTTTGCGGCTGCCTGGATTAGTCGGTCTGTTGGCAGCAGGCGTCGTACTAGGGGCTAATGGATTGCAGGTGCTTGAGAACAAATCAGAGACAATGTCTCTGCTATCGGACATCGGGTTAGTCTACCTGATGTTCGTTGCGGGTCTGGAAGTAGACATGGAGCAGTTCCGCCGCACCAAGAATCGATCGCTTGGGTTTGGTAGCTTCACTTTCGCAATCCCACTCATCATGGGAACGCTAGTGGGGCGTCTATTTGGCTTTGACTGGAATGCTTCGATCTTGATTGGTTCGCTGTTCGCCTCTCATACGCTGTTGGCTTATCCCATCGTCAGACGCTTGGGCGTTGTGAACAACGAAGCGGTCACCGTAACAATTGGTGCAACCATTTTCACCGACATTGGTGCTCTTTTGGTACTAGCGATCTGTGTCGCTATTAGTAAAGGGGAATTTTCACCACTTCGACTAGCGATTCTGGTGGGTTCGTTGGCAATCTATTCAG
>DATNPI010000608.1:0-2545 GCA_036703325.1 Coleofasciculaceae cyanobacterium
GATGGCTTGGAAACCAGGGCAGAAGTTGCAGCGCGGCAAGTACACCATTGAAAAAGTACTAGGACAAGGTGGTTTTGGCATTACATATCTTGTTAAAGATAAACAGGGCAATCCGCTTGTCATCAAAACCCTTAACGACTACCTGCAACGTCAATACGACGTTGCCGAGTTTCAGCAGGATTTCCTCAATGAAGCGCTGCGTTTAGCTAAATTCCGTCATCCTCATATTGTGCGCGTAGATGAAGTCATTCAAGAGGATGAGCGGTGGTGCATAGTGATGGAATATATTGATGGGGAAGATTTAGCCCATCGAGTTTGGACTCAAGGGGTTTTGCCAGAGTCTGAAGCCTTGCGCTACATTCAGCAGGTTGGTGAAGCGCTGACGCTAGTTCACAACAGTGGCTTGCTGCACCGGGACATTAAGCCACTCAATATTATGCTGCGAAAAAGTCGCTGGGAAGCTGTCCTGATTGACTTTGGCATTGCTCGTGAATTTACTCCGAATTTGACTCAAACGCATACCCGATCTCTATCGGATGGCTTTGCACCCATTGAGCAGTATGACTGGCGAGCCAAACGGGGGGCTTACACTGATGTTTATGCCTTAGCGGCAACGCTGTATTCTCTGCTAACTGGAGAAATGCCGATGCCTTCACCAGTGAGGGCGTATGGTACGCCATTAGATCCACCCCAGAAGCTTAATCCAAAAATTAGCGATCGCGTCAATCAGGCAATCCTCAACGGCATGGCGATGAAGCCTGAAGATCGACCTCAGTCTGTGGCCGAATGGCTGATAATGTTGGGCAGCAGCAATGTTCCACTTTCTTCACGAACGTATTAATATAGAAGCAGTTCGTGAAAGTGTGATGAAGCAAGTCCTAACTGCCAAATTAAAACTAGAAGTCACCCAGGAACAGAAAGAACAGCTCCGGGAGACTTCTTTGGCATATAGGGATAGTCTGAATTTTGCGTCAGGTGTGGCTTTTGAAATGGGTAAAACCTATAACGGCACCAAGATTCAGAAGGAAGTCTACTACACCTTGCGTGAGAAGTTTAAACTTCCATCACAAATGGCTTGCAATGTTCCCCGTCAAGTGGGAGCAACTTATAAGTCATTGCGAACAAAACTAAAACAAAATGAGGAGGCTCTGATTGCAGGGCGTACTAAAAAACGATACAAGGGTTTGGATAAACCCCCTAAGTTTATTTCTCGTACCTGCACGTTGAATTATCAACGTGACTACTCATTCACCAAAGACCAGAAGGTAAGTGTCATTACCCTGGATGGTCGGATTAAAGTGAACTATCAAGGCTACTCCAAGCATTTAGAAATGATTAAGTCTGGAGTAGCTAAGATGGGAGCGGCAAAGATTTGGTACTCACGCGCCACCAAGACTTACTACTTACTAGTGAGCCTGGAGGTAGAAGTACCGGATTTAACCCCGCGTGATATTAAGCGAGTCATGGGTGTGGACGTGGGGCAGCGTTACATTGCTGTTGCAGTTGACACCAAGAATAAGACTCAGTTTTTCACGGGCATTGAGGTGAGGCATAAAGCTTCTCTTTATCTGAAAGCAAGAAAGTCTTTGCAGCGTAAAGGCACCCGTTCAGCAACCAGAAGATTGGTTGAGCTATCGGGACGGGAGAGACGGTTTATCGCTGATACAAATCACGGCATTGCCAATCAAGTTGTAACACCTAGTACGCTAATTGGGCTAGAGAACTTAACTCATATCCGAGAGCGGACAAGACCGAGAAGAACAGGGAAGAAAGCCTCTAAAAAACAACGAAAGGCTAACAGTAACCAAGCTAGGTGGTCATTTGCCGAATTACACGGTTTTATTGACTACAAGGCTGTTTTAGCTGGAAGCTTGGCGGTAAAAGTAGACGCTCATTATACCTCTCAGGCTTGTCCTTGTTGCGGTCACACAGCTAAAGAAAATAGACCCAACAAAGGTCTAACTTTTGTGTGTCACTCGTGTGGTTATACCCTCCACGCTGATTTAGTTGGAGCTAGGAATGTTGCACTTAGAGTGTTACTTTCTCGGCAAGACTGGGAGAGTACGGGGCGTCTTTCAGCTGTCCCTGATGCGTCGTCGGATGAAGGTAAAGCCGAACGCCTTTTCAGGTATTCGGAACTGCGCTGGACGATAGATGCAATCCCCACTCTCAACGTTAGCGAAGCGAGGCGTTAGCCTAGCGACGCCTCAAGGCCCAGCGGAGTAGGGTGGGGTAGTTGAATAAGGCAAGCACAAAGTCTACGCCTAAAACCTTTACCCGCGTCCGCCCATTACCTTTTGAAATGCAGGGCGTTCAGAAAGGCGTTTGATATAGTCTACGACGGCTGGGTATTCGCTGAGGTCAAGCTTCAACATCATTGGGATATAAGCCAAAATTGACCCAACTGCCACGTCTGCCACGCTAAATTCATTTCCCAGCAAGAAGGACTGCTTTTCCAAGATTTCATTCAGTGGTGTTAGTAACTTGGGTGTCTCCCGTTCCCGACTGGCTTCCACAAAAATTCCCGGCCCTAATGTAGCATTGC
>DATNPI010000622.1:0-7734 GCA_036703325.1 Coleofasciculaceae cyanobacterium
ACGTGACCAAGCTCATGGAAGTTGGGTAGTGTTCTTGTGGTGTGGTGTAATGGAATCGTAGGAGATCTCAAGCTATGGCTCATCCAGCAGTAGTTTTTAAAGACCCTGCTAGTGCCGCTCCGCCTAGGAACCTTCTACAGCGTCATGCCAGTTCCTGACTGTCCCTGCCCGAGCATCCTCAGACTTTATCCTTAAAGATCTTTCATGCAGACCAAAGCTTTTAGTGAGCTTTTCCCACTGTTTAATACCGCTAACCCAGAGACATTAGAATGGCTCTTGTCTGTTGTAGTAGAACACGAATATCCCGCAGATCGAGCGGTTTTAATGGAAGATGCCTGGGGTAACGCCGTTTACTTTGTTGTCTCCGGCTGGGTCAAAGTTCGACGCCTTTATGGAGAAAACGTTTTCACCCTGGCGATTCTGGGTCGGGGTGATTTTTTTGGTGAGATGGCAATTCTCGATGAATCTCCCCGCTCAACCGATGTGATTGCTCTTTGCGACGTGCAGTTACTTAGTGTCTCTGCTCAACGCTTTATTCAAACCCTCTTCAAAGACCCTCAGTTGCACCACCGGATGTTGCAACTGATGGTGCGGCGGCTGCGTCTGGCTAATGTCCGTATTCAACGACGCCATCAGCCACCGGCAGTTAAGCTGGTTAGTACTCTGGTTACCTTGGCAGAGAACTACGGTCAACCCACTGAAAAGGGAACCGAAATCTTGCACATCCCCTATAAGGACTTGGCGGATATCACAGACATCAATGTCGAGGATACAACCAAAATTATGGAAAAGCTTGAAAGTAAGGGCTGGATTAAGATTGACCAAGCGAATCATACTCTCTGCCTGATTAACATTAAGCAGCTGACTCATCTAGCGGGACGGGTTTAACGGGTCGGTGTGGATTCTCCTTTCTCACTCAAAAGAGTTGGCAGTAGGGAGAATACAACACCCCCACACACCCACGATTAGCTAATCTAAAAGCTAATCGCTAAAAAGCTAATTCCCTAATAATGACTGAAGCAACAACCGTTCGTCCCAGTAACGCACCCAGAACCGCACCGACACTCCACTACCACGTAGCAATGCCTCAGCCAGAATCGCACCTATTTGAGGTGACGCTCTCTGTGCGAGGCTGGCAAGAACTGGTGCTGGATTTAAAAATGCCGGTTTGGACTCCAGGTTCTTACCTAGTGCGGGAGTACGCCAAAAATCTTCAGGATTTCTCTGCCGATGCTGGTGACCGACGGCAGCCTTTGCTCTGGTGTAAAGTTGGTAAAAATCATTGGCAAATTGAGACGGCGGACACCTCGGAAATAACGGTGCGTTACCGTGTGTTTGCCAATGAATTATCGGTGCGGACAAATCACCTGGATGCTACTCACGGCTATTTCAATGGTGCGGCGCTGTTCTTTTTTATCCCAGGATTTGAGGAACAGCCGATTCGGGTAACAATTGTGCCACCCAACCCCAATTGGCACGTTACAACGCCTCTACTGCCGATTTCAAAAGAAGCTAATACCTTCGAGGCAAAGGATTTTGACACCCTCGTGGATAGTCCGTTTGAGATTGGCTCTCAGCGACAGTATGACTTTGAAGTGCTGGGGAAACCCCATAAACTCGCAATTTGGGGACAGGGAAACGCCAACCCAGAGCGCATCGTTGAAGATACAAAGAAAATTATTGAGGTGGAGGCCGACTTGTATGGGGGTTTACCCTATGAGCGCTATCTATTTCTGCTGCATCTTTCAGCAAGCGGCTTCGGCGGTTTAGAACACAAGGATTCCTGTACGCTGAATTATCCACGCTTGGGTTTTCGGGCAAAGGATAAGTACAACCGATTCATGCAACTGGTGGCGCACGAATTCTTCCACTTGTGGAATGTCAAGCGGATTCGCCCGAAAGCGTTGGAGAGGTTTGACTACGAACAGGAGAACTACACTACATCGCTGTGGTTTTGTGAGGGGACGACGAGTTACTACGACTTATTGATTCCGCAACGGGCGGGTATCTACGACACCAAGGCTTTGTTAGAGGGCTTGAGTAAAGAGATTACGCAGTTGCAGACAACGCCCGGCCGTAAGGTGCAGCCGATAAGTGAGTCGAGTTTTGATGCCTGGATTAAGCTCTATCGACGGGATGCCAACAGCAATAATTCCCAGATTTCCTACTATTTGAAAGGGGAACTGGTTTCGTTCTTACTGGATTTGCTGATACGATCGCGTCATGGAAATCAGCGATCGCTCGATGATGTGATGCGTCTGATGTGGGAGCAGTTCGGCAAAGACGAAGTTGGCTTTACCCCTGAACAACTGCGAGAGGTCATTGAGTCTGTCGCTGATGTCGATTTAGGTAACTTCTTTACCCGCTACGTTGATGGCACCGATGAACTGCCTTTCGATGAGTATTTGGAACCATTTGGCTTGCGACTGATTGGCGTCGAGGACGAGGAACCCGTGCCGCACTTGGGTGTAATGGTGAAGTCAGAACACTCTCAGGAGTTGATCAAATTTGTTGAAGCCGATTCACCCGCTGCGGTGGCGGGAGTTGATGCCGGTGATCAGTTGCTGGCAATTGATGGGTTTCGGGTAACGGCTGACCAACTAAGCGATCGCCTGAAAGATTACCACACTGGCGACACTATCCAAGTGAGTGTTTTCCACGAAGACCAACTGTGTACTTTACCCGTTACACTGGGGGCACCGCGACCCAGTCGTTACCAAATTGTGTCGGTAGAAAATCCTTCCAAAGCCCAAAAACAGAATTTTACAGGGTGGCTGCAATAGCTGTTAGCCGATTCCAATCAAAATTCATAGCTGATATCAGCTACGTTTAATCACTTCGTTTAGGTTCCTTGGATTTTGTCAGTGGTCAGTGGTTAGTAGAAATCAAAAGCTGACAACTGACCACTGACAACCGACTGATAACAAAAGTATCCAGTCAATTTTGATATGATAACTATATAGTAAAATCTATTAATGTAAGTTCCTAGAACCTTCATTCTTGACTTTGATTATGCATAATTTTCTGCCAATTGCTTACTTTAAAAATCAATTTGTCCCTTTTGAAGAAGCAACGATTTCCATTGCTACCCATGCCTTGCATTATGGAACCGGAGCTTTTGGCGGATTACGGGGTATCCCTGACCCTCAAGATTCTAGCCAAATTTTGTTATTTAGATTAGATCGTCATTGCCAAAGGTTAAGTAATAGCGCTAAGTTACTACAGTATGATTTGCCAGCTGATAAAATTCAAAAAACTATAGTCGAATTTGTTAAAAAAAATAATCCCAGTACGTCCTTTTATATTCGACCTTTTGTCTATACCTCAGATTTGGGAATTGCCCCTAGACTTCACAAAATTGAAAAAGATTTTTTTATTTATGGATTAGAGTTAGGAGATTATTTATCTCCAGATGGAATCACCTGTCGAATTAGCTCTTGGTATCGGCAAGAAGACCGCAGTTTACCCCTCAGAGGTAAGGTAAGTGGAGCTTACATTACTTCTTCCTTAGCTAAAACTGAAGCTGTAGAATCCGGCTTCGACGAGGCGATTTTAATGAACTCTCAAGGAAAAGTATCTGAAGCTTCTGGGATGAATATATTTATTGTGAGAAACGAGCAAATAATTACTCCTGGATTTGAACAAGATATCCTAGAAGGAATAACGAGAGATAGTGTTCTGACAATTGCTAGAGACTTGGGCATTAAAACTGTAGAAAGACCCGTTGATAAATCTGAGCTTTTTATTGCTGATGAAGTTTTTCTGAGTGGTACTGCTGCAAAAATTACCCCAGTTAAAAGAATCGAAAGTTATAACTTGCCAACAAGCCGACCAATAACTGACAAACTCAAAGAAAAACTCATAGCAATTACAGAAAATCGAGAACCTAATTATCAAGATTGGGTATACGCAATTCCTAAAGAATAGGATTGATCATTTTCGCCTGTACCAACGAACCAGTTGGGCAGGGGGAACTCCCAGAAAATAGCCAGCAATGATTAGCTGGTTAATCAGCGTGGTTTTCACTACCCCCAACTTTTGCCAGCGGCGTCCTGAGGTTACTACGGGTGCAGGTACAATCGTGATTCGTCCCTGGCGTCTCAGACCTAGCATTAATTCAAAGTCCTCCATGATGGGCAAATCAGGAAAGCCTCCAAGGTTGTGAAATGTAGCTGCTTTGAGAAAGATTGCCTGGTCACCATAAGGCATGGAAAGAAAATGCGATCGCATATTCACCATTTTCTCAACTAGCCGCAACCCCCGCAGTTGAGCATCAATTCGCAATTCAAACGCCCCAGCAACCGTTCCGGCGTTTTGCAACGCTTGCCGAACCAAGGTGTCAAAGCTAGTTGGTAAATGGGTGTCAGCGTGAAGAAATAGCAGAATATCACCGCTAGCCACGGCTGCGCCAGCGTTCATTTGACGAGCACGACCAGCAGCAGCAGAAATGACTTCGATCCGTAAGGATTTTGCGATCGCCTTACCGACACGCATGGCTATTGCCACAGTATCATCTCGACTCCCCCCGTCTACGACAATTACTTCTACCTCTGAAGCCTTCTCAAACCTAGCCAATGTTTCCTGAATCGTCGCGGCTTCATTTAGAACTGGAATGATAATTGAAATTTTTGGGGCTTTCATTTAGTTGCTATCTAGTCGTAGAGACGTTCCGCCGGAACGTCTCTACAAGGTTTGGTGGGTTGCCTAATAACGATTAAAGATTGCTGGGATTCCAGATGGACAAATCTTCTGGACGATCTATATCACTGAGTAGGGGAAGAAGAGCAACAGCTAACTCTAGCTTCTGGGCAATGCTCAGTGTTTGTTGCAATACTTCAGCCGTACTCCAGCTAATGCCTGTAAATAGTTCCGGAATCAATCGACGCAGCCCTATTAGATAATAACCGCCATCCTGCGCTGGCCCAAGAACCAGGTCATGCTGACAAAGCGCCTGAAAAGCCTGCGCTATTACTTGAGCATTCAGATCAGGGCAATCAATGCCGATGATGACAACACCATTTATTCCAGCAGCAAAAGATGCCTGAAATGCTGATGCCATTCGACAACCAATATCGCCCTCACTTTGCCGTCGGTAGATAAGATTTGACCCTAGCCAGCTTTGCATCAACTGTTCATTGCCACCAGCAAAATGCACTTCCACTGATAGCGAATAAAAAGCCTGGAGTTCCTTAACCTCAGCTAGCTGGTTTTCTGTCATCTTGCGCTGAAGCGTTGCCGCACCTTCTGCCCCCAGCACGGGGATTAGTCGCGTCTTTGTTTTTCCCGGTTCTGGATAACGGGTAAAAACAATGAGGCATTCTCTTGTTGCTGCTTGAGTCATGGGTAACTAATCAGATTCTTGCTCATGGGCGTCTTCCCACACTTCCAAGCCTTCTCTTACGTAGCAAAAATAAAGACGCGATTAATCGCGTCTCTACAAGAAGATTTTGGCGCAACTACGCACTCATTTCCAGCATTCGCTGAATGGGTTGCAATGCGGCAATTTGGATATGCTCTGGTAAGGTGATTTCTGGAGTACGATTTTTCATTGCCAAATACATCTTCTCCAGGGTATTTAACCGCATATAAGGGCATTCATTACAGTTGCAGTTGTTCATTGCTGGGGCTGGAATGAAGCGCTTATTAGGCGTCTGCTTTTGCATTTGGTGAATAATCCCTGGTTCAGTCGCCACGATAAACGCTTGACTAGAGCTAACCTGAGAATACTTCAGCAGCGCTGTAGTCGAGCCAATGTAGCTAGCGTGACGCAGCACTGGTGGTTCACATTCAGGGTGGGCAATCACCTCGGCGTCTGGGTGTTCAATCTTCAGCTGGACTAACTTCTTTTCTGAGAAGGTTTCATGAACAATGCAGCTACCTTGCCACAGCACGAGGTCACGACCCGTCTGTTCCATCACATAACGCCCTAAATTCCGGTCTGGGGCAAAAATAATGGGTTGGTCTTGGGGAATCTGGTTAACAATCTTGACAGCATTGGAACTGGTGCAGATGATGTCACTCATCGCCTTGATCTCGGCGGAGCAGTTGATGTAGGAAACTACTAGATGATTGGGGTGAGCTGCCTTGAATTTGGCAAAGGCATCGGGAGGACAACTATCTGCTAGTGAGCAACCGGCGTCTAAGTCGGGCAACAGTACTAGTTTGTCAGGGTTGAGGATTTTGGCGGTTTCTGCCATGAAGTGGACACCAGCAAAGACGATAACATCAGCGTCTGTGCTAGCAGCTTGTTGGGAAAGTCCAAGGGAATCGCCAAGGTAGTCTGCTACATCCTGAATGTCGGGGTCCTGGTAGTAGTGAGCGAGGATGACGGCGTTTAGCTCCTTCTTGAGGGCAGCAATTGCCTCAAACAGGTCATAGGGTAGAGATGAACGAGTCTGCGTTTGTTGAGGAAGTGCAGTGGTAAACAAAGTTTTGACTTACCTGGAGTGTGAAAATTCCAAATTAATTATAGTTAATTTTACCAAAAATTGCATGAGCAATATCCTCCTCTTTCACTCTTTGAAGAACCTCCTCCTCCCTCAAACTTCCCATCCCAAGTGAGATTACCAACTTGGCATCAAACTAACAAAATGGTAGTAGTTGCCAAAACCTGTCAAAATCGAGCAGGCTTTTCTATGCTGTAAAAAGGTTAACAATAATACAAGCATGACCAGTCATCAGGAACAACTAATCAAAATCGCTGTGGTTGGGGACATCCACGATCTATGGGAGGCGGAGGATGCGATCGCTCTTCATGAGTTGGGTGTTGACCTGGTGCTATTTGTGGGAGATTTTGGCAATGAGGCGGTGGAGGTAGTGCAAATGATTGCCTCTATCGACATTCCAAAGGCGGCGATTATGGGCAATCACGATGCTTGGTATACCGCCTCGGACTGGGGACGCAAGCGGTGTCCCTACGACCGAGACAAAGAAGACTGGGTGCAGGAACAGTTAGATTTGCTGGGTGAGGCGCATGTCGGTTATGGAAAGCTTGACTTTCCAGAGTTCAAGCTTTCTGTGGTTGGGAGTCGTCCTTATAGCTGGGGTGGCGAAGCTTGGAAAAATCACGAGTTCTTGAGGGAACGGTGCGGCGTCAACAATTTTGAGGAGTCGGTTGAGCGGATTGTTGCAGCGGCGAAAAGTGCAGCTTATGAAACGATTATTTTTATGGGTCACAATGGGCCTGTAGGCTTAGGCGATCGCCCAGAAGACCCCTGCGGCAAAGACTGGCAACCACTTGGTGGGGATTATGGTGACCCGGATTTTGCGTCTGCGATCGCACAAACCCAGGCGTTGGGTAAAAAGATTCCCCTCGTTACTTTTGGTCATATGCACCACACGATGCGTCACACCAAGGAGAAACTGCGAACAGCTATCTTTGCTAGTCCGGAGGGGACAGTTTACTTGAATTCGGCAAGTGTACCTCGGATTATCCAAACCCAGAGCGATCGACTCCGTAACTTTTCCCTGGTTTCTTTGGAAGCGGGTGTGGTTTCCCAAATCTCCCTGGTTTGGGTGGGTAAAGACTACACTGTGGTGTCTGAGAAATTGCTCTACCAGCGTCCTGAACCTGTCGTGGTGCAACCGGCTTAGACACAGTGGCAACAAGTGCCACAAGTATTGATAATATAGATAAGCCTGGAGAGGTGGCAGAGTGGTCGATTGCGTCCGACTTGAAATCGGATGAACCGAAAGGTTCCGGGAGTTCGAATCTCCCCCTCTCCGTTCCAAGAA
>DATNPI010000636.1:0-30635 GCA_036703325.1 Coleofasciculaceae cyanobacterium
GAGTGGCTCGTGAACAACGGATGCACCTGCCAGGACGAGGGCTAGCCCTCTATCCTCCGGAAGAAATGGGCGGTATGGCTCAACCGGATGATTCCTGGGGCAAAATAGCAGCCGAACATCTGTGCAGCTTAGGCATTGTCCAAGAGTCTCTGTTGACTTGGGAAGCAACTCAAAGCGACCCAGAAATTCAACAGGCTGTACAATTAGCGATCGCGATTGGAGAGGATGCGGCCTTTGCCTATAAGCTGCCACTTGTACCAACCCAGATCGAGAGTTCGCCAACAGTCTGGATAGCAATGGACGATTGTATTCCACTGTAGACTCGGTAGCCCTGATCGGCTTAATGACAGCTATGCGAACGGCGGGAATTGGTACAAGTGGAACGGTTCGCGTCCTGCTGAACGGACGGGCTATGTCCCTACCTGAGGCCATGGAAGTTTCCAGCACAAATCAGATTGATGCTATTGCTGTGCTAGAGGGTGCAGCCCTAGTTGAGTTGACGACTGAGGTGGTGGAAGACTGGAATGCCTTTCGAGCAGATGTGCCAGTTCAGGTGCAGTTAGTTGTTTCACAGGAACGAGCCAATGGCTTGCTCTGTCCCGGTGATACTGTTGAATTGCTTGTTGAGGTGGAGCGTTACGAACCAGGGTTGCTGGTGAATGTGTGCTTGCCACCCGCACTCTCTCGTCTAGAAGGCGGAGGTGAGGTCAAACGGTTTTCGGTTGACTTCTGTGGTCGAAACTTAGTGCGGGTTCCGCTTTTCGTCACGGGTCACACTTTGCCGGCTGGAGAGCATTGGGCTGTCGTGGTGAGTAATATGTTTAGTGAAGAACGAACAGGCAATCCTGGTGTGTTGCGAGTTCAGGTTAGTCCTGACTACTACTAAATCCGCGTTTAATGCCCCCTTTTTCAGCAATCCGCACAACTTTGTAGAGACGTTCCGGCGGAACGCCTCTACGATTTTTTTTCGGTCACAAGTGCCTAAGCCCAACCCTCAAGGATATTCGCTCTAAGTGGCAGCGGCTTGAGCTTCTTGGTCAACTAGTTCTCGGAACTGAATTACATCTTGACGGGGATCGGAGTGACTGACTTGGACTTCCAGGCGATCGCCTAGAGAAACCGATCGCTTAAAGCGCATCACCAACTCCAAACCTAAATCCTCCAAGAGAATCAGCCCCAAGTTGTCATGTTCCCGCAGCCAGCGCAGTACCAATGCCTGCCATACCTCATTGGGGTGACGCCGCAAATATTCCAATCCCCAATAACGATTGGTCTGGCGTTCTACCAGAGTTGCCTCATAGGCCGCTGTGGTGACACTCTGCATCACCTCTTGTAGTTGTTCCGCTGTAAAGGGCAGTGGGTCACCGCGTAGATGTGCTTTGAGCTGAAAATGACTCAGCAAATCGGTGTAACGGCGAATGGGAGAAGTTACCTGAGTGTAAGTTTCCAAACCTAGACCAGCGTGCCGGACAGGTGTAATACTCATTTCACTTCGGGGCATACACCGACGCATTGCACAGAACCGGACGGGACCGGCTGGCAGTTGCACCAGTTCTTCTTCGGAGGGGAGTTCCGGCTGAGGCTGTCCCCGAAACGGTAGGGGAATTTGATGCGTTTGACCATAGCGCCCTGCCACTTCACCGGCAAGAATCATCATTTCCGCCACGACAAGGCGCGATCGCGAATCGTCTAAAACATCAATAATGATTTCGTCATCATTCCGAACCTTGATCACCGCTTCTGGCATATGGATGCTGATTGCACCCTGAGACTGCCGCCACTCTTCCCGACGAAAAGCCCAGCTAGCGATCGCGGCAATTTCCGGTTCTGCGCTTACCCCTAGCTCCAACATCTCATCGACATCTTCGTAGGTCAGGCGATAGGTTGGTTTAATGATACTGGCGTGAATCTGATAGTCCTGGATGTTGCCAGCTTCATCCAATATGACGCCAAAACTTAGTGCTGGACAGACTTTCCCCTGAATCAAACTCATTGGCCCCGTTGCCAGTGCCGGCGGGAACATGGGAATCATTCCCGTCGGAAGATACAACGTGGTGCTGCGCCGTCGGGCTTCTAAGTCAAGATCATCTCCCATCCTCACCAAGCGCGTCGGGTCAGCAATGTGAATCCAGAGGCGCTGACGTCCATCCTCAAGGTAGTCTAAACTCAAACCGTCGTCGATTTCTTGGGTACTTTCATCGTCAATGGTGTACACCTTCAGATGAGTCAAATCTAGACGGTTTAAGTCCGGGTCGGGAGGTGGGGAATCCAGGCATTGCTGCGCCACTTCAAGCACCTCACGACGAAAGTGAATAGGGATTTGGCTACGCCGCAAGAATAAATTCTCGTGAGGACTCCACCAACCTAGTGCTACCAACAAATCGAAGGCACTTTGAGCGGTTTGAGGGCGTCCTAGAGCGACGAGAATTTCTTGGGCAATACGAGACGCGTTTTCTGGATGGAGGACTAACCGTTCCAATTCATTGAGGCGAGTGCGATCGCTATCCTGCCACTCGACCGCAACACCTGTTAATCCCTGCTGTAAGCGTGTGAAGAATTCTTGCTGCTCCCGCAGCCTTGCTTCTTCTGCTGACCGTTGATGTTTGATTTCAGCTACCACACCAGCAGGACGAGGTTCGTAGCTGTCTGCCTTTTGTTTGAAGTAGACCTTATCCTCAGACAGTAAGCAATGAGCAGCATAGCACAAGGGCGGACTCTGGTCAGAGAACAAGAGCTGTGCCATTTGGGCGCATGTAACAGCCTCCCCATCTTCAACCAGCAATTCCCAGGCGACTTCCAGGCTTGAAGGGTCTAGATAAGGCTGTACTTCTTTAAGAAAGCTGGGTATTTCTGATGGTTTGAGGGTGCAACCCGTCACTTCATAGGTCACTTGCCGAGGA
The DNA here is from genome assembly GCA_036703325.1 of Coleofasciculaceae cyanobacterium. GTDB lineage: Bacteria > Cyanobacteriota > Cyanobacteriia > Cyanobacteriales > Coleofasciculaceae > DATNPI01. Next base: position 2,901 of record DATNPI010000636.1, read on the forward strand.
TGAAGTGTGTGTGGTTGACCACGTTCGTCTATGACAATCCAGTGCTTTTTACCCTCCGGACGGTCTGCCGCTGCAAGACGGCGTTCTCCAGTTTGCAGCCGAAATTCAATAAGTGTTCCCTTTTCCACCAGTTTCGCTAACCCCGGTAGCGTTTATCCAACAATTTACACCCAGTCTATCGGCTAGATCTTGCGATGCCAAAGCTAGCAGGCGGAGTATCGAACCACGGATGACAAACTCAGAATTTTGAATTGGATAAACTCGTAATTTGTAATTCCTTTGATACCGCCGCTCTTGCTTTGTTTTGCTCCCTTGCTCTAGTTTTTGTTTATCCTTCGTGGTTAACGAAGGGTAGTAAGGCGATTAAGCGGGCTCGCTTAATTGCTTTGGTCAAGTCTCGTTGTTGTTTTGCTGTCAGACCTGTAATACGGCGCGGCAAAATTTTACCGCGTTCCGTAATGAATTTCCGCAACAGTTCGACATCTTTGTAGTCGATCGGGTCTTCAGGTTTTATGGGAGAAAGTCGTTTACGAAAGTAAGCCATGAGCAGTGATTCGTGATTCTTTGTTAGTTTTTGCTAGAGTTTGCTGCGATCGCCTTATTGGTCATTGCCTCATTAGAGATTGGCAAATCTTGACTCACCAAGGACTAATGACTAAAGCTACTTGATTTCTTTGTGAGCTGTATGTTTGTTGCAGTGGGGGCAGAATTTCTTCAGCTCCAGACGTGCTGTTGTATTACGACGGTTCTTCATGGTCGTATATCGAGACACACCAGGCGATCGCTTGTCCGGGTTGCTTCGACAATCAGTGCATTCTAAGGTGATGATAATGCGGACACCTTTCTTACTTGCCATAGTGCTATATCTAGAAGATCAAATTGTTTGGTGCAATTAAACACAAATTTCTATTATTTCATACGACGCTTCACTTGAGCAAATAATCTTTTGAGACGTAAGTCTAGGGAGAAACCCCGACGGGTTTGTATAACAATCGTTTTTGCAACGCGGTCATGCAAAGCTTGCGGAGCTTCCGCATCTGCTAGAATTGCGCCACCATCTACCGCTAAGGGAGTAGTCAGCAGCACAAAGGAGATGGGATTAGCTAGAGCAGAGCTAACACCAATCATCGCCAAGAGGGCACAAAATCCAAGAATTCCTTCCCGTTTGCCTAACGTCAACAATCCAGGAATCTTGCCGTTGGCATCAAGAACTTTCATATCCAGCGCCCAGCGCCCTAAAGTCTGACCCTGATTGCTTGATACTAGCACCACGCGCATAGTTAACCAGAGCAGAATAAAAGCCAGCATCTGAAACAGAAAACTGAATCCCACCAGTGAGCTGACTAGCCAAACCCCGACAAAATCAATTCCGAAGGCAGCAGCCCGTCGCTCAATCGGCACCTTGGGATATCGGGTGTAAAGGCGTTCAATACTCATGAGAAATCACCGAGTGCGGACTGGCTACTTTACATATTAGCCTGCGACCAACCTCGGACTTATGGAGCTGCTTACACCGACAAGCCACTAAACTAACTTAAACTAGTCAAGTCAGACGCGATCGCGAGACCCCACAACGAAGTAATGAAAGTCTCTCTCCTCACTCAGTACTCAGCACTCAGCACTCAGCACTTTCAAGATAGGGTTGATGACAATGCTGCCAGTTAAAGAAGCGGAGTCAATTATTCTCAGTTTGGTGCAACCTTTTGACGAACAGCTAGATGCAGAGGTTGTAGACTTATCAGCTGCCACTGGTCGCATTTTGGCTTCCTCAGTGACAAGTCAATTGGATTTTCCTCACTGGGATAATTCCGCGATGGATGGGTACGCTGTGCGCTATACGGATGTGAAATCCTGTAATACCCAAGAGCCAGCTGTTTTGGAAATTGTAGAAGAAATTCCCGCTGGATATCAGCCCAAATGTTCAATTCAGCAAGGGCAGGCAGCCCGCATCTTAACTGGTGCTTGTATGCCGCTTGGTGCCGATACAGTGGTAATGCAGGAGCGAACTCGGCGGGAGGGAAACCGCGTATTCATCTTAGAGGAACCAGAACCGCAGGCTTTTGTACGTCACCGGGCATCTTTCTACAAGGCGGGAACGACGCTGCTGAAGTCAGGAACGATTCTTAATGCCCCAGAAATTGCTGTATTAGCAGCGGCTCAGTGTATCAAGCTGCCCGTCTATCGTCGTCCTCGTGTGGCAATTTTTTCTACGGGCAACGAGTTGGTAACACCCGATCAACCGCTGCAATCCGGTCAAATTGTAGACTCAAATCAATACGCCCTTGCTGCTTTAGTGATGCAGATGGGTGGGATACCTCAACAATTAGGGATTGTACCCGATGAGCCAGAGGCGCTCAAGAGCGCGATCGCACAAGTTATTTCCTCAGCAGACATCGTTCTCTCGACTGGCGGCGTCTCGGTAGGGGATTATGACTATGTCGATCAAATCCTGGCTGAACTAGGTGCAGAAATTCACATCCGCTCCGTTGCTGTGAAACCTGGTAAACCCCTAACTGTCGCCACATTTGACTCTTCCCTAGCTCAGGGGGGGCAGGGGAAGTCAGGGCATCGGGTATTGTATTTTGGTCTACCAGGGAATCCAGTTTCCGCCTTGGTTAGTTGTTGGCGGTTTGTACAACCGACACTGAGAAAGCTTTCTGGTTTGCCTCAAGAAGTCTGGGAGTCGGTGTTTGTGCAGGCGCGATCGCGTCATGACTTGCGCTCTAATGGCAAGGTAGAAACGTATCTTTGGGGTCGGTTGCATATCGTAGACGGAGCTTACGAATTTCAACTAGCGGGTGGTAGCCATAGCTCTGGTAATTTAATTAACCTGGCTCAGACCAACAGCCTAGCTGTTGTGCCTGTACCTCAAACGCTGATTCGAGCAGGAGAGCCAGTTCAAGTTTTACAGGTTAGTTCGACTATTGGAAATTGACGAACTAGGAGCTAGGCGTTCCACTGTTAGTAGATTGTTAAGCTCATCCCACGACGCTCAGTACGTGGGATTGGACTTCGCCCCGCTTCTCCCCGCTTCGCCCCGCTTCTCCCCGCTTCTCCCCGCTTCGCTAACACGTCAGTCGTCAGTTGTACGATGAAGCTTGTTGTCAGTTGTTTTTTCTACTGCCAACTGCCAACTGACCACTGACCACTGACCACTGACCGCACTTTGTGAATCTTGAGATGACTTGCTCTAATCTGGAAAGCGCTTTACCAAATCGTCTCCCGGCATCACCGTCGTATAAAAGGTGTAGTCATTATTTAGCTGGTAGCGCAGATCCTGCTTGAGAAGTTTCATGAATTCCCGATGTCCCTGCCGGGTGCGCCCCACCAAGCAGCCAGCACTAGCCATATCAATGTTGTTATAGGGTAAGTCATACCCCCAGTGCTGATTGATGGCAAACAAACCCGTATCAAGCTTGTCCCCGGTACGCATTAAATCCTGATTAAAGTCCCGGTGAACGGTGATGGGAGCAACCTGTTCTAACGCTTCGTGGGTGTCATAATTACCGTGCAAGCCTACCTGCCAAGCTTTATATTGTCCAAACTTGATTCGGGCCGCTCCCTTTTCGCTCATGGGATTATAGGTGTAATGATATCCAGGTTCTGTGGTTGCTTCCCAGTTGCCGATGATGGCAGGAGCGCCGTCTAGAATCTGGAGGACTATTCTGCGATCGTTGAAGTAGTTTGGCGCATCTGAGTTGACGTTGCCGTTGGCATCCATCCCCTCTATGTAGACGATGTTGTACTGCCTTGGTCCCTGGGAAATCTGGTATTTCATAGCCTGCATATACTTGATGATGCGGCTAGCGAGGTTATTCCCAAGCTTCAGAGGCTGTGGCGGTATATCCTCAAGCTTCGCTTCGATCAGCCTTTTTGCGGTTACAGCTCCCAGGTGTTCAAGCTCCTCGCATTTCATTATGTTCTGAAATTTCTTGAGAGCGGCTGTGGTGATTGGTCCAAAGTTGCCATCGCTCGGTGGCTCTAGTAGCCCCAACGTGATTAGCCGAATTTGGATTTGAGTTATTAGTTCTTTGTCAGCGGCTATAGCTTGAAAGCTATATTTCAAGCCAGTTCCGACGAAGTTTTGCAGCTTCATAGTAGTTATTAGGCAGATTCTCGTACAACGTTATGCTCAGGCATAACGCTTTATAAATGAAGAAAACAACTGAGTACAGAGTTATTCCAGACACATCGTTAACTAGTATGCGCTAACCTTTCCAGGTTTAGTGCTGGGAGAGATTGTGGTTGAAGCTAACGGCTAACTGTATTAATTACCAAAAACCCCGCTTACCACTAGGTAATACAGTCGCCCAGTTTGTCTTTGCCTGTGCCAGCTGTTCCTCGTTGATTTTGGCATTCGAGAGATTAGCGCCACACAGGTTTGCGCCTTTTAGATTCGCATGATTAAGATACGCAAAGCTGAGATCTGCACCTCGCAAATCAGCCCCTTCTAAATCGGCATAGCTCAAGTAAGCCCGTCCCAAAATCGCATCTCGCAAGTTTGCTCGACTTAAACTCGCCCGCCCAAAATCGGCATTAGATAAATCAGCTCCCTGAAAATTTGTTCTTGCTAACTTTGCTTGGTGGAAGATTCCCCCAGATAAGTCAACTTTTGGGAGATTAAGTCCGCTCAAATCCTGAGAGGCAAAGTCTCTGCGACCTTTCATATAGGCTGTTAAAAGACCATTAGCATCTAACTTGGCGGGAATCTTGGCTTTTCCGGCTGTAAAACCCTCGCTTCGGAGCGAAGTCGTAGCAGCCCGTTGACCGGGAACAGCTGGAGTTCGCTGACTGCCAGCCGTAAAGGAACCGCTCTGTTCTTGTTCTTTGCGGGCACGCCTTGCTCGAATTGCCATTGCCAGTTTAGTTGTGGCAGATGAGGGAGATGAAGAATTCGTCGGTGTACCTATGTCCCCAGAGAAAAAAGTTTGGGGGTTTGAGGTGGATGAATCATTGGGATTATTGGAATTATTGGGTTTAGTTGCTAGACCCTGCGCTAGGCTATCGAGATAAGGCTCTAGGTCAAGTGCTCTTAGGATGTCTCCCGCCGCCTGATAGCGATGACGGACAGAAGCCTCCAGCATTTTTTTCAATACTTCAGCAAAATGGTCACTGACATGAACGTATTTTTGCCAGACCATTTCGCCTGTTGACGGATTGTAATCTAAGTCTTTAGGTGATTTACCTGTCAATAAATAAATACAAGTGACGCCTACGGCATAAATATCACTGGCATAAACCGGTCGCAATGCCATCTGCTCTGGAGGCGCAAAGCCTGGAGTGCCGATCGCAAAATTTGTCAATGCCGTCTGATCTGAATTGTTGTTATTAGTGGGGGTGACTTGGTTCTTCACAGCACCAAAGTCAATTAGAACCAGTTTGCGGTCTTGCTCGCGACGAATTAAGTTGGCGGGTTTAATGTCCCGGTGAATTACGTGCTGACTGTGAATGTATTGAAGTAGCGGCAGGATTTCACTCAAGAATTGCTTGACCCCAGCTTCCGATAGCGGACCGGAGCCTTTAATCTCCTGCTGTAAGGTCTTGCCGCTGATATATTCTTGCACTAAGTAAAATTGTTCATTGTCATCAAAGTAGTCCAACAGTCGTGGGACTTGAGGATGATTGCCAATTTTTCCGAGTGTTCTTGCTTCTCGCTCAAACAGCTCCCGCGCCATTGGGATAATGTGCGATCCGGACGCCGCCGGACGGAGTTGCTTGATCACACAACTTGGACAACCTGGGAGAGATTCATCTTGAGCTAAAAACGTGGCTCCAAATCCCCCTTGACCTAGTGATTTGTGTACACGGTAGCGCTCGTGCAATAACAGGGTTGCGCCACACGCCTGACAGACATCGACGTGGGTGGGATTTTTGGGCTGGGAACAGGCAGGATTTAAGCAGTAGCTCATTCAGCGTCACCGATGGGCATCGTCCGTGCTGGGATTAAAGCTTTTGATCGAAGCACCCGGCTTAACTCACTGGCTCTTAGTTGGGAACATACCGCCGAATGCACCCTCGCTTTGGCAAGCCTTTGGTAGGAATCTGATTTAAAACCAGGATATCCTACTTTTCATCTCCATTTGGTCATGAACGGGAAAGATTGAGTTTAATCTACCTAAATTCTTGTGAAGAGTTGCTAAAGCTAGTTCAATTTTGCCTGAAGTCCTTACCAAAGCCAGTAGGGGCGCACAGGCTCTCCCCCTCTATTCAAGTACCGCTGTAAACTGTAGCAGAAAATTCGGTAGAGGCTCCTTTTCGAGGAGAGCGATCAAAATGAGAGAGCAATCGAAATCATTCCCCGTCTTCTGACTGTCTTCCCCTGTTCTTTGTAAAATAATCAAACTAAGGTAGGTAAAAGCTAGGAGTCAATGGTTATTCAGAACTTTGGCATTCTGATAGCGAAGTGGTGCCGAAGGCACTACTTTAAGACAGAGGGATATCATACAATCCCGCTTTTCTGTAGAGGCGCGATTAATCGCGTCTTTATGCTTGGTTTCAAGCCCTCTCAAGCTGTATCTACTGCATTTAGGCCGTCTTTTGTTGTTGAGACAAAACACGAAGTAGAGGACTTTGAGCCAATGCCGCAGTCATTCATCCAAACGCGGATATGCTTCCCGCTGTGGATCATAGCACAAAAAGTAAAAGAAATGGAGAACCAGTTCTAATGCGTATCTCTTTGAATTGGCTGAAGGAACTGGTGGATGTGACCCTAGCGCCAGAAGAACTAGCCCAAACCCTAACGCTGGCTGGGTTTGAGGTGGAAGATATCGAAGATCGCCGGATGTTAGCAGATGGCGTTGTGGTCGGGAAGGTTCTGGACGTACAGCCCCATCCGAATGCGGATAAGCTCAGAGTCTGTCAAGTTGATATTGGGAACGCTAGTGGAGCATTAAATATTGTCTGTGGCGCGGCTAATGTCCGGGCAGGCGCTTATGTCCCTGTGGCAACTGTAGGAACTTACCTGCCGACGATTGATGTGAAAATTCGCCCCTCAAAACTGCGTGGTGTTCGTTCGGAAGGAATGATTTGCTCTTTAGCGGAAGTCGGTCTGGAAAAAGACTCGGCTGGCATTCACATCTTTGAGGAGGAGACTCTTCAGTTGGGCAGTGACATTCGTCCACTCCTCGGACTTACAGATGTAATTCTCGATCTGACGGCCACGGCTAACCGGGCTGACGCCCTGAGTATGGTGGGGGTGGCAAGAGAGGTGGCGGCGCTTACCGGCGCTACATTGCGGCTGCCAGAAGCCCCTGAGATGTCGATTCCAAGTGGGTCTGGTGGTTTGAGTCTGAAAATATCTGAGCCGCAAGCCGGCCCCGCTTACATCGGCACGGTGATTGAAGGAGTGAAGATTGCTCCTTCCCCAGATTGGTTGCAACGGCGTTTGCTAGCCGCTGGGGTGCGACCGATTAACAATGTGGTGGATGTCACGAACTACGTTTTGTTGGAATGGGGACAACCCCTTCATGCCTTTGATCGCGATCGCCTTGTAGAGACGTTCCGGCGGAACGTCTCTAGTGCCGATGAAAATTCCCTGACAATTGGTGTCCGCTTTGCCACGAGTGGTGAATCCCTCAAGACGCTAGATGGTCAAACCCGAACCCTCCAAGCCCAAACATTGTTAATTACCGCTAACGACAAACCAGTTGCCTTGGCTGGGGTTATGGGGGGAGAAGAAACTGAAGTTCACGATGGCACTCAGAATTTAGTTCTAGAAGCGGCGTTGTTTGAGCAGGTGGCAATTCGCCGATCTGCTCGCAGCCAAAGCTTGCGGACTGAGGCGTCTACGCGCTACGAGCGCGGTGTGAATCAGGCTGAATTGGATGTGGCTTGCTCTAGAGCGATCGCTTTACTCACTGAGTTAGCCTCAGGGACACCAACTTCACAGGAAATTGCCGACACAAGGACTCACCCCTCCACTTGGGCACGCTCAATCGAGTTACGTCTTGACCGTATCAATCAAATTTTGGGTCCAGTAGATTTGGGAGAAGATACTGGTGAAATTCTCCCGGAAGATGTCGAACGTATCCTGACTGCCCTCGGGTGTCAATTGAAGCTTCAAGAAACAGCGACGTCTGTACAATGGACGGTCACTGTGCCACCCTATCGCTATCGGGACTTAGAGCGGGAAATTGACCTAATTGAGGAAATTGCTCGTCTCTACGGCTATGACAACTTTTGTGACGACCTGCCTGATAAGACAGAACCTGGTTTTCTTTCCCTGGAAGAGGTGTTGGTGCGACAGCTGCGAGAAGCCTTCCGGGCAGCAGGGCTAACGGAATTAGTACACTACTCGTTGGTGAAGCCAGCAGAGAACGATCAACAAATTGGTTTGGCTAATCCCCTGTTGACGGAATACTCAGCCCTGCGAACGGATTTACTAGCTGGGCTAATTGATGCCTTTGAGTACAATTTGGAGCAAGGTAACGGTACTCTGAACGGCTTTGAAATTGGTCGGCTTTTCTGGCGAGAAGAAGAGGGTTTGGAAGAAGCAGACGCTGTCGCTGGGATTTTCGGTGGTGACCCAACCCAAGGCAAATGGGTGAGGGGAGGACGTGAGTCACCGATGACCTGGTACGAGGCTAAGGGGGTATTAGAGAGTGTATTTGAGCGCTTGGGTTTAAAAGTGGAGTATCAACCCAATCGCCAAGATGAGCGCTTTCACCCAGGACGCACGGCATCCTTGTGGTTGCAGGGCGATCGCTTGGGGAACTTCGGACAGCTACATCCCCAATTGCGATCTGAACGAGGCTTGCCAGATGCTATCTACGCCTTTGATCTGGACTTGGACGTTTTGTTAGATGCTCTGGATCAGGATGAAAAGCTGACTCCCCGGTTCCATGCTTATTCCACCTATCCCTCTGCTGACCGGGATATTGCTTTCTTCGCACCCGTGAAAATCTCCGTGGCGGAAATTGAACGGGCAACGCAGAACGCTGCTGGTACTTTGTTGGAGTCGGTGCAATTGTTTGATGAATATCAAGGAGAATCCGTCCCTGATGGACATCGGAGTTTGGCGTTCAGGCTAGTCTATCGAGCAGGCGATCGCACTCTCACCGATGAAGAAATCGAGCCAGTGCATCAACAAGTCCGAGAAGCCTTAGTTGAAAAATTCGGGGTTAGCCTCAGAAGTTAAACAGAGTTGTTTGTTGTTTGTTGTTGGTTGGAGAGCTAATAACAAATAACAAACAATTAATGACCAATAACTAATAACTAACTATGCCTAAATATGTCATGTGGGGAAGCTACTGTGAGGATGTCTTGGAAAAGCGTGCGCCTCACCGACAAGCCCATCTTGATGGTCTTGCTGCTCAAAAAGAAAGGGGTGTCTTGATTACCATTGGCCCGACTAAGGATGTCACCAAAGTTTTTGGCATCTACGAGGCAGAAGACGAAGCAACAGTACGTCAGCTAATTGAGTTAGACCCCTACTGGCAAAACGGTATCTGGACTGAATACGATGTGCGGGAGTGGATTCAAGCCTTGTAACATCCTGTGATCAGTACTCTTGTGTCACTCTCAGAAAATTACGCTCGAATACGCTCTGAAAGCCTTCCTACTTAAGTATTCGAGGGGTGAGTTTCTGATTATTCTAAAAAACGTAGCCCAATTTGGAAAACTCCCGCCGAATTAGAGTTTCAGCGTTTATGCTCGCCCAGAGTGACACAAGAGTACTATGTGAGCGATCGCATTGCTCTGAGAGTTAGCGATCACACACTTCTTGTAGGTGAGTACGATTCCCTATGGGATAGCTCCTTCGTCGCTACCGCTACGCGATCGCTTCGCCAGCCTTAGTGGCATCCAGCACAAAACTTCGCATCAGAGTCAAAACCTCTGGTGTAACGATGTGTCCCATGTCAAATTCTTGATACTTCACTGCTACACCCAAAGCTTGTAGCCTATCTCTAGCACTTTGAGCCGAACTCAGGGGCACCATCTGATCTTGTCTGCCATGCACAATTAAGACAGCTGGGAAGGATTTATCGGCAGTTAGCTCTAGATTTGGATGCAGATAGCCGCTAATACACACCAAACCTGCCAGCGGCAACGTTAGTCCTACATCCAGCGTCATTGCACCGCCTTGAGAGAATCCACACAAAACCGTGCGCGACAGAGGGACGCCAGTGCTACTCTCTAGAGACTTCAGCCAGTCTGTTAGCTGCTGGCGACTTGCCACTAAACCCTGATAATCCTGGTTTCGCAGGTTGTACCACATCCTACTGCCAGAGGGAAGGGAGTAAGAGGCGTCGGGGAACAAGATTTGGTATTCGGGTAGATTCAGCGCTGGCGCGAAAGGTGCCAACTGTTGGGAGTTGCCACCAAAGCCATGCAGGCACACAAGCAACCCGGCTGGCGCTTGACCATTTGCCGGGGGAACTGAAATGAATTGTAAAGACAAAGACTTCTCTCCAACAAATCCAACGAAGCTGCATCATCCTCATTGTGTTAGGGTGGCGATCACATTGCCATCACCAAGAGGACGTAGTCCTGAGGATGCTGGGCGATGCGTTAGCTTCAGTGCAGTGATAAGCCTATCAAAGACAGTAACGAGATCGGCGAGATCGTCTAGTCCGAAGTTAACAGCACCTTCGGCTGGACTAGAGTTTTGGAAAGGTAGGAGAGCGATTCACTTCCTGATCGCTGAGCTTCACCCACCTTTGTACTTTTTGTCCTCTAATCAATAGATTCTCAAGTGCTTGCCATCGTAGCGCCAGAGTTCTGCTCCTAGGGTATGGTGACAGCTTCACGCATCGTGGGAAGAAAATGCGATCGCTTTTGTCCTGAAACGACCGATACGAACCTACTTACCATCCGATGTACTTGTAGCCTGTGAGGTGCTAACACCTCATCAAATTAGGGTTATCGCCCTCCATAGCCGTGTACTAAAAAGCGCGATAGCATAAGCCCTGCTGTAAATCAGTTGCATCTACTACTAGGAGAGTTTCATGACTTACAAGAACAAGCTGCTTCCGTGGTGTATAGTCCGCTCTCTGCCCAATAGGTCTGAAGCGTTTGTGTTAGGGAGGCGTGACGAGGTTCAGTATGGTGAGCGAAGCGAAAGCGTTGCAGGACGTAGTCCGGCAGCAACGCTATCTCAAAAGGAATCACACCTCATCATCCGCTTTCGTCGCCGTAGTGATGCTGAAGCTCATCTGCAAATTCTAAGGGTGAATAATCCAACAGCTTCCTACGAAATCATTTTTGATGTGACGCCAGAAAAAGCAGACTCGACTGCCCAGCAAGAAACATTCTCCTATAACTCCTATAGAGAGTGAGCGTTCGTCTTGCACCTACAATAAAGTACCGCTCTTGACTGCTATGCGGTACAAGAGCGGTACTTTATCAGTAGCCAGATCTAGTCTTTTGAGTGACTTCCTGTGGCTAGTTTCTTAGTTGCCACTTCACTAGCAACCAAGGTTTGCTCTCGGCGTTTTGATGGGGGCTTGCCGCCTGATTTGACGCGATCGCTAATCAAATTAATCACGATATACAGAACTGGCACGATAAACAGACTCAGTAGAGTCGATACAATCATCCCACCAGTGAGCGCTGTACCAAGAGAGCGCCGACTAGCTGCTCCTGCTCCTTCAGGATTGACCAAGGGAGTAATACCCAGAACAAAGGCCAAGGAAGTCATTAAAATGGGTCGCAAACGCTCTTGAGAGGCTTCCACTGCCGCTTTGGTAATTGTCATACCCCTTTCTCGAAGCTGGTTAGCAAATTCCACAATCAGAATCGCGTTCTTACTAGCTAAACCAATCAGCATCACCAGACCAATCTGGCAGTAGACATCATTAGCTAGACCGCGCAGCGACTGAGCTGAAAGGGCACCAAAGATTGCCAAAGGGACTGAGAGAAGAATAATTAGAGGGTCAATGTAGCTCTCGTACTGAGCTGCCAACACCAAGAACACGAAAACAATTCCCAAACCAAAAATTATGGGCGCTTGACCACCAGCAGCTAGCTCTTCTGCTGAAGTACCTGACCATTCGTAGCCTAGACCAGCAGGCAAAACTTTCTTAGCCACGTCCTCCATTGCTTTGATTGCCTGTCCAGAGCTAAAGCCAGGAGCGGCTGAACCCGTAATTTCAATGGCTCGGAATAGGTTGTAGTGATTAATCGTTTGTGCGCCTGTAGTCGGTGTTATCTTCACCAAATTACTCAGGGGAATCATCTGATTTTGTTGAGAACGAACGTACAGTTGACCAATATCGCTAGGATTGGAGCGAAACTGCTTGTCTGCCTGAACATACACCCGATAAGTTCGTTGTTGCAAATTGAAGTCGTTCACATATTGTGAACCTAACAACGTCTGCAATGTATTGAAGATATCGTCTATAGAGACGCCGAGCGCTTTGGCTTTGTTACGGTCTACTTCGATGAGTAGCTGAGGTGTATTCGCTGCAAAAGTACTAAACACACGTTGCAAGCCGGTACCGGGTTGATTGGCTTGCCCGATCATCCCACCCAAAGCTTCAAGTAGAGGAGCTAGAGTCTCGTTGCCCTTTCGGTCTTGTAGCTCAAATTGGAAGCCGCCAAAACTGCCTAAACCCTGAATCGCAGGAGGATTAACGGGCAGTATTCTTGCTTCTGGCATTCCGCCTAAAGCTCCCGCCAACTTACCAATAATCGCCTTTACTGACTGTTCTTCGCTGTGACGCTCCTCCCAGGGCTTGAGGGTTGTAAAAATCAAACCCTGGTTGGCACTATTTCCACTAAAACTAAAGCCACCCACCACGAAAGTCCCTACAACTTCCGGAACTTTAAGGATTTCTTGTTCTACCCTGTTCATGACATCGGCAGTATAGTTCAGCGAAACCCCTTCTGGTCCTTGCACAATCGTGATGAAATAGCCTTGGTCTTCCTCAGGGAGAAATGCCTGAGGAACGCTCAAATAAAGCCAGCCTGTCAGCCCTAAGGACAGAATAAACAGCCCAACCACAATTCCTTTCATGCGTGACAGGGTGTTTAGCGATCGCTTATACCCGTTGCGCGTCCAGTCAATGGCTCCATTAATCCGATCGAAAATCCAGCCAACCCAGCCGCTTGGTTTTTGATCCTGACGCAGCAGAAGGGCACAGAGGGCAGGTGTAAGGGTAATGGCATTAAAGGTAGAAAGCGCAACTGAGAAAGCGATTGTCAGCGCAAATTGTTGATATAGCTTTCCGGTAGTTCCTGGGAAGAAGGCGACTGGGATAAACACAGCCATGAGTACGAGTGAAGTCGCAATCACTGCCCCCAACAGTTCTTCCATACTCTCAGAGGCCGCTTGACGGGGATTCATGCCCTTATCTTGAATCAAGCGAGCGATATTCTCGACCACGATGATCGCGTCATCGACTACCAACCCAGTTGCTAAAGTCAGACCAAACAGGGACAAGCTGTTGATTGAAAACCCAAAAACCTTGATAAAGGCAAAAGTACCAATCAAGGAAATCGGGATAGTGATTGCTGGAATCAGGGTGGTTCGCCAGTCCTGCAAGAAAACAAAAATCACCAAGATAACCAGCACAACCGCTTCAAAGAGCGTCTTGACTACTTCCTTAAGGGACTGTTCTACATACAGCGTCGTGTCTAATGCCACCTGATATTTCAGTCCAGGCGGGAAACTCGGAGCCAGTCGCACCATTTCTGCTTTGACCTCCCTGGCAACATCCAAGGCATTGCTGCCAGGAAGTTGATAAATTCCCAAACCTACAGCATCGTTACCCCTAAATCGCAGGAAAGAGCTATAGTTTTCTGCCCCAAGTTCAGCCCGACCTACATCTTTAAGTTTGACGAGAGCGCCATCAGTACCATTTTTAAGGACAATTTCCTCAAATTCGGAGGCGTCAGCGAGTCGGCTGATCGCACGCAGGTCAATTTGATACATTTGCCCCTCTGGAGCTGGCTGCTGACCAATTCCCCCAGCACCCACCTGTAAGTTCTGTTCCCTCAGAGCATTGACTACATCCTTTGAGGTTAGACCCCGACTGGCGAGTCGATTGGGGTCGAGCCACAGGCGCATAGAATATTTCCGCTCACCGAAAATGCGAACATCACCCACACCTTTTAATCGTTTTAAGGCATCTGTCAGGTAGAGGTCAGCATAGTTGCTTAAAAATACGTTCTCGTATTCTTTGTTTTGCGCGTACAGACCGATCGCTAACAGAAGGCTGGTTGATTGCTTCGTAACCCTGACTCCTGTTTGCTGCACCGCCTGTGGCAGCTGGGGTTGGGCAACGGAGACTCGATTTTGCACATCGACAGCAGCGATATCTTTGTTCCGCGACGCATCAAATGTGACTGTAATTGTACTGGTGCCATCATTACTGCTACTCGAAGTCATGTACTTCATGCCCTCGACTCCGTTGATCTGCCTTTCTAAGAGCGTGGTAACTGCATTTTCCACGGTTTCAGCATTAGCTCCACCGTAGTTAGCAGAAACGTTAATTTGGGTTGGGCTGATATCGGGGTACTGGGCCACTGCCAGTGAGGGAATACTGATGGCTCCCACGAGCAGGATAAGCAAGGAGCAGACTGTAGCGAAGACAGGTCGCTTAATGAAAAAATCAGCAAACATGATGGTTGGGGATTGGTGATTGGTGATTGGGGATTGGTGAAAAGGAGTTTTGGGTTTGGGTATTTCCCAGCTCCGAGTCCCTAGTCGCCAGTCCCTAGTCCCTAGCCCTACGACTGAGGAATGATGGCAGCGCCATCCGACAGATTTTGGGTGCCTGAAACGATAATTTTTTCTCCAGGCTGCAATCCTTCGATAACTTGGACATTATTCCCCTGGATTTCGCCCGACTTCACATTCACAGGTTTTTGCCGAGCTACAAGTTTGGGTTTTCCTGGTTCGGATTGTCCTTGCGTTTGAGCAACATAGACAAAATTTTTCCCTGCCAGGGGAACCACTGCTATTTTTGGGATTAAAACTCCAGGACGGGTATTCCAGATCACTTTGGCTTGGATAAATTGTCCATCGCGCAGTTGTCCTTGCGAGTTGTCAAAGCTGGCCTTTGCCAGAATGCTTTGAGAAGTGGCATTGACTTGAGGAGAAATAAAACTGATTCTACCCGTAGCTAGTACATTCCCTTGGTTATCAGTTCCCTCTACTCTCTGCCCCAATCGCAATTCTGGTCCCTTCTCTAAGGGGATAGACAACTGTACATCTAAGGTCTGGTTTTGGGTGACAGTGGTTAGCGTATCCCCCTTGCTAAGGAAATCTCCTATCTTGGCTGGGATATTCCCGACGATGCCAGTGATGGGGGCGACAATCCTCATGTCTTGCAGCTTGACTTCCGTTGTTCGGACTTGAGCAGCTGCCTCAGAAACTTGCGATCGCGCCTGAGCAATCTCTTCTTTTCGGGGCCCATTCTTCAATTGCTGTAAGGATTGCCGCTCTTGTTCAACAGCTGCTGTTAGCTGATCGATATCGGAACTCCTACCTTTTCGCAGTGCCTCTAGGCGTCGTTCGGCTTCTTGCTGCTGGGCGGCGGCGCTGCGCTCTTCTTTAATGTATCCTTCTAACACGTCTTGAGAAATAGCGCCCTGTTGACTTAATTGCTGATATCGACTTACCCGTGATTTCGCGAGTTCTGCCCCAGCTTTAGCGGCCTCCACTTGAGCTTGAGCCTGAGCAATTTCTTCTGGACTCGCTCCAGCTTTTGCATTGGTGAGGCGGGCTTCGGCTTGATTTAGACGGGCTTGGGCCAGAGCAATTTCCTCTGGACGACTACCAGCCTCTAGTTCAGCAAGACGAGCTTGAGCGCGGTCAAGATTTGCCTTGGCTTGCATCCTAACCGCATCGGCGTCATCACTGTCCAAGCGAATGAGTACTTGTCCTTGCTGAACCTTGTCGCCATCCCGAACCAAAATCTCAGTAATTCTTCCCTCCACCTCAGGCTTTATTACCGCTGCTTGTGGTGCAGCTAGGGAACCTACAAATTCTGAAGTTTCTTGAACATTTACTGTCTCTACAGTTGCTAGCTTGACGGGAACTCCTGGGGGTTGACCCGCTCCTGCTGCTGGAGCCTCCGGTGCATTCTTGGCATGGCTTGTTTGCCACCAATGCCAACCCAAACCCCCTCCCAAAATCAGGATAATGACTCCTAAGGCGATCGGCCAACGATTCTTTGATCGTGGGTGAAACGCCCTATTTAACAAAGGATCGTCTTCATCAGCCTGATTATTGTCAGCTATTACACTCTGTTCTATCTGTCCTGGAAATAGATGCTTAGGGGACTCAGGATCGCTCATCTTCGCTTCCTATCCTTTTGAAAAAAGTGTGAAGTATGAAAACGTGGCAGAACTTTCGGTACAAGCAGAGCAAGAGAGTAGGCAGAAAAAATCTAATTTTAATTTTTTTGACTATTTGTGCCCTCACCCGGATGGGTAGGGTATTTCAGCCGTCATACTTCATCCGTCAGCCTTCTGATTGACCTTGCTTTGGCTGATGTGATAGAGGACTAATTTTTAGGGATTCCTCAGTAGACCGATGTAAATTAGACGCGCACCTTGCATATTTCTGTTTAGTATATCAGTCTGGTATAAATAAAGAAAAAATTAGGGAAATGCTTGAACTCGCCACGTTAGGTCTTCTCCAGCACGAACCCCTGCATGGCTACCGCTTAAAGCAGCAGCTAGAGCTATTTATGAGCAGCAGCATTAGCGTTAACTATGGGGCAATTTATCCCCTACTCAAGCGTCTGGAGGAACGAGGAGAACTTGCGACCTTGGTGACTGACCAAACAGAAGCAGGTCTGAGTCGCAAAACCTACTGCATCACTGCAAAGGGGCGTCAGCGATGGCACCAAAAGATGATGGAGTATCCCCATGAAAGTTGGGTCAACAGTCGCTCTCGCTTCTTCATCAAGTTTTTCTTTTTCGGCAACCTGGAACATCTAGAACGGATTAAGTTACTAGAGCATCGCTTGAGTGTCTGTCAGCTACGCCTCGAAAGTCTTGAGGTCGAACAGCTCTCACTCACTGACCCCTACCAGAAAGATGTCTTGCAGCATTGCTTCGACGTACATAGGGCGGAGATTGAATGGCTACGCGAGCAACTTGTCAAAGAGCAAAAAGAACGATATGACTGCGAGCAGCAAGTAAGACTTTAGGCAATTTCCTTTTAAAGTCCATCAAGAGTGAACCAAAAAATTAAATAACTTAGCAGTATTGTGGGGGTTCGCCGATTGTGAGGAGATTTCGAAGTTCCTTTACTCCAAAGAAGCTTTTCCAAAAAGATTGCCAAGCCTTATAGGTATGGCAAATAATTATCGTGTAAATGACTGGTAAATTGGGCAATAAACGCAGTTTTTTAACTCTAAAAACCAAATTGAAAGACTTATGCCAACTTTTCGTCATTTCGTGGCTATAGGTGTAGGAACCGCGATCACCTTGAGCGTTATGGAATCTTATGGCTCCCGAGATTTACCGTCACTCACTCAGCCGAGTCGTGACCAAAGTAAAAGTCGGAAAGTCGGGAGTTCAGTTGCACCCGTCCAAGGGGCTGTCATAACCTCTTCACAGACACGACAAAAGGTTGAGTCGCCAGCTTTAGAGAATAATCACGCAACACGCACCAGTGATTCAGGAGTTGTTCCGTCGATTTCTCCAATAAGCGAGCAACCGAAGGTCGGGTCGCCAGCCGAAGAAGCGGCTGTGGGCAAGCAGGCTCTCACCTCCGGTAGTACGGCGGCTCAAGGCAACGCAGCTGATATAAACCGCCCAGAGTCCAGCAATAGTGCCACTGACCAAAGAAGCAGGGGGGCACAGGAGCAAAGGGGTGAGGGAGACTGTAACGTCACTCCCTGTACACAGTCTCAAGCCACCGTAGTTAACGCCAGAGAAAAAGAAAACATCGGCGACGAAAACGTGAAGCGTAATGTTGCAAGACTTCCTGATTCCCAAGGCCCCGGATTTGTCCTTGGGGTTGCCCCCGTGTTCCCCGTCTCTCCTGTCCTCACTAAAGCTTCGGCCTTGTTCCGCAGTGACTCAGTCGATGCGAGTACGAGCAGGCAAGCTGTCATTCCTACCTATGTGAGCGTGAAACCACCTGAAGAGACAGTGACTAATTCTGTCCTCACGCCTAGGGGCGCGGTTAGTCCTACAACAACTGCCGCTTCTGAAACCCCACAGAACGCCTCAAGCTCTGCTGATACCAAGTTTCGGTCAAACGTAATACTTGCTCTTGCCCCCCAAGCCCCCATCTCCCCATCTCCCTATTCAACAGAGGTACTATCTTTGAACGCAACTCGGTATGAGGAAGGTACGGGTAAAGCCGTTTCACCTTATGGCGGAGGTAATATTGCACAGTCTCCGGTATCGGTAACATCTCAACTGCCGCCGGGAAATCAGGGAACGCCAGTACCAGAAAGTCTCAATCCCAATCCCAATCCGTTGCTGTTTCCTACCCAATCACAGGAAGTCCAGGTTCAAAACACCCAACCAATTACGCTGCAACAGGCGATAGAACTAGCACGACGTAACAATCGGCAGCTAGAGGCGGCACAGCTTGCTCTGGAGCGCACTCAGTTCGTTCTGCAAGAAGCCTTAGCCGCTGAGTTTCCGACAGCGGGTTTACAAGCAGACTTTACCCGTACAGATTCTGCACAAACTAGCCTGTCAAATGCGCGACAAGCCCAGAACCCATCTCCATTGAACCGTATCTCAGACCCGGTCTCAGCATCCTTCAATACCGCGCTGCAATTGAGCTACGACTTATTCACTGCTGGGCGTCGGCCAGCCCAAATCAGGGCAGCAGAGCAACAGGTGCGTTTCCAGCAGCTAGAGGTAGAAAGCCTGTCTCAACAACTGCGACTTGAAGTCTCCAATGCCTATTACGCACTGCAACAGGCTGATGCAACAGTTGACATTAACCAAGCGGCAGTAACTGATGCTGCCCAAAGTCTCCGGGATGCGCAGTTGCTGGAACAAGCCGGATTGGGAACACGATTTGATGTTTTGCAGGCGCAGGTGCAGCTAGCTAATGCCAATCAAGATTTAATCAGATCGCTTAGTCAACAACGAGTTGCCAGACGGCGGATCGTACAGTTGTTGAGTTTGGCTCAGTCAGCGGAAGTCTCGGCGGCCGATCCTATTGAAGTTGCAGGAGCGTGGAACCTATCACTGGAACAAAGCATTGTTCTAGCTTATAAAAACCGAGCCGAGTTGGAACAGCAGCTGGTTCAACGAGATATCGACGAGCAGCGACGGCGCGTTGAGCAGGCTGCCACCCGACCACAAGTGAGTCTGACTGCCAGCTATAACATCCTTGGCGTATTGAATGATGGCGTGGGCCCTGAAGATGGCTTGTCGCTGGGGGCAAGGCTGCGGTGGGATTTTTTTGATGGTGGACGCACTAAAGCGAGAGTAAACCAGCAGAGAAGTAATATTGCGATCGATGAAACTAATTTTGCCAATCAGCGTAATCAGGTACGCTTTGAGGTAGAACAAGCCTTTTCTGACTTGAACTCCAATGCGCAGAATATTCAAACGGCCTCTTTTGCCCTCGTACAGGCACAAGAGAGCCTAAGGTTGGCACGATTGCGATTTCAGGCAGGGGTAGGCACTCAAACGGATGTGATCAATCAACAAACCGAGCTAACCCGTGCCAGGGGCAACCGACTCACGGCGATACTGGACTACAACCGGGCGCTGGCCTCTCTGCAACGGGCGGTTAGTAATCTTCCAGACAGCAATCTTTTTGATCTTCCCGATCTTCCTTAGTTGCAAGTTCTGCCGTCGATCTACAGCATCCAGTTTTCCTGGAACAGCAGAATTATTTAATATTCCTTCATAAAATAGGGGTAAGGTGAGAGTCAGGAGAATTGATGGCTAATATCAAATTTGTCAAGGAAGGCAAGGAAGTTGTGGCGGCTGATGGGGCCAATTTAAGAGAGAAAGCCGTGCAAAACGGCATTGACCTCTACACCTTCAGGGGAAAGATGATGAATTGCGGTGGCTATGGTCAATGTGGTACCTGCATTGTCGAGGTGGTGGAAGGTGTGGAAAATCTCTCACCTCGAACTGACGTAGAGAAGCGGAAACTGAAGAAAAAGCCCGATACTTATCGGTTAGCCTGTCAGGCACTGGTGAACGGCCCAATAAGTGTGAACACAAAGCCGTGAGTCTAAATAGACATCTGCAAGAAGAGCGTTGGTGATATTCTAGATGTAGTCGGTTAAAAACGATTTAGAGGCACCGATTCAATGCAAGTTAACGATTTAGGCTTTATTGCCAGCATTCTATTTGTGCTGGTTCCCACGGTTTTCCTTTTGGTTTTGTACATCCAAACGGCTAGCCGCGAAGGCAACAAAAATAGTTAGCATCTGTCGTCAACAAAACCCTAGTCCTTGCTCTAAGCAAGGCGGGTTTTTTCATTGCGAAACAGAAACAGGAAACTCCCGCTAAGAGGTAAAATTCCCACCCTGAGTAATCTCAAGGTGGGGAACAGCTTAGAGGTAAGACTCCAGACGCCTGAACTTCAAGCAATTGTACGGGCTAACAACACGGGGCAGTTAGCATATACCCGCACATAGTCTGACAGCGAACCTCCCAGTAATCGATCCAAATCGGGTAGAGTCTTGGCAATGGAGGGACGCCGATCAGGAGAACCGAGAATCAACAAGTCGATAGTCATTTCCTCTGCCAATCGGCAAATCTCCTGCCCAGCTTTACCAGTAGTGTTAATACAACGGTAACTAACTCCTCGCGTTTTCGCCTTGGCTGCTGCTGATGCTAAAATTGGGTCGTTTTCGGCATTAGTTGCCGCTTCAGATTTTCGTTTGTCTGGGTTGACATGAACTAGAAATAGCTGGCCGCCGTCGATCTTTTCGAGGAATGATAGTGCCAAATCTAAACTCTGTTGAGCCGCCTCAGATTTATCCATTGCTACCATGACGCGCCTAATTTTTTTGACGTAGATGTCGTCTTTCACCAATAACATGGGGCGGGCGGTCAATTGGAAAACATATTGGCTGACTGAATTTTCCAAAATAGCTTCTAAGCGCTTCAACCCTCGCGAACCCATGATAATTAGGTCGGAGTCTTCTTCTTCAGCGACTTGGAGAACTACGTCTTTGGGGTCTCCCTGTTTGAGCCGGGGAGTGATTTGCTTTGGATCTATTCTTAAAGACTTGACGGCTGACGCTAGGATTTTTCCTCCCTCTTCCAACTTAGCGGACATGGCTTCGGCCGTAATTTGGGGAGGCACAATATGCAGGACGGTGACCGATGCCTTTTCTATGAAAGGGATGTCCATCAACATATTAAGCATCTCTTCACACAGTCCCCGACCGGCGACGGTTAGCAAAATTTTCTCAATCATTTTTCAACAAGTAGTTGTTAGTTGTGAATGTGAGGACTTCCGCAGTTGGTAGCAGGGGAGTAAGGCAGATTCTTTGGCAAACCCTTGGAGCCTACGCGAACTCCAGCCCACTGGTAAAGTACGTAAGTCCTATCTTGTAAATGTTAGTGGTGTTCAGCCTTTCAAGAATAAGGATACTTTTGATGTTGCAAGAATAATTTGACAATTTATTACATAAGTATGGCAATCGCAATATTACTTAGACTACGTTGCTTTGCATAATTCTCTACCGAGAATGACAAAACAGGGATAGGCTCACCAATCGACGAGCGTTTGAGGCTTGGTTAACGCCCAGAGTTATCGCGATCGCTCCTCCCATCGCGCGATCGCAAACCACAAGACATCACCTGAGACAAAACTCAAAATTTGCTTTTTTGAGCAGCAATGGTGGGATGTGTATCCAGCAGCGGGCCGACAACACGGTAGACATCTACCATTTGCTGTTTGCCCTTGAGAGCTAACAGTCCCCAGGATTCAACCTCATACTGCCCCTGAAGATGAACCAGTGTTTCGTAGCCGATGAGAACGCGACAGTTGGTGGGTTGGCGATGTTTCTCACAGCCTTCAAGACGGGCAGCCGTATTAACGCTGTCGCCAATGACGCCATATTCCAAGCGGTCTTTACCGCCCAAACTACCAACGACAACTGGCCCGGTGAAAATTCCAACGCGCATCTGAATGATCGGTAAGCCCTGACGCTGCCAGTTCTGGTTCATCTCCTCCAAGCGATCGCTCATTGCCATCGCGCAAGCTACGGCTGCTCTGGCGTCTTCTTCAACCTCTCTCTTATCACGGCGAGAGATTGGCACCCCAAACACTGCCATGACACCATCACCAGTAAACTTGTTAATAATGCCCTTGCGATCTAAGACCTCCTGGGTGATGACCTCTAGGAGTTCATTTAACCAATCCAGCAAGGCTTCGGGGGTCATTCGTTCCGAGAGCGTACTGAAGTCTTTGATGTCAGCAAATACCATTGTTGCCGTGAGACGGATTCCCGGTAACTTGCCAGACTTGAGAAGGCGATCGCGTCCTTGCCAAAGCGCTTGAGCAATCTCCGGTGAGGTATTCTGTCCCAACAGCCTCATTACAATATGTTGCTTTTGGTGGGCATGATACGCTCGATAAGTAATGACGATGCCTACCGCCAAGACAAATCCCAAAGCTGGGGAAGCTAACGGCACCCATCCGGCGCTAGTGAACAAATAAAAACAGACGCCAGCGCAAGTACCCAGAGCAGCAGCGACGCCGATACTCAAAGTTACGGGATGAAAAGTTACTCGACCTAGAATTCCCCCAATCAGAACCCAGCCAGCAATCCATAGCACTTCCGCCCATTCTGGCCAAAACCAGAACAGGGAGCGTTTACCCGTAGCGGCGTCTAGTAGTTGGCTGACCATCTGGGCATGAAGTACAACCCCAGGCATCTTATGGTTTTCCTTAAGGGCGCGGCTGTAAGGAGTAGTGAACGTGTCATTAAGACTGGGCGCTGTTGAACCAATAATTACAATTTTGTCTTTCACCCAACTCGGATCGAGCTGCCCATTTAAAACCTTGTTCAAGGATACTTGTCGCGCTACATTCTCCGCCGAGTGGTAATTGAGTAAGATTTGGTAGCCTCTAGCATCGACACCTTGATATCCGCCGGAATTGGCTTGTAATTGTAAGAATACTGCCTTGCCCAATTGAGGGGAACCAGGATGGCTCTGGCTGTCTTGAAGCGAAACCCCTTGCTGTGATAGATAGGCAAGAGCCATTCGTAGGGAGAAAGAATAAAGAGTATCTGTTTCATCCTCACCAAACAATAGATTGCGACGGACGACATTATCTGGGTCAATCGGCAAGTCGTTGAAACCAACCTGATTAGCTGAGACGGCTGGGGGCGCTGGTGCCCCGCTAATAGTATTAATGCGTCGAATTGCAATAAAATTAGGTTGCTTGAGTTGATCGACTAGTTCCTCGTGACCAGGTTCTACCGGAATATTACGATACAGATCCAGACCAATGGCTCTTGGTTGTGAGGCTTGCAATTTCCTCAACAAGTCAGCTAAAACCTTATCGGGTATAGGCCATTTTCCCTGCTGTTTGATGTCTTCCTCAGTGATGGTAACTACCAGGATGCGAGGGTCGGGTTTTGTTTCTTGCGATCGCAGCCGCACCAAGTAGTCATAAGCGACGAGTTCTAGGGGCTGTAGTCCTCCTAGATGCCGTATTCCCAGTAACGCACTTGTGACAGCGATTGTGGCGACCGCTACCACTCGCCTACCTGCCAAGTCGGGCCAGGAAATACCAACCTTTTGAGCTAGCTTGAGGATCATAGAATGATAGATGCCTTAGATTCAAAGAAGCCCTTTTACAGCACCACAAGGAAGAATAATGCTCTTCAAGCTTGCTACACAAAGAGCAACGAGGAGCGACAACGAGTGAAAAAGAGTGTCTAGTGGGCTGCTAATGGGTGCCTCTCTCTAAAATCTTTATGTACTTGCTGATATCCCGATAAACTTGATGTTTCGGAGACAATTCACGACTCGGACGACGCTTTCCGGTTGAGATCATCAAGGTTTATTGAACTTTGGCGATCGCGGTTTTTCACCATAACTATAAATGGATTACTGACCGTAAAGGAAGCTGGGAAATTTGTCAAACTGACGTTTAGAGCCGATGTCAACCACATTATTACATTTTTAGGATATGGGGTAATGCCCCTCAACTCCAAGCACTGATAGATTTACCTATACCAAACAGAAGGGTAAGGGAGACAGCGCTCCGCTTAGATCTACCTCCTTTAGCAGATAAAAAGTCTCAGTTAGATCGATGGCGCTATCATAAATGGATGTTGATATTTCTTAAAGATACTTATCAATGCTAGTTTCCCCCTCTGGCTTGTCGAAGACAAAGGACTCTTGGATTAAACGAATTTTTTTTGGCCACGAACCAACCCCTGAGTTGATTGCCATCTTAATCGTCTATTTTGTCCAAGGAATTCTGGGGCTAGCGCGTCTGTCGGTTAGCTTCTTCCTCAAAGATGAACTGGCGCTGAGTCCAGCTCAGGTAGCGGTCCTGATGGGTATTGCAGCCCTACCTTGGGTGATTAAGCCCGTATTTGGATTTCTCTCAGACGGACTGCCCCTATTTGGCTACAAGAGACGCCCCTATCTGGTTTTATCTGGACTGCTCGGGACAGCGGCCTGGTTGAGTCTGGCAACTGTGGTCGATACCGCTTGGGCAGCGACAGCGGCCATACTTCTAGGTTCTCTCTCCGTCGCTATTAGTGATGTAATTGTAGACTCCCTAGTCGTGGAACGGGCGCGGGAAGAATCGCTGAGTGACTCCGGTTCCTTGCAATCTCTTACTTGGGGCGCTTCAGCGGTAGGCGGATTGATTACGGCTTACCTAAGCGGTTGGCTCTTAGAACACTTCAGCACTCAAACCGTCTTCGCCATTACCGCAACTTTCCCCCTGCTTGTGTCAGCAGTGGCTTGGTTGATTGCCGAAGAACGGGTAAGCGATCGCCCCAACACTTTGGTCGTCTGGAACCAAATTAGGCAACTGCGCGGTGCGATTACTCAAAAAGCCATTTGGTTGCCGGCGGCTTTCATCTTCATCTGGCAAGCGACACCGTCAGCCGATTCCGCATTTTTCTACTTCACTACCAATGAACTGGGGTTTGAACCCGAATTTTTAGGGCGTGTGCGCTTAGTGACTAGCATTGCCTCCCTGATTGGCGTATGGCTATTCCAGCGATTTTTGAAGAACATTCCCTTCCGAAGCCTCATGGGTTGGACGACGGTGATTTCCACCGTGTTAGGAATGACAGCTCTCATCCTCGTAACTCACACTAATCGCACTCTGGGTATTGACGACCACTGGTTCAGCTTGGGAGACAGCCTCATTCTCACTATGATGGGACAGATTGCCTGGATGCCAATTCTGGTACTTGCGGCGCGACTCTGCCCAGAGGGGGTGGAAGCAACCTTATTTGCCTTGTTAATGTCGATTAATAACTTGGCAGGGCTGTTGTCCCATGAACTGGGTGCCTTACTTACCCATTGGCTGGGCATCACTGAGACTAACTTTGACAAGCTTTGGCTGTTAGTCCTAATTACGAACACTTCAAGTTTGTTACCACTGCCATTTTTGGGCTGGCTACCGGCAGCTGACCCACAAATCGAAATTAAACCAGTGGACACTCCTCGGACATTGCCGCAAGCAGAGGTCTTTGAACATCATTCCCCTGGTTCCCAGTTGGCACAATCTTTCCTGCCAGACCGGGTGCCAGACTTTATACGCACTCCTGTCGCGTCACAGCCAATTGAAGAACCAGGTCAATAACCGCTATTAATTCCTACGAAATATGAGCGGGAAATCCTGCCACAGGAATGTTGAATGAAATTTTGAGTTGTGGATAAAAATCTCTCAACTCAGTAGAGACGTAGCCGGGTTACGTCTCTATGTTTCAACTCGCGACTTGTTTTTTTAAAATGCAAAACTTACCTACTAAAGAACGCTTTTCGATACCGGTCTCAGAAATACCCTATGAGCGCAACGATTGGAAAAGAGGTTATCTATCTCAGCCTAATGAATATGACTATTGGATTGAGGATGTTGAAGGAGAGATTCCTGTAGGGCTGTACGGCACTTTGTTTCGCAATGGTCCTGGATTGCTTGAGGTTAACGGTCAGCGTCTCCATCACCCGTTTGATGGGGATGGGATGGTGTGTGCGATCGCCTTTAATAACGGACGTGCTTACTTCCGTAATCGGTTTGTTCGTACTGAAGGCTTCCTCAGAGAACAGAAGGAAGGAAAAATTCTCTACCGAGGCGTTTTCGGTACGCAAAAACCTGGGGGTTGGCTGGCAAATGCCTTTGACCTCCAAACCAAAAATATTGCTAACACCAACGTCATCTACTGGGGTGGCAAACTCCTGGCACTATGGGAAGCGGCTGAACCTTACCGCTTAGACCCGAAAACTCTGGAAACGCTGGGGAAAGATTACCTGGATGGTGTTTTGGAAAAGGGTGAGGCTTTTGCTGCCCACCCTCGGATTGATCCAAGCTGTGAGCAAAATGGCGGTGCCCCGGTCCTGGTTAACTTTGCCATTAAACCCGGTCTTTCTACCACGATTACCATCTACGAACTAGACACAGCAGGTAAACTTCTGCGGCGTCAGGCTAGAAGTGTTCCGGGCTTTGCTTTCATCCACGATTTTGCAATTACGCCAAATTACTACCTGTTCTTCCAAAATCCCGTTAGCTTCAATCCGATTCCCTTCGCCTTGGGATTGCGGGGTGCGGGCGAGTGTGTGAAGTTTCAACCGGATAAGCCTACTCGTATTCTGGTGATTCCCCGGAATTTCAAAGAACCGATGCAGATTTTGGAAACGCAATCAGGTTTTGTCTTCCACCACGCTAATGCCTTTGAGCAAGATGGTGAGATTTGCATCGACTCAATTTGCTATGAGTCTTTTCCTGAAGTTGAAGCAGGGAGCGATTTTCGCGAAGTTGATTTTGATCTGCTTGCACCAGGACAACTCTGGCGGTTCACGCTCAACTTGAGTGAGCAAACGGTGACACGTCGGCTGTTGGAAGAACGATGCTGTGAGTTTCCCTACGTTCATCCAAACCACATGGGACGTCCTTACCGCTATCTGTTCATGGGTGCTGCCCATAGAGAGAGGGGTAACGCGCCGCTACAAGCGATTCTCAAATTGGATGCGACGACAGGTGAGGAACAAGTCTGGAGTGCTGCACCTAAAGGTTATGTCAGTGAACCAATCTTCGTGCCTCGACCTGATGGCAACCATGAAGATGATGGCTGGGTGATGACGGTAGTCTATGATTCCAACAAGCATTGCTCTGATGTGGTGATTTTAGACGGTCGTGACTTAAATCGAGGACCGGTGGCGCGACTACACCTGAAGCATCACATCCCTTACGGTTTACATGGTAGCTGGACACCGGACGTGTTTTAACTAATTCAAAACAGGTACTTACGCACTTGCCCCCCAACCTACCAAGGTTGGGGGGCAAAAGTAACATTTAGGACTGTCACGCACTCGCGATACACAAGACTTACGCACTCGCCCCCCTAACCCCCCTTTACAAGGGCAGGGCTGTTTCATTGCACAAGGGCAAGGATTTTGTCAATATCATTAGCAAGAAATCGTTGTGCACAAGTGATGGAGGAATAACCACTGCGACGCAACAGATTCAGTGCGATCGCTCTTAATAAGGAAAGATTTGCCGGAGCCTGACCCGTATGTATGGTGGAACGATCTTCATCAAAAACCACATCCTTAACCCAATGGAGGCGATTCTCAATCCCCCAATGCCCGCGAATCCCCTCGGCAAAATCAACGGCGTCCCGTACCAAGCTGCTAATG
>DATNPI010000682.1:0-17715 GCA_036703325.1 Coleofasciculaceae cyanobacterium
GAGAATTCCTTTGACAGCGGCATCCTGGCTCTCATAGATGCGTGCCTTGCCTTCAAACACAAGAAGGCTTTCGTCTACGCCTGCCGTTTTGACAATACAGCTACGTTCAGCCAGATTGCCATAGAGCACCGCCAGTCCGCCCTCCGTGCTGTAGGCGTTTTCGAGGCTACGGATACAGCCGTTTTCCCGGTCTAGGTCGAGTGAAGGCCAGCGGGTCGATTGACTGAACGCTTGCTGAGTTGGAATACCCGCCGGGCCAGCCTTGAAGAAGGTGTGGACGGCTTCGTCATCGGTACGCATGACATCCCAGCGATCGAGCGCTTCTTTGAGCGTCTTACTGTGGACTGTTGGCACATCCGTGTGGAGCAATCCGGCACGATCCAGCTCGCCGAGAATGCCAGGGATGCCGCCAGCACGGTGGACATCCTCAACATGATACTTGGGGGTGTTAGGGGCTACCTTGCAAAGTTGTGGAACCTGGCGCGAGAGGCGATCGATGTCGGACAAGGTGAAATCGACACCGGCTTCATGGACGGCAGCCAGCAAGTGCAAAATGGTGTTGGTCGATCCGCCCATAGCAATATCCAGCGCCATAGCATTTTCAAACGCTTTGAAACTGGCTACAGAGCGCGGCAGTACCGATTCATCGTCCTGCTCGTAGTAGCGACGGGTAATGCTGACAATGGTTCGCGCAGCGTTGAGGAACAAATCCTTACGGTCGAAATGGGTCGCCAGCACGGTGCCGTTGCCAGGTAAGGAAAGACCAATAGCCTCGGTGAGACAGTTCATAGAGTTGGCAGTGAACATGCCGGAGCAAGAGCCACAGGTCGGGCAGGCGGAACGCTCATACTCTTCGACAACTTCGTTGCTGATACTGTCGTTCGCGGCAACCACCATCGCGTCCACCAAGTCCAGTTTGTGGTCTGAGAGCTTGGTCTTGCCCGCTTCCATCGGACCGCCGGAAACAAATACGGTGGGAATGTTGAGACGCAGAGCTGCCATCAACATACCAGGGGTAATCTTGTCACAGTTGGAAATGCAGACCAGGGCGTCGGCACAATGGGCGTTGACCATGTACTCGACCGAATCGGCGATGATCTCGCGTGAGGGCAGACTGTAGAGCATCCCGTCATGGCCCATAGCAATGCCATCATCCACAGCGATGGTGTTGAATTCCTTGGCGACACCACCGGCGGCTTCAATCTCACGGCATACCAGTTGACCCAAATCCTTGAGGTGAACGTGACCGGGTACGAATTGGGTAAAGGAGTTGGCGACCGCAACGATTGGCTTCTCAAAATCCTCGGTCTGCATTCCGGTGGCACGCCAGAGCGCACGGGCACCGGCCATATTGCGTCCCTGAGTGGAAGTTTTGGATCGATAGGTCGGCATGGCGCATCCTATTCGCTAAGGGGTCTTAATAATCTACCAAAAACGCATAGAAGCTGAGAACCCCTTCGCTGAACTCTAGGGGATGAAAGCGACTTAGGGCTTTAGCCCAACGTTTCCATTATTTTCCTCTCTGATTTTCAATATACCTTTTGACTACCTCCGTACCAATTTGACCAGAGAGCGAGGCGTAATATCCTTAATGTTTTATACCCTAAAATTTTTTAAAGTCTGCATTTATACGGTATAAAAAACTCAATTTCCTCAGCAACTTAACACAATAAACTAGTTTCTCCTCCTACATAAAACTTCTCAGACACCTTCTTAACTCGACTTAATCAAACAGTTAGAGTCAAGCGATCGCACGGCGTGATATAGCGCTCACCGTAAGAAAAAACGAAGCTCCTGTGGAACCCATCTTCCGCACCCTCAATTGCCACACCGACAGGACTAATGCAGAAGCGATCGCTTCGATTTCAGTTGTAGGGCATATCTAGTGAAGGAAACTCTAATTAATTGTTAAGTATATTTACTCATCTTTCTTACGAGAGAGGCGAGTCAAGTCTAATTTTAGGAAAATCCAACTAGGTAGTTGCTGTCCTGTTAGTTTTGCCCTATATGGAACCAGAGTTTATTAAAGAATATGCTTCAAGGATGTCAGTGATATTCGCTGATAGAAGCTTGAAGGCTAAAAACAGCCGTGAAACTGATGATTACGTCAAGTATCTAGAAGAGAGAAGAGATTTTTGGGAGAAAATCGCACAACTGCCAGTCGATAGCGACCAATGGGAACTCGTCAAGGAATATATAAGCCTCATGTCTAACCCTAAAATCTCCAAAACGCAATTAAGGAGAGAATATAAATTTTTGCAAGAGAAAATATGCAATACAGATTTAGAGAAGCCTAGGAAGTTCAAAGGATATCGAATTGCTGGCTGAGGTGCTTATAGCGGTTCTCAATTACATGAGGTACACCTTGAGACTCATCGTTGGGTTCCCAAGCATCTATATTGCCATAGCTAAACGGTAGCGAGCTTGCGAGCGTCTGAACCATGAACTATGTAACTATGAACAAAAATCCAGGCGGATTGGGGTTGCCCTAAAGGCTGATTGCAAACTATAACGGTTACACCACTCTCTAATTTCGATGATAAGTGGGTAATTAATAACCAAGGTTTGAAGCAATTATCAGGGTGTAATGGGCAACTGGTTAGCAACTGGATGAAGCGTCACCAGAAAGCGGTTGATGACCACAACAGCAACAACAATGAGATTATCCATTGAAGCCTTTGAAAGAATTTACGGAGCTTCTGGAGAAATTCGCTATGAGTTTTCAGATGGAGAGACTCTGGTTGGTATTGCCTGTGTCTCTGCCACAAAGGACTCCTACATCCTCCACGTCATTACCGTGATGCCAGAGGAGCGGGGGAAAGGATATGGTTCGCTGATTTTGGAAGCGATTTGCTCTAAGTTTAACGACTTGCCTCTCAGGCTGGAACTAGACGCTTCAAGCCCGCTAGGCTTAGACAAGCTAAGGTCTTGGTATGAAAGACATGGTTTTACTTACCTGGGTGGTGAGGAGATGGTGAGGCACCATTGAGCGCTGGATGAAGTGGATGAGTGCAAAAACATCGTTCAACCCCTTCCAGGGGGTCATACCAGGCGATCGCAAGGCGTGATATAGCACTCAGCGCGAGCAAAGGCGAAGCTAACGAACAATTACCCTAGGGAATTAGAGATTTCTGCTGACTATGCCAGATTATTCTCGATAAAGGCTATATTTGGTGGGCGATCGCTCAATTAACAACATAGGGTAAGGATACAGGGAATTGATTTTACCAGGAAGCTGCTACCCTGGCGTAGCCGCAGGAATGACAGCGCTACAACTCTTCTATAATCCTCCGACTGGGCTTTGGAATACAACCGATTGGTGGAATGCAGCCAATGCATTAGAGACAACCATTGACTATTCCACGATCACCAACACGAAGACCTACCATAGCAATATCTTTAATACATTCGAACGCCACAAGCGCACCAACTTCCTCAACCCCTGGTTCTACGATGACGACGGCTGGTGGGCACTCACCTGGATCAAAGCCTACGATTTAACTGGCGAAACCCGATACCTTGACATGGCGAAGACCATCTTCAACGATATGAAGCAGGGTTGGGACTCCACTTGTAACGGTGGCATCTCGTGGAAGAAGAAGGAGCGGAATTACAAAAACACCATCACCAACGAGTTGTTCTTTTCAGTCGCTGCTCGGCTGCATCTGCGAACGCCTGGTGATAAGGGACCAGGGAGCTACCTAGATTGGGCACAACGGACATGGGACTGGTTCAAGAACAGCGGACTAATAAACAGTAGCAATCTGCTCAATGACGGACTCAACGACTCCTGTCAAAACAACGGACAGACAACCTGGACTTACAATCAAGGTGTCATCCTAGGTGGTTTAGTTGATCTGTATAAAAGCACAAATGACTCCTCCTTGCTCACTCAAGCCGAGTTAATAGCCGATGCCGCCATTAAGACGCTGGCACCGAAGGGAATTTTGAGGGAGCCGTGCGAACCCTCAAACTGTGGAGCTGATGGTATACAGTTTAAAGGGGTTTTCATGCGTAACCTGTACTACCTCTACCAAACCACAAATAAACAGGCATACAAAGATTTCATTATTCAGAACGCGAACTCAATTTGGTCACACAGTCGGAATAGCGCCAATCAGTTTGGGCTAGATTGGGCAGGGCCATTGGATCGTGCTGATGCTGCACGGCAAAGCTCTGCAATGGATGCCATCAACGCCGCCATTGGTGTCGGTACAAAGGGGATAACGTATCAAGCCGAGAATAGTACGCTCCAAGGGCTGTCTACTCAAGCGATCGGCAGTGGATACCACGGCACCGGTTATGTCGCAGGTTGGAACCGCGATGAGCAACGGGTTAGCTTTAATGTTAACGTTGCGTGTTCCGGCAAGTACAATCTGGTTTTTCGCTATGCAGCAGCAGTCGGCAACGCATCTCGCCATATCTACGTGGGAAAGAGTATCGTTAGCAATCAATTATTCCCAGAAACTGGTAGCTGGAGTCGTTGGAATACCGTGACAGTCCCCGACGTATGGCTGGATGCTGGCAGGAACACCGTATTTGTGATCTTCGACAGCTCTAAAGGCAGCAGCAACTGGCTGAACCTTGATGAGATCACTGTCCGATGATCCGATGTTTGTGTACCTTCTAAATGAGACAATGAAGCTGCGGGATTGAAGGGAGAGGGAGATGCTCAAAAAAATTGCTGTACTACTAATGTTGGTAGTGAGCTTGGGTATGCATGGATGCGTTGCCGGTGTCAGTGGACTGAAAAGCTATGTAGACACCACTGACGGGTATGAGTTCCTGTATCCTAGTGGTTGGCTTCCAGTCCAAGTAACCAATGGGCCGGATGTTGTACTCCACGATATGATTGAGCGGAATGAAAATGTCAGTGTTGTAATTAGCTCAGTTCCTGAAGGTAAAACCCTTGCTGATTTAGGAACACCTGGGGAAGTGGGTTACCAGTTGCAAAAAAACGCGATCGCTCCTCGTGATTCAGGTCGTAAAGCGGAATTGGTCAATGCCGAAGCTCGTGAGTCTGGCGACAAGAGTTATTACATTCTGGAGTACAGCGTCAAACTTCCCGACCAACAACGGCACAACATTGCTAGTGTTGCGGTGAGTCGTGGCAAGCTCTACACGCTCAACGCCTCTACAACCGAGAAACGCTGGACTAAGCTACAGAAGGTATTTGAGCAAGTTGCTAAATCTTTTTCAGTCTATTAATCATTAGTCAACCGTACTGGGAGAGTAATAACAAATTCTGAACCCTCCCCCCGTGCTGAATCCACTTCCAGGGTTCCCCCATGCTTGGCGACAACGATTTGGTGGGTGATCGATAAGCCTAAGCCTGTCCCTTGACCCACAGGTTTGGTGGTAAAAAATTGTTCAAAAATCATCTGACGAACCTCCTCAGACATTCCTATCCCATTATCTGTAATCCGAATCACTACTTTCGTCTGGTCTTCTGTAACTTCTGTAAGAATCCTAATTCTAGGAGTAACACCTTGGGAATCAGGCTGTTGAGTGTTTTCCTCATGATCAATCTTTTCATTGATAGCATCAATCGCATTCGCAAGGAGGTTCATAAAGACTTGGTTGAGTTCCCCTGGGTTACATTCGACCAGGGGCAACTCACCATACTCCTTAACCACTTCGATGTCTGGACGCCGGAAATCTGGACGCTGGGACTTAGTTCGCAGACGACTGCTCAAGAGCATTAGGGTACTGTCAAGGCTTTCATGCAAGTTAACAGGTCTGCGTTCTGCCCGATCCAGACGGGAGAAGACTTGGAGCGATCGCACAATTCCCAGAATCCGCTCTGCACCCACCTGCATTGAATGTAGCAGCTGAGGGAGGTCATCTTTGAGGAACTCCAAATCAATTTCCTCTGAATAAGTCAGAACCTCTGGAATGGGTTCGGGGGTATTAGTTTCATACAGATCCAATACTTTCAGTAAATCATCAGTGTACTGTCGAGCGTGGGTCAAATTACCATAGATAAAATTGACAGGATTGTTAATTTCGTGGGCAACCCCAGCAACCAGTTGTCCCAAGGCAGACATTTTCTCTTCCTGCACTAGCCGCAGTTGAGCTTTGCGGAGTTCAAGATGAACATTGATACGGGCTAGAACCTCGTCCTGTTCAATCGGTTTCGTGATGTAGTCAACAGCTCCTAAGTTCAACCCTTTGACCTTATCCACAACCTCAGAAAGCACCGTCATAAAAATCACTGGAATATCTTTAGTTCTGGGGTCGGCTTTCAAGCGACGGCAGGTTTCAAACCCATCAATACCAGGCATCATCACATCTAATAAAATCAGGTCAGGTAATACCTCTTTTACTTTTTCCAGCGCACTTTCGCCACTTTTAGCAATCGAGACTTTGAAACCAGATTGATTCAAAAGAGTAAAAAGAACTTTAAGATTTGTAGGAGTATCATCAACAATTAGAATTGAATTTTGTTGAACAATTTTCATAGGTGAACTTAAGATAGGTAAAGACTGACCCACTTCGCGATCGCTTCATCGTCAAACGCTTCAGCTAGTTCTAAAATCTTGTCAGCAAAGGCTACATATTGGGGATCTAGCTGCTTGAGCCGGTTTGCCTCTTCTTGAATGTCTAGAATATACCCACTTCTAGCCGCTTTATGTAGGGCAGTTAGCTCTGTGGCAGGGGGAACCACCATTTTACTCATTGGCACAGAAACATCTTGAGTCTGAATAGCCAATCCATCCTTAGGTTCATAAATCCATTCCAGATCTAGGTAATTTTGTAATTGGTTGAGTAGCTCTTCGCTTTGCACCGGCTTGGGGACAAAATCATTACACCCTGCCTCACGACTTTGTTGGCGATCGAAACTAAACACACTGGCAGAGGAGGCAATAATGATGGTATTTCTAAAGCTTGGTGATTCTCGCAATCGTTGGGTCATCTCAAAACCATTCATCACAGGCATTGCCAGGTCAGTAATAATCAAATCCGGTTGACATTCATAAGCTGTTTCCAAACCCTCTTGTCCATTCCCGGCTTCAATGACCTCAAAGCCAATCGGGTCTAGCATATTGACAATCACGGAGCGATTTTCCCAACGGTCATCTACAATCAAGATTTTCCGTTTTTCTCCTTGGTAACCCACCACAGTTTGCCTGGATTCGAGGGAAGCAGACTCCATCCAGTCTGTGGCTTCCCTCAAGTCGAGGTCGAACCAAAACTTGCTACCTTTCCCATAGGTACTCTCGACTTTGATTTCACTGCCCATCATCTCTACGATTTTGCGACTGATGGCCAGTCCTAAGCCAGTACCTTCTGACTTGTGTGCGCTATCTCCCACCTGCTCAAAGGGCAGAAAGATTTTCTCCAATTGTTCAGGAACCATGCCAACTCCCGTATCTTCAACTTGAAAGCGAATTTTGTGAATGCTTAGTTGTTGGTTATTAGTTGTCTGTGATTGTGCGTCTGGTGGGTTTGACGGATGAAGAAATTCTGGGGAATCAGTTACCACACCGACTTTAAACGTCACGCCACCTTGGTCAGTAAACTTGATAGCGTTGCCTAAAAGGTTAATTAAAACTTGACGCAAGCGTTTTTCGTCGGCATAAATGGCAGAAGGAAGACGGTTAAGTGGCTGATAGGTGAAATCAATTTCTTTTTGTTCAGCTTTGATGCGACAGATTTCCTTAACTCCCTCTAAGAAGGTCTCAAACTGAAAAGCTTTCAGATAGAGTTCGAGTTTTTGTGCCTCAATTTTGGAGATGTCTAAAACATCATTAATCAGGGTCAGGAGATGGGAACCGCACTGACGAATAATGCTGAGTCCGTCCTGCTGTTTGGGAGTAGCAGTTTTATCCCGTTGCAGGATTTGTGCATAGCCGAGAATGCCGTTGAGGGGGGTACGGAGTTCATGGCTCATGTTTGCCAGAAATTCGCTTTTGGCTTGGTTTGCTGTATCGGCAGCTTCTTTGGCTGCTTTTAACTGGGCAGTTCTTTCTTCAACCCGCTTTTCTAAGTCTTCATTGGTTTTTTCTAGGGCGGTGAAAGATTCCCGGAGTTGTCTTGCCATGCGGTTAAAGGACTTCGCTAAAACACGGAGTTCTTTGACCCCTTTAACATCGACTCTTTGGTCGAGGTTGCCAGAGGCGATCGCGCGACTAGCTTCGCTCAAGTGAAGGATAGGTTGAACAATCCATCGGGAAGTGTAGATTCCCAGCACCGTAGCCAGCACTAAAGCCGCTAGACACAGCAAGATGGAGGTGCGGGTGTTGGTGTTGATTTGCGCCATGAAATCGGTTTCTGGCACTACGACAATCACTAACCAGTCCAGACCGAATTTGTCACGCCAAGGTGTGATTTGGACAAACTGGCGATCGCCTTTGAGCTTAAAGTCAAGTTCTTGGCTATCCTTAATCTCTCTAAAGTTGCCAAACTTTGCCTGCAAATACTGAGCTGTAGCTTGAATCAAGGAATCGCTACTGTTTAAGACATTGAGGCGTTGCGCTTTGCCCTTGTCTTTAGTGAAGGGTTTTTCGGAACTCGAACTAGCTATTATCGACCCGTTGCGCTCTACAATAAAGGTTTTTCCTGACGGGCTAGTTTCTAATTTGCGTAAGAAATCACTGATATTTGACAGAAGGAGATCGACGCTTATCGCACCAATAAGCTTATTGCTGTCGTCGTAGATGGGACGGCTTGCAGCGATCGCTACATATTCTGGAGTCGAATCCCACAAGTAAACTTGACTCCACACAGGTTTACCTGCCTTAACGGCATCTATATACCAAGCTTCTGTTCGATGATCGTAGTCATCATAGACCGCTATCATCTTGGTGCGATTTCCCCGGCTATCTGTGGCGTAATTGTAGTTTTTCCCATTGGTATTAGAGGAAGTTTCACTAATGGAGACCTTAACATCACCTTCCAAATGCCCGGCCGCTGCATATTCGCCTGTTACTAGCCCATAGTTGATATAGCTAAAATCATACAATTGCATTTGTTTCCAGAAAAAATGCCCTATTCTTGGCAAGTCTCGTAAGTCTAGTAATCCCTGTTCTATAGCATCGGCATTGATCTGATTAATTTGATGAGGGGTTGTCAGGTAGGTATCAAGGTGTTGAGCGACGAGTCTGCTGACTTTGTTCATCAGCTGATGAGCCAAGTCATTGACTGCCAGCTGACTGTTTCTGAAGGAGAGATACCCCACCAGTCCCACGGCGGCTGAGATTTGCAGAACAAACGGTACCACCAGGACAAGGCGAAGTGGAACCTTTTTAAAAGTTTTGGAACCAAGATTTGGCATAGTTTTCAATTGACGTACTCCCCAGCCCTAAAGGGCGGGGATTCTAACAGCTCACTCTTCGGAGCTGAGAGCTACACTGAAGATGAGGACGGAACCTTACTCCAATGGGGGACGCCATTAAAACCCCAACTACGGGGGAACCGAAATTCCCCAGATACTTTGCTCTGATATTGATGGCTCCTACGCCATCTCTATCGAACTCAAAACCGCACTTGCACTTGTAGGTGCGGTTTTTGGGTTTGTGTCGTTTACCGCAATGTGGACAGGTCTGAGAAGTATATTTCTCATCCTGTAACACAACCTTCATGCCTACTCTTTGAGCTTTGTAGGTAAGCATAAAACGGAACTTACCAAACGACCAGCTATGCAACTTTTGGTTGGCTTTTGCACCATAGTCGATTGCTTTTCTGATATTCCGAATGTCGCCAATCACTAGCGTTTGCACACCTCTGTGTTGGAGTGTGGAAACAATGTGCGTAGTTTGCTTGTGCAGGATATCGTTAACTTTCCGTTCAATGAGAGCTAACTGTTTTTTCTTGGTTCTGACCAGTCGCTTACGACGATTAGAACCCTTTTTGGTTTTAGAGATTAGCTCTTGAAGCTTGCTTGTTACTTTGTTACGGTAGCGCACTAATGACCTAAGCAAGCGACCACTATAGATAAA
This sequence comes from Coleofasciculaceae cyanobacterium, assembly GCA_036703325.1. Lineage (GTDB taxonomy): Bacteria > Cyanobacteriota > Cyanobacteriia > Cyanobacteriales > Coleofasciculaceae > DATNPI01. The sequence goes on from DATNPI010000682.1 coordinate 9,942, forward strand.
AGTGTTCTCGCCATCATAGATAGTAGCGCTACGCAAATCACCCAAGTCTACACCTGCAACTTTATCGCCTACCACCTGAGGCTCTGGCTCAATAACGTAGGTGGCTCTAAGTTGATAACCACCTGACTTTTTCCAGCCAATCTCGACTTGTTTTTGCTTATCCCATTTCCACTCAATTTCTAGCGGCTGTTTGCCCTTGCCATTAGACAAGATGAGTTTGCTGTTCTTGATGCGGATAGCACTAGATTTCCAAGTAATCTTGTAAAACCACTTCCGTCGCTTAGGGGATTTTGCTTCAGTATCTCCGGATTTTTTCCGTTCCTGAGCCGACTTAATTGCTGCATAGAAATTTCCAGCAATTGCGTCTGAGGAATGGGCGTGGAGATGATGACTTGTATGCCATTTCTCCATGCCATACTGACTTAAGAAAATATTCTTTTTGCGGACAACTCGCCAGTAGCTAACGAGGATGCAAGTATATAACTCGCCTGCGGCTCTGGCAAGTTCGTCCAACTGCTTTGAGTGAGATAGATCCAGTTTCTTGACTGTGTATAGCTGGCTACTCATAAATGGCGATTGTATCTAACAGTGTTACTTTCCTTAACTTCAATGCCACTAACTTCAAAGCAGGTTCCATCTCTTTCGTAGTGATATGTTAATCCCGAATCACCATACTTTTTTATGAGCTTTTTAACCCGTGTAACCGTTTTGCACCAAACGATTGGCTTTCTCAACCATTTAAATATTGGTTGCTTCGGGATGTAGTAATGCTCTTTTGCCATATACAAAATAATGTTAAACTACCGTTAGTGTATAGCAATTGCTTTACAGATGACAAGACCAGTTCAACTAAATATCAGGCTTTCCGAATATGAAGACAGACAGCTACAACAAGAGGCTACCAAGCAAGGGGTTAGTAAATCTGACTTGGTTCGGAAGTTAATCTCCAGGCTACCCAAGCCAAAAGAGGATAAGGATGCCTGACACGGCAATTGTTTTTGTGAGGGGGTATCCTTATCCCCATATCTCTTATACGAATTGATTGGTGATAATTGATGTGAACTACTACCTCTGACACAAGACGCAAAGCGTCCTCAACTTCTGGAGATTATGGGTGTCCCAACTTTTGTATTAGCCTCCGCTTCGCCAGCTCGTAAACGCTTGTTACAAACTGCTGGGATTGAACCAGTAGTTCGCCAAAGCGACTTTGATGAATCTCAAATTCAGCTGAGTGAACCAGCCGCTTTGGTTGAGACTCTAGCGCTGCATAAAGCTCAGACTGTTGCGAGTCAATTTAGTGACGCCTTGGTGTTGGGCTGTGATTCGGTGTTGAGCGTGAGGGGCGAGATTCACGGTAAACCTGCTGATCCAGAAGAAGCGATCGCTCGTTGGCAGCTGATGCGAGGGACTGTGGGAGAACTCTACACGGGTCATGCCTTGATTGACTTATCTCAAGACAAAACCATAGTACGCTGTGGAATTACACGAGTTTATTTCGCTGATGTGAGCGATCGCGCGATCGCTGCCTATGTAGCTACCGGAGAACCCCTCAAATGTGCTGGATGCTTCGCTCTAGAAGGTCGAGGGGGACTTTTCGTTGAAAAGCTAGAAGGCTGCCACAGCAATGTCATTGGTCTGAGCCTACCGCTTCTGCGCCAGATGCTGCATGAGCTAGGATATGAAGTCACCGACTTCTGGCAATCAGGAGTTGAAGGTTAGAAGCCGGATTTTCGTCTACTAACAAAGAGAGAAATTTTTGAAGGTTAGGCTGAGGTTTGGTATATTCAAAGCACTTCTTGGGCTAATATTCGAGCTAACTGCACAGCTTGAGGCAATCGAAACCGTATGGCAACCAGCGACGACTTTAAAGAACAACTCAAGGCAGGCAAGATAGCTGATGCCCTCACCCTGGCACTGGGTCAAGCTGTTGAGTTGGAAATTACCACCTGGGTGTCTTCATCTAACTCAGAGGATAAGACCTCAATCGAGGCAGACCAACCCCCAGCTGATTGTCGAATGCGAACCCGCCTGAATATCGTAAATGGTGACATCGATAACGAAGTCGGCACACAGTTCATTGGCAACGGCCCTTACACCGAACTGCGGCAATTTCACATGGAGCAGGTTCAAGAAGGGCCCCAGATGATCCAGCAGAATCTGGAAAACTTGCAAGAACTATTTACCGTACTAACCACCACCTTATCCAGACTGCCGCAAGTGTCACAGCGCTATGAGGATGGAACTCCAGTCCTTTCTCCTAGTCAAGACAACTTGCTGTAAAAGCTGAAGAGACTCTGGAAAATTTTTGCACTTTCTTTGTAGGCGAACCACCCGATCTCAGTGGGGAAAACATTATGGCATCGAGCGATGACTTTAGAGAACAACTCAAGATAGGCAACATCCGTGAGGCTCTTGCCATAGCACTTAGCGATGCTACTGAGTTGAAAATTACCACTTGGGTAGCTTCCCAGCCGGACGCTGTTGAGGAAACCGAAGCCAAACCGGGTCATCGCCTGCGCACCCGCATCAATTTGATAGAAGGTGCTATAGAAAACGAAATTGGCGACCAGTTTATCGCTAATGGCCGCTTCAGGGAACTGCGGCAATTCCATCTTGAGCAAGTTGCTGACAGCAACAAAATCATTAAGAACAACCTCAAAAGTTTGCAAAAGCTTTTTGAGGTTTTGGTAGCCATGCGTTACCAATCAGCAACTCCTTCCGTTATTGAGCCTGAACTACCAAGTTTAGAGAATCACCTATTACCACCGTCCCAGAAGGTCGCTGAAGCTGGATTAGCCATCGCGCCTCAGGAGCCGGTGGTTGAGGGTTCTATTTTGAGTACAGACACAGTAACACACGTAGATATCCCCCAAGAACCACTACCGCTTTCTCAAGAACCTGGTTTGTTTGCGACGATATCGACAGATAGTAGAGAAGCGTTAGACTCGGAAGCTGATGAGGACGATTGGGACGACTCTGTATTGGATTTACTAGAGTCTTTACCAGTCGCGCCGCCATCTAATCCAAACGCTTTAGATTCTCAATTCGATGAAGACCCAAGAAACTTAATTGAAGAGCAACCAGAGCCTGATCCATCGGTATCAGCTTCACTGGTAAATCAGGATTGGAAAAGTCTAACTCAGGAAGAAAAAGAGTTACCTACGGCATCACCAAAAGCGAACATCGAAGCATTAAGCTCCCAACTTGATGACGACCCGAGGAACTTAATTGAAGAAGAATCTGAGCCTGAGCCAGCAGTATCAAATATACCGATCAGCCAGGATGCGGAAACTCCTAATCAGGAAGAAATAGAGTCAACACCGACATCAACCCAACCAAACATTGATGCGCCAAACGCTCAATTGGATGATGACTGGGGAGACTTAATAGAAGAAGAACCGGAGCCTGAGCCATCAGCATCAAATTCACTAGTGAGTCAGGATTTGGGAACTCCTGTTCAGGAAGATTTAGAGTCCCCTCTGGTATCAGCCCAATCAAACATTGAGGCCTCAAACTCCCGACTCGATGATGACTGGGGGTGGGAAGACTGGGTTGAAGAAGAACCGGAGCCTAACCCAGCAGTACCAGATTCACTGGTAAATCAGCATGGGGAAACTCTGACTCAGGAAGATGTTGAGCCGCATCCGGTATCAGCCGAACCGAACCTTGAGGCCTCAAACGTCCAATTCGATGATGACTGGGGGGACTTAATAGAAGAAGAACCGGAGCCTAGCCAAGGTCAACCAATTCCTAGTATGGAGTCATTGGAGCTGGAAGAGGACGAGGACTGGGATGACTGGGTTGTGGAAGAGCCAGAGCCTCTACAAAATGAACCCGTTCCGGTTAGCGATCTAGAGTCACTGGATCTGGGAGAAGATGATGACTGGGGGGACTTAGTAGACGACTCCAATCCCTTTGTAGCAGCACCGACGCCTAGTGGATCGGTATCGAACCGAGAAGACGATGAGGACTGGGATGAGTTCGCGGCTGAGGAACTAGAACCCTATTCAGCTTTCATAGATGTAGAAGCCAATACTGTAGGCACTCGCGATGAATCATCTGACTCTCTAGAAGACTTGACCGACCTAGGGATAGCTTTCGACGAAACTGAAAATCCTGATTTAAGCGAAAACCTGATTACAGATTCCTCCACAGAAAAAGGTTCAGGTGAGGAATTCGATCGCTTTTCACAAATACCTGAGAAGACGACGCCGTCACAGAACGCCGATCGCGATCTGACGGGAGATTTGTTTGGAGAACCTGAGCCACAACAGACTCAGTCTGACCCAACAAAACCTGATAACAATAGTGCGGATGCTAGGGAAGAGACGTTATTTACTCAGATGCAAGTTGATGAATTTTCTGCTTCTCTAGAAGATGCTGAGAAGGGAGATTTGAGTAAAGAGTCCGATCCACTGGCGGTGTCTGAGCATGACTTGGAAGTTAAGCCAAAGCCGATTGGAAAAAGAGTGCCACCACCACCTCCGCCAAGTCGCTTTCCAAACCAGAACAATTAGAAGTCGGGAGGCTGAGGACTGTGACTAATGCCAGAAATCGAAACAAAAGAGAAATTACAGACTTACCAGCACCCAACAGCAGACGTTCTACTCCTGGTTTGGGTCGAAACCTGGATGAATTTTTGCAGTCGTTAGGGGAAGTCCTGATCGACATCACGGCGTTAGAAGTCAACACGATGGTCGTGGAGCGCATTACCGGAGACAAGTTCGTTGCCTGGGAAGCCTACCGGGATATTTATCCGATATCTGAAGACTATCTTGAACGACACGAAATTCACGAGTCTCTACGCGATCGCTACATTGACTTACGCAAAACGATGGAACTGGAGTACACACTACTCCTGAGCGACCCTAAATCCGAGTTTTACGATCAAAGCATCCTGGACTCGGCAAAAGAGGATAATCAAATCCTCACCAATCCAACGGTAGAATTGCATGAAATGCAAACGCGACTACCAGACCCCATTAGACCCACAAGTCCCGAAGAAATTTTCAAGGCGCAAGCACTTCTCCATGACTACCGTTTCTTGCGCAGCTTGCGTAAGCTTAGTGAACTGAAAGCCGCACTGGATAGTCGAAATAAGGCACTACTCAGAAAACAGGATGAGCTACCAGGTAATGTCAAACCAGACGTTCTCCATAAGGCGGTGACAACTGATATGATCTACGCCCAAACTGTGCTTCAGCTAGATGGCGAGGTGATCAACCGCTACTCTCAGGAGATTTTTGACCATCCTCATCGAGAAATGCTTCTACAAATCCACAGAGACGGCGTCATCGCAGGTCAAAAGCAATGGCGCGGGCTGTTGGAATTTATCATTGATCTGGTGCAGGCGACGCTCCAACGGGGTTCATCAAAACCAAAAGGGCAAGGGTAGAGCGTTTCTTCAGTGGGGCATAATTTTTACCGACAGCACTCCCAAAAAGCTTCCGACCGTGACGGACTGAATTTGGAATCGTACATCAAAGTTGATAAAGAAAAAGTTGCTCGCAAGCGATTCCTAATTCACGGTATTCGCTTCAACCTAGATAAAGACATTCTCCAAAAAATCCAACAAGCACAACACACAGGTCGCCACCTCCACATTTCCCGCGAGTTGCTGACTGATTTGCGCTATTACGCCCTCTTGGAGGAAGATAACCACTTACAATCGGGATTAACGTTCTGCACCTACTATCTGCGAAGTGGTTCCGAGGAGGCGCTGATGCGGAGCGTAATTTCGGCTGATGGAGATATATTTCACCAAATCAAGAGCGACTGTCTAGAACGTCCCAACTTTTGCCGCCGGATTGCTTCTGCTCACTACTGGTTAATCGAACAGCTAATGAGTCAACTGCGTCTGAGGACGTTACTGAGGTTAAATCAGCTGTCTTGGGGGCTATCGTTGCTGATTGTTGCGGCTACAGTGATTCCTTTTCTATGGTCGTTAATGGCGGCTAACCCCTGGCTACTGTTGGCACCAGTAGTGATGTGCTGGCTATTACAAGTAGTATTGAAACGCCTGCTGCGTTTGCTCTCACCAACCATTACTCGCTGGGCTTTACGTAGAGTTTTGTCAGGTTGGCTCTTGCGCAAACCGCTGCAAAAGAATATTGCTAAGGGCATTCTGGCGTGGTTAGCGCCTTGATAAGAGAGGGGGTGAGGGGCTGAGAGAGTGGTTGATTTGTTCCGGAATTGGGCGGAATTTTCTTTCCTGCTCCCCCTCTCCTCCTCTTTCATCAACAGCTTTTGCAAAACTGATTTTGATGGAGAATCATTTCACCATGTTCTGGAATCCAAACGATCCATTCAGTTTCAGAATGCTGGCACAATAACAGTGCTTCGTCATGACTGTAGGGACTGGGTAGTTCTTGAAGCTGCACCCAAGTTGAAGCGTGCCACTCTGGTTCAGTTGTACTGATATCAGACTTGCTATACCAATTCTGAGAATGTAGGCGCAGCGGTAGGCTAACTTCTGGTTTACGGGAATCGAGTTTCATGAGCTTATGTCCTTAAGCTACCCACTGCTTAGGCAAACGCTTGAGATTGGAAGCGTGTAAGCAAACTATGCTGTTGCCGTACAAACTGTACTAACGCCAAGCCCTTTTAGCAGAGGATAAATCAATTATTTTTCTGTAGCTAATGTTACAGAAATCTGATTTATCGGGGCAAGCAAAAATTGAATAACTTTACAAAAAACAACTTTTTTTAGTTTTTGATTGCCCTTTGGTAAAAGTAGATTGACGGCGAGGGAAAGCTATGGAGCGCTAAAGGGGTTACCTGCTCATGAAATCTATCCGGCTGCACTTTGACTGGTTGTCTTTTCTGGTTTCCCTGGCAGGAGCAATTCCTTTTGGGATAACTTGGCTTCACGCAACGTCCCCTACACTCGCTCAATCAATTACACCAGCAGCAGATAGTGCTGGCACTCAAGTTACCCCAGCTGGTAACCGCTTAGATATCCACGGTGGAAGACTCTCCGGGGATGGGGCGAATCTGTTCCACTCTTTTGAGCGCTTTGGACTCGATGCGGGCCAAACTGCCAATTTTTTGTCGCATCCTGCAATTAGCAATATCCTGGGGCGGGTAGTTGGGGGTAATGCTTCAATCATTAACGGCCTAATTCAGGTGAGTGGGGGCAACTCCAACTTATTCTTGATCAACCCCGCCGGCATCGTCTTTGGTGCCAATGCCCAACTCAATGTTCCAGCTTCCTTTACTGCCACTACCGCTACAGGTATTGGCTTTGGACAGAATCGCTGGTTCAACGCCACAGCACACAATGACTACCAAAACTTAATCGGCATCCCCACTCAATTGGCGTTTGACCAGTCTCAAGCGGGAGTGATTATCAACGCCGCCAATCTGGTCGTCTCACCGGGACAAAATTTAAGCTTACTCGCGGGCAATGTGATTAATACCGGGCAGCTAACAGCACCATCGGGGACGATTACACTGGCGTCGGTAAAGGGTGAGAATTTACTCAAGATTAGCCAACGTGGACACCTGCTGAGTTTAGAGATTGCTCCACCTCGTGACACACATGGGCAGCAGTTGCCGATTAGTCCTCAGGATTTACCAACGTTGCTGACGGGAGTAGGAGGCAGTGTAGAGACAAAACTTCTTGTTTCCTCACCGGGCAAAGTGCAGCTAAGTGATGCTCTAATGAGTATCCCAGTAGAAGCTGGGACGACCATCGTCTCTGGCAGCCTGGATGTATCATCGGGCGCAAGCACGGCTTACCAAGGTGGGAAACAAGGAGGGGGGAATCAACCAG
>DATNPI010000685.1:0-11396 GCA_036703325.1 Coleofasciculaceae cyanobacterium
TTTTACGTGAAGCGCCTTATACCGAGTGTCCTATTATGGGATTTTTTCCAAAAACTGCCAACCTTTTTGCTAGATCTAGATGCTGGTGAATCGTATCTAGCCAAATAGAGGTTACAGGAAGAACACTAAGTTGTGTGTTAGGTGAACTAAGCTGGGGGTAAATCGGTCAGGACTTACGCAACGCCTGAGTGTCATGCTGAACGAAACCCTTCACTTCGTTCGAGGGCAGGCTCCGTGTAGTGAAGCATCTCGGAGATTTTTCACTTCGCTATCCCTGGGTTTAGAATGACATAATTTCGTTAAAATGCGTAAGTCCTGACGGTGCCACAATTTGTTCCTCCCCTACCTGGAGAGGAATGAGACTCATCTTCTCGCTTTGTTAAGGATAAATTTAGGTCGAATTGATGTATTTTTTATGCTGTTTGGATCGGTTACTGCAACCTCTTTCCCCCACCTTTCCAAATCGTCAAAAAGCCCAGTCGGTGACATATCCATCTCGCGGCAATCACTATTATGGGGTTCTCCTCCCCATTCCCAGGCCAGCCATCCTATTCCTAATCGCTGACACTCTTTCAGAATATGCTGATAAGCGATAGTCCCTTTACAACCTACTTCTTTATGTGCGAATTCTCCAACAATTAAAGGAAGGTTTAAGGCAACCGACTTCTCCAATGCCGTCGTTATCCTTTCCTTATTATTATCACTGTGCCACCAGTGAACCGAAAACATTAAGTTATGGTCAGGGTCTTGTTCTTGTAACCAGGGACCTGTATTGAACAGTTGCTCTATATTTCTGCCCCAGCTTGATGGATCGATAATAAGAGGAACATGTATACCTGCGGCTCTCATCCTAGTGATTGCTGATTTATATGTTTCTTTAAAATCCTCATCTGAAACATCGCCTCCAGCCTCATTAGCAATGTTTACCAATAAATACTCTTCATGACGCTTGATTACTTCTACTGTGGCTGGCCTAAGCCAGTAATCTATTATCTCCGGAAGTTTACTCCAGTTCCCGGTTGCATCATGAAGTTGAATCATCGGAATCATCCCTAATTTAAGAGTATTCCTGACGATTTCATCAAATTCTTCTGCGGATTTGCCCATCATCCACATTATTCGAACAACATTCGCACCAGTTTTTTCAATTTGAGGTAAGCTAAATTGACCGGTTGGTTCCGCCCAAACAGCCATTCTATTTACCCCGCGTAGGACAACTTTTTCTCCATCTTTAGCATGAAGATTACGTCCCTCGACATAGAATCCCGGAGGAGACGCCTGGAGAGAGAAAGGAATAAGTAACCCTAGCAAGAATAACATAGAAAAAACTATTGTTATTTGCTTGAAGTGCTTTTTCATGGTGTAAGCCTTTGTATGGCACCTAAGTATCCTGTAGCTAGGCGATTTCATTTCTAAAGAGACAACCTAATAATTACCGACAACAGCATAATTTGTCAGGTTATTCATGGTATATTTACATAATCTTTAAGCTAAATTTATACTTACTGACAGAGAAAATGTTAGGAGTATTTAAGAAGTTTACTTTTTTGATAAAACTTATATAACTTTCCTAGAAAAGCTAAAGCACCACAGTAAATATTGTCCCTTTAGGCTTATTGTCTTCTACAAATATCGTTCCACCGTGGGCTTCAATAACCATTTTGCAAAAAGCTAAACCTAGACCAATTTGGGTAACTCCGCGTATAGGTTTTCCCACTTCGTATTTATCAAAGATTCGTTCCTTAAATTCTTCAGAGATGCCGATGCCCTCATCGACGATCCGAATTGTTGCCTGCTTTGGTACTGACTCTCCAGTTACTGGTTCACTTGGATAATCAACCTGTAAGGTAATTGTACCGTTGCGAGGAGAAAACTTAAGTGCATTTGAGAGTAAGTTATCGATAACGCGATGTATCAGGTTGGCATCGACTGAGACGGGAGCGCCCTGTTCTGGTAGCTGGAGCTTTAATTGAATATTTTTTGAGGCGGCAATGCTAGAAAAATCAGACAAATCTTTGGCTACCAATTCATTGAGTTCGACTTCAACACGATTGAGTATCATTTTTCCCGACTCCATCTTCGTCATGATCAACAAGTCATTGATCATGGAATTGAGTTGTCGTCCTGCTGAAAGCAACAGTTGAATAATCTTAAGTTCTCCCTCCCCCAAGTTGTTGTCCATTAACAAGCTGCCACTCACCATAATTTTCGTGAGCGGGTTTCTCAAGTCATGCACAATCATGCTAGAGAGGTCTTCTCTCAGTTGCAGCGTTGCTTGTAGTGCATCATACTGCTGCTTGATGCGCAACATCGATCGCACCCGTGCTCGGAGTTCGACACCACTGACAGGTTTTGTCAAAAAATCATCAGCACCAGCATCAAGCGATCGCGCCAGATCATCTTTGGAATTCAGTGCTGTCACCATCAGGATAGGAATGTGTTTCCAGCAAGGATCGGACTTAATCAGGCGGCAAACCTCTATCCCATCCATCTGTGGCATCATCACGTCTAACAAGATGACATCCGGTTCAATGGTATCTAAACGGTTCAAAGCCTCCTTGCCGCTAGAGACATACAGTAAGTCGTAACCTTCTCGGTACAAATGCGCTTCAATGACATCAAACCCATTTGGCTCATCATCAACAACTAATACAGAAGTTTTCTTGTCCATTGTTCATTGCTAATTGTTTATTGTTCATTGAAACGGCTAGTGCAAGAAGGCAGCACTTCGACACGCTCAGTGACCAGGCAGAAGGCGAGAAAGCTTGTATAGTAATCTTTTTAACCTTTTTCAACTGGATAGTTATTTCTGCCACGCTGCACTAGTTACCATGAGCCATTAGCTATTAGCCATTAACCATTAGCTACCGAATTAATATGTTGAGCAATAGTGTGCGTAAGCTTTTTTAGACCGACTGGCTTAGTCAGGTAATCCGTTGCACCAGCTGCTTTGCATCTCGTTTGATCTCCTGGCATAGCAAGTGCCGTTAGAGCAATAATCGGAATGGTAGCCAGGTCAGCTTCAGCGCGAATTTGGCGGGTTGCTTCCAACCCGTCCATCTGTGGCATTTGAATATCCATTAGAATCAAATCCGGCTTTTCCTGCTTTGCCATCTGAACAGCTTCGACGCCATTTCTTGCTACCCTCACCCGAAACTCATGAAGCTGCAAGTAATCCATCATTGTAGAAATATTCGCTTCGTTGTCCTCTGCTAGTAAAATCAGGGGTAACTGTCGCTCATTTTTGGGACTCATAACCAAAGCTGTGCGAAGGAAGTTCGTTCCTGCTTCGCCATTGTCTCTCTGACTGGATTCCGGCAAAATTCTGCTCAAAGCAGAATGCAACTGCTGGCGAGAGATGGGTTTCAGCAGATAGTCAGATGCTCCCAGTACCATAGCTTGCGATCGCTCATCCACTACAGAAACAACCAGTACCGGAATGTGCTGTGTAGCAGGATTCGCCTTCAGCTGATCCAGAACCTCCCAGCCAGAAAGATGGGGCAACAAGAGATCCAGAATAATTAGATCTGGTTTGTATTTTAGCGCTGCCTCGATAGTGCCTTCACCCTGAGGATGAATCTCGACAGCCGCACCCAGTTCAGCCAAGTAGCGAGCGATCTGCCTAGCCGCCGTCTCTGAGTCTTCAACAATTAAGGCTTTGTGAACAATCGGCAATTCCACGTTCTCTGGTTCTCTTTCCTCAAGATATGGCGTTATCCGATCTGGCTCCTTCCAAGGAAGGTTGATAGTGAATCGACTTCCTTGCCCTACCTCGCTCTCTACGGAAATGCTGCCACCATGTATTTCTACAATCCGCCGCACTAGTGCCAAACCCAAACCCGTGCCTGCATAGCGACGGGAGAGACTGCTATCTAACTGCACAAACGCTTTAAAAAGCTGATTGAGGTTTTCTGACGCAATTCCAATTCCCGTGTCAATTACACTCAACTGTAAGCTTTCGCCGTCCGAGTCGGCTTCGACTTCCAAGCTGACTTCGCCGCCTTCTGGGGTGAATTTCACGGCATTACTCAACAGATTCACCAAAACTTGCCGCATACGGCGTTCATCAAGTTCAATTTCCTCGATTCCCGCAGCCACCTTGAAATTGAGCTTGATCCTTTTCTGATGTGCTTGCTGTTTGACAAACGTCAAGCTCGACTCACAGAGATTCTCAAGAGAAACCGAGGCAATTTCCAGCTCCATTTTCCCGGATTCGATCTTTGAGAGGTCAAGAATGTCATTAATTAACTCAAGCAAGTGCTGACCGCTTTGCTCAATTGTGACGATTGACTTGCGCTGCCTCGGGGTCAAATCACCATATACCTCTTCTTGCAAAGCTTCAGAAAGACCAAGAATCGCGTTGAGGGGGGTTCGCAACTCGTGACTCATGTTTGCCAGAAACTCATCCTTGAGGCGCGTTGCTCTGGCTAACTCGGCATTAGCGAGACTAATTCTCTCGCTACTTTCACGCAGTTGCTCTTCCGCTTGCTTGCGTTCGGTGATGTCATAGACTAAGACACAAGACCATAACATCTGCCCATTCTCATCGAGCGCGGGACTGGCAGACATATAGACCCACACGTCTTTGTCGGTTTTAGTTTTTAACTTCAGTTCGCATCGTTCAACCTGGCTAAGGCTTGCAGAATTGATTAGAGGGCAGCATCTTTTCTGTTCCGGTTCACTTAGGAAGTCAGAAAGATAACACCCCAACATTTCTGACTCAGAATAACCAAGCATCCTCTCAATTGCCTGATTGACATAAGTTGTCTTGGCTTCACTATTAATTACCCAAATCCCTTCCTCGGCTAGTTCTACGATTTGCTGGAATCGCGTCTCACTCTCGACGGCACGGCGTTCCAGGTTTTCATTGAGTCTTCTAATCTCGTCTTCTGCTTTCTTGCGCTTTGTGATATCTGTCAGAAACGTCATCACAAAAGTGCCGTCTTTTGTTTTAATGAAACTGAGTCCCGCTTCAATTGGAAACTCTGTTTTATCCTTGCGTCGAGCAAACAAATTCTTCGTACCGCTCATTGAACGCTTGCTTGGGTGGGCTTGATAAGCCGCGCGATGTCCAACATGGGATTGGCGATATCGTTCCGGCATCAAGAACTCAATGGTGCGTCCTAAAACTTCCGTATCGGCATATCCGAACAATTCTTCGGCTTTGGCGTTAAAAACCACAATTTCGCCATTGGCGTTAGAGATAATAATTGCTTCTGATGCCGATTGCAGAAAGGCGCGGAATTTAGTCTCACTGTCTTGGAGTGCTTCCTCTGCCTGCTTGCGCTGTGTGATATCGGTGACAATACCATCAAGTCGGATTGGTGTACCCTGCTCATCGTGAGTCACACGCGATCGCTCATGCAGCCAACGTACCTCACCATCAGGTCGCAAGATGCGATACTCTATGTCTTTGCCGCCCATTTCCAGAGTGGCTTGATTCGAGGTAATGACCCGTTCCCAGTCTTCTGGATGAACCACTTCTAACCAGAGGTTGGGGTTATCCAAGAACTCTTGGGTGGGGCGTCCATAAACTTTCTCGGCGGCTTGGTTGAGGTAGAGTACTTCATCCGTGGTGATTGAAACCGACCACACGACATCTTGGATAGAGCTGAGAATGCCGTCTAAGCGCTGTTTACTCTCACGCAGTGCTGCCTCTGCCTGTTGCCGCCCAATCAGGGTACGCAACGCTGTAATTCCATGAACTAGGTCATTCGCCAGTTCTGTTAGCAACTGCACTTCGGCTTCGTCAAAGGCATCGGCTTCGGTGGCGCAGATGTCTAAAGTACCTAGCACTTTAGCATTGATGATTAACGGTACAGCAATTGAGGAAGCGTAGCCCCGCTGGATGGCAGCTTCGCGCCAGGGAATGTAACTAGGGTCAGTTAAGATGTTTTGGACAATGCTGGTTTGACTTGTGCGAATTGCTGTACCTGTGGGGCCACGACCTCGTTCAGTGTCAGACCAAGTGATTTCTAAGGATTCAAGAAATCCTTCGTCGAATCCAACCTGAGCTACTGGACGCACACTTTTGGCTTCATCTTGCTCTGCAAAGGCAATCCATACGGCACGGTAGCCGCCAAATTTTACAATGTTCCGGCAGATGTCTTGCAGTAAAGTGGGTTCATCTGTTGCCCGTATTAATGCTTGGTTGCATTCGCTGAGGGTTTTGAGCGCTCGGTTAACTTGAGCAAGTTGTCTCTGTGATTGCTTATGCTCGGTGATATCACGGACGACTACTTGAGCTGCTGGTTCATTGTGATAGCTGAAGGGAATAGCTGTTACTTCTGCGTGAAAAACTGTCCCATCCAACCGGAACCACTTTTCTTCGATGAGGGGTACTTGGCTAATCTCTTCTCCTAGTTGTCGAATGCGTTCCTTGACTATTTCCCGATTTTCTGGGTGTACGAAGTCAAGTACTGATTTTCCAAGTAGTTCTTCAGCATTGGCTGCACCATAAAGCTCTATCGCTGCACGGTTGAGAAAGACAAATTTGCCTTGACTTTGGATAAAAATTCCATCAGGACATAATTCCACCAGCTGGCGGTAACGTTCTTCGCTCTCGCGCAGTTGCTCCTCCGCCTGCTTACGCTCGGTGATATCCTGTGTCATGACCATTCCTGCATAGGTTTCGCCACTTTCATTCCTGACTGGAAGCGCGTACATCAGGTAAATTCGACCAGCATAGGGAATTTCAGCGGTAGTTGCACGACCAGAAAGCGCCTCCCGATAAATGGGTTCGAGTACAGAGCAGGTTTCCGGTGGGAATAACTCCCAGATGGTTTTGCCTTCTAATTGCCCTTTGGATAAACCGATTGTCGCCAGTCCTGTGCCGTTTGCAATCAGGTAGCATAGTTCAGGGCTAAATAAAACCACTGCACCATTAGGAAAGTTCTCGATTAAAACGCGATATCTTGCTTCACTTTCCCGCAATTTGCGATCGCGCTCAGTCAGTTTTTGGTTTAAACGGTTCATCAGGTAAGCGGCTAAAACCGATCCACCGATGCCGAGACCCGCTGATAGACTCAATACAAGCCAGATTAGCTGCTGCTGTTGCCTTAGATCTGTGTCTCGGTTAATCTGTAGGCGTTGTTCTTCTGCTAGAAACAGCTCGATCTGTTCTCTTGTCTTATCCATAGCTCGCTTGCCTTCAATCACCTCAGCCGTGAACTTTGGAGAGCGAGTGAGGTTCTCTGGTTGTGTACTGACAAGCTGGCGAACGTTCTCTAAGAGAGTCAATCTAGCTTTTGATAACTCTCGAATTTGCTGGATTCGTTGAGTTTGAGAGGGATTATCGACAACTAACTGAGTCAGTTTCTCTAAGGACTGGGGAATGAGGGTAATCGACGTTTCATAGCCAGCCAGAAATTCCCGACGAGCGGTCAATTCATACCCCCGGACTCCCGATTCGGCATCCAGCAGTGCTGTCAGTAAGCGTTGTGCTTCTAAGCGGACTTGCTGGGTATGTCTTACCCAGTATTGAGCTTTTACCGTATTAATTTGCAACCAGCTAAAAGCCGTCAGGGATGTAACTAAACAAGCTACTGGAATAGCCAGGAGGAAGTTTCCTTGCTGGCGAACTAGCGAGGGCAGCCAGCGAGATTGTTGATTTCTAGTTGCGTCGGTATTCATTGATCGAGTGCTCTAGAGTGCGTCCGATGCTCAAAAAGCTCAACTTGTTGGCATTTTGGGGTATTGGTTTACACAGCTCAAGCAATTCATCCCACGCCTCAAGGTGCGTCTTGAATAGGTTTATCCGGTAACCGACTTGACATTGATGAAGTTTGAAGGATGAAATAAGACCTGGTACATACCTCGCCCATTACGGGAAAAGCATCGTCTTTATTTTAGGCAAGGTAATTTTCTTTGCGCCCCAAAGTTTCTAGTTCACAGGTCATCCTTCTGCGGTCATCCTTCAGCCTTTCATTATTTCAGTTTCTTATTTGCTTGCGGATATGGGCACTCAGAGTATATGTACCCTGTCTTATTTCGATAGAAAAAAGCTAGTGTATTATAGCTCTTTCCATAAAATTTGTAAGGATTATGAATTCACTCCTGGAAATAAGAAGGAAATGAACTTTCAAGTGAACATATTGATTCTTGGGGATTTCCGCTCTTTCCTTCTTCCCTCTCTCCCCCTTCTCTTCATGAGCGATATATCAAGAAGTGTGAACTAGCCAAGCTGCGGGGGAAACTTGTAGAACTCTAATCAGGTCGCTTTGAGCAAAATTATTAATAGCTCCATTCACATAGCGGTGAAATTACTCATTATGAAGTTTCAGCTCAACTTGTCTGGTTGCAGGGCATCTCGACATTCTCACAGTGGGAAACGGGTTGGTTGGGGAGGCCAACTCAAGGCAATTGGACAGGGCGCTGTGTTTACGCTTTTTGTGGCTCTCTCTTGGGGAATAGCTGCACCGACAAGAGCAGCGGAACGGGTGACCCTACGATTAGGGCCATTTGAGCAATCTGTGGCGATCAGCGACTTAGAAAACTTTGCGAATACTGGGGAGTTGTCGCCAGCACTCAAACCTTACGGCATGGTGCTATCGTCACAAGTGCGGCAGGTGCTGACAAGACACCTGCAAATCGACCCCAACATGACAGAGAAATTCATCAATGACTTACTCCGGTCATCGGATGGCGCACGACTACTGGAAAAAATTGGTCTGGCGCTCCCTAATAGCAGCGTAGAACAATTACAGGCAGCGCTGTTTTTGGCAGCACGGCAAGCTAATGGTCTTTCTGTAATTGGTTTCTTGCGGGCTTACCCAGAGGAGAACGTGACGATAGATGCAACTTCGGCAATTGCGATCGCCCTCCAACTTAACGCCTCCTACTGGCAGAGCCAAGCTATTGGCCCAATGCTCGAACAGGAACTTACTGTTACTGAGGGTGGGAAATTCAACCCTCGCTTCGACCCAGCTGCTTCCGGTTACCAATACGTACAGGAGCAGACCCTGATTCTACAAGACCAACAACGGCAACGCACAATTCTTGTAGACCTTTATTGGGCTGACAATACCGAAGGACCATTAATCGTTCTCTCCCACGGCTTTGGTTCTGATCGCAAATTTTTAACTTACCTAGCGCGGCATCTAGCTTCCTACGGTTTCACTGTCGCTTCCTTAGAGCATCCGGGGAGTAATTTTTCTTGGCTGAGTGGCGTCTCCCTAGGTGGTAGCCCTGGCGATTTATTATCGGCATCGGAGTTTCTTGACCGCCCCAAAGATGTCAGCTTTGTACTAGACCAGTTGGCTAAACTCAATCAGGAATATGGGCCTCTGGAAGGCAAATTTAATACTCAACAAGTCAGCGTTATTGGTCACTCTCTAGGGGGGTTCACTGCCCTGGCTTTGGCTGGGGGACAATTGAACTTAAGGGAACTGCGGCAATTTTGTAAAAATCGCAGTCCCATCGGACGCTCACCGGCAGACTGGTTTCAGTGTTCAGCGGCTGACTTGCCCGATGCCAGGGAGCAACTGCGGGACGGGAGGGTGGTACAAGTAATCGCACTTAACCCAATGACAGGACGTTTATTTGGAAACAGTGGTTTGACTCATGTGAGTGTCCCAACTTTAGTTTTGACAGGGACAGAAGATGCGATCGCACCCTCACTAGACCATCAACTACGACCCTTTGCCCAGTTACAAAGCCCCAAGTATCTTCTCGCCGCGATTGGTGGTACTCACTTAAGCGTGACCGACAGAGCCAATCTCAACGATGCCTTGGCTCGAAGCACTCTTGTTAAAGAGCGTATCGGCAAAGAAGTTGACCCACTACGGCAGCTTGTCCAAGGAGTCAGTTTAGCCTTCGTCAAACAGCTAACACCAGAAGCCAAAACCTACGAACCGTTTTTGACCCCCGGCTACGCCCAGTCTCTCTCGACCCAGACATTGTCCCTGCGTTTCAGTAGAGAACTACCGCCAACAATAGCGACTTGGTTTCAAGTTCTATCCGTTGGCAATCAGCAGATTGCTCTACGCTTGCCTAACTTGAACGAGGTCTCCATTGCTATAAAATTGTACTTCTCAAGATCAGCCAAAACGCTGACACGGGCGGACAGTTATACTGGGGAACTCAATCAAGTCTTTACAGATATGCTAGATGACTTCGAGCAACCCTCAAGGGACTTGAGTTGAGCGATCGCTTTTTGCAGAATGGCTGATGGATAATGGCTAATAGCAACGAACAATTAGCCATTATCCATTCACTAGGCCTGATATCAGCGTTTGCGAAATTCGATAACATCTTGTTTAATCGTGATGTCATAGCCTTCAAAGAAATCTTGCCCCAGTAATCCAATTGGCATAGCTGGTGGCGCTACTACTACTGACATATTTCGCTTGAGGCGACCATCAATCTCCATTGACTTTAATGAAGTTTGGAAAACTGCCACCACTGCACCATCGGCAACTGCGATCTGTGTTATTCCTTGAGGTTTCAATTGCAACGATTGTGCAATCTCCCGCGTGATCAGCGTAACGTTAGCTCCCGTATCAAAAAGCATGTCAAATTTTCGTGAGCCATTAAAGGAAACCTCAATGATAGGCGTTCCATTAATTTGACCTTTGATGGGGACGGAGAAAAACTGGGGATTGAGATCACCAGGCTGCGTCTTTTTCGGGGGTGGAGTGGCTCGAACCTTCGCATCCGCTAGAAAACGTTGGTATTGGTTCAGCTTAGTTCGTGCCGTGCCGTGCTGTTTACTAGAAGAGGGCACGGTTTTCAACAAGTTAATTGCCTCTTGCCATTGGCTTGCCACCAAGTTCCAGTCTTCGCGGGACGCTGCCGATTTACTAATCGTCGTCGCGCCCGCCGCTAGGTCAATCGCTCGGTCGTAAGCCTCGGATGCTGCCAGGGATTCCTGCTCTGGGGGAGTATCGGATTTTTTAGAAGACTTCTTTACCATTAATGCAGCGGACTTCTGGGAAGGCGCTGCGGCAGTAGAGGGAGAGGGAGAGGTTGAAGCAGTAGCCGGAGATTCGCTGGCAAGGTTGGCAGAATCGTCGCCACTACAGGCAACACTGCCCAATGCCAAAAGACCAGATAGAACAATTAGGGTGCCAGTTCTTGGAGAAGGTTTCCACATGATTAATTAACCCTATATGAAGCGAGAGGATCGAGAGGATTGCTTGCATGTTCAAGTCTTATCCCTTTCTGTAGGAGGATGTCAATCACAAGCTATGGCACTCAATATTGCTTAACCAGGCTGACAAATTAAGGGAAGACTTACTTATAGGATTCCCGGAAATCCATGCCAAGTGACAGTCTTAGCAAGAGCAAGCACAATAACTCAGAAGCCTGAGTATAGGGGAGTTTGGGAAATTTTGTCAGTCAAACAGGTTACTTGAGCAAAAAGAGGCTAGCCTCGCAAGTAGTACAAAGCCTCCATA
>DATNPI010000741.1:0-8794 GCA_036703325.1 Coleofasciculaceae cyanobacterium
TCCCTCTTCTATAGACCTGCATCCCAGAAAATCGCCAGTATTGTTTGAGATACTTGACTTCTCAAGATAATTTTGTCAGACAAAAAAAGGAAAACATAAAATGCCTCAAGACCGTCTATCGACGGGAGTTCCTGGTTTCGACGAGGTTCTTCACGGAGGTTTTATCCCAGGACGAGCGTATTTAGTCCGGGGTCAGTCAGGGACTGGCAAGACCACTCTCGGACTGCACTTTCTCAAAGCTGGCGCAGAGGCAGGCAAAAAGTCTTTGTATATCACCCTTGGAGAATCGGCAGAGCAAATCCGCACGAATGCCGATGCTCTCGGTTTTGATCTAAAAGGTATTACCTTTCTTGACCTGAGTCCCTCCTCACAATTTTTCACCGAGATCCAGACCTACGACATCTTCTCCCCGGCTGAGGTAGAACGAGAACCGACAACCCAACGAATCATTGAGCAGGTAGAGACGCTCAAACCACAGCGGATCTTTCTGGACGCGATGACCCAGTTCCGTTACCTATCCCCTGACGCCTTCCAGTTTCGCAAGCAAGTGCTGTCTTTCCTACGCTTTCTTCGCGAACAAGGCGCTACAGTGCTTTTCACGTCCGAAGGCGGCGAGGAGGCTCCTGACGACGATCTGCAATTCATGAGTGATGGGGTCATTCACCTAACCTTTGCTTCCGGAGGACGGAGTTTGAGCGTGAGCAAGTTTCGCGGCTCCGGCTTTCGGAGTGGTGACCACTCAATGCGACTGACCCACACAGGGATGGAGGTCTTCCCCCATTTAATTCCAGAAGTGTACGGTCAAGAATTTGCACTTGAGGTGCTTTCCTCGGGCGTACCGGAACTGGACGAACTCCTGCACGGCGGATTCGAGCGCAGTACAATCACTATCATCAGCGGTCCCAGCGGAGTCGGCAAAAGCACGCTGGGACTCCAGTTCATGAAAGAAGCAGCAGGCAGAGGCGAGCGTTCAGTGATCTATGCTTTTGAGGAGCGCCAGGAAACCCTCCTACACCGTTGTGAAGCCATCAACATTCCTGTCCACGCCATGAAGGCGCGCGGTACGCTTTCAGTCGTACAAATAGAACCCCTACACTACACGCCCGACGAGTTTGCTAACTTAGTGCGTTATGAAGTAGAGCAGCAAAAGGCACGTATTGTCATGATTGACAGTATCTCCGGTTATCGCCTCTCCGTCCGGGGCGATGAGCTGGTTAGCCATCTCCATGCTCTGTGCAAATATTTGCAAAACATGGGTGTTGCTGTTCTTTTGATTAACGAAGTAGAAACTATAACTGGCGATTTCCGACCCACCGAGATTGGTATCAGTTACATGGCAGACAACATTGTTTTCCTGCGCTACCTGGAGATGCAAGGTGAACTACGCAAAGCGATTGGCGTACTCAAGAAACGGATGAGTGATTTTGAGAAAACCCTGCGCGAGTTTGAGATTACCCGCTACGGCATCAAAGTCGGCAGACCCCTTAGTAATTTGCGCGGTATTCTCAGAGGAACTCCAGATTGGGTAGATCCACCCAAGTAAGGATGAAATTTGAAAGACAACCCGCTGATACTGGCAGTAGACCGCAACGAGCGAAACCTAGAACTGCTAGCCCAATTTCTGGGTAAGGAGGGGTACCAAATCTTCAAAGCCAGTAGCCTTGAAGCATTAGAGCAAGCCTTGACCAACTCAAAAGAAATCGATCTGGCGCTGGTGGATATTGCTGGGTTCGGTCGTAGCATCTGGGAATGTTGTGATTGCCTACGTGCTCAAAACATTCCTTTTCTGGTGCTATCGCCTAAACAAAATGTCGCGATTCAACAACAGAGCTTCGCCCACGGAGCCAGCGGTATGTTAATTAAGCCACTAGTGATTAAAGAGTTACTCTTACTGATTCGCAGCCTGCTAAGAAATTGAAAGATGAGTCGGATTCTAGTCCTCTTAGAGCATACAGAGAACCGCCGCCTGCTGTCGGAGTGGCTGGGGATACACTATCAGGTATTGTTGAGCGATTCTGAGGTAGGGGAAGGGTATGCCGTGCCCTTACTGGACGAGTCTTTCGATTTATGTATCCTAGATGGTGCCGCTTTGGATCATCTCTGGGAATGGGTACAAGCGAAAAAAAAAGCGGAACAGCCAGTTTTTTTACCCTTTCTTCTAATCACGCTTCGCCCAGATGTGAAAATGATTACCCGGCACCTGTGGCAGAATATTGATGATTTGGTTACTAAACCAATTGAAAAGCTGGAATTGCAGGCGCGAGTAGAAGTTCTGTTGCGATCGCGACGGCTCTCGTTAGAACTCAAGGTGGCGAATGAGAAACTCCAGAATGAGATTACTGAACGCAAGCAGGCGCAGGAAGCACTGGTTGAAAGTGAAGCCAAGTTGAATACTCTAATTCAAAATTCCTCAGACATCATAGAGATTCTAGAAAGCGACGGAACAATTAGATATAAAAGTCCATCCACCCAATCCCTTTTGGGTTTTAGTCCTGAAGAACTTGAAGGAAAAAATCATTTTGATTTTGTTCATGCCGATGATTATCAAAAAGCAAAAGAACATTTTCAGCAAGGTTTAAACAATCCCGGTAATACACAAGTTTCTGAATATCGGTTTCGTCACAAAGATGGTTCTTGGCATTATTTAGAATCGAAAAGCAATTTTATTGATAATCATGTCAATCAGATAGTCGTAAACTCAAGGGATATCACTGAACGCAAGCAGGCAGAAGAAGAAATTCGCAAGGCTTTGAAAAAAGAGAGAGAACTGATTGAACTTAAATCTCGCTTTGTATCTATGGTTTCCCATGAGATTCGCACTCCTCTAAATGTCATCCTAGCTTCTTCACAAATCCTCGAACGTTACAGCGAGAAATGGTCTAGAGAGAAAAAAAGTGAATTTTTCTCTCGCATCAAAGAATCTGTTAAAAAAATGACAGAACTGTTAAATGACGTTCTGCTCATTGGTAAGGTGGAATTTGGAAAAACAGACTTAAACCTAACCCCAGTTGACCTAATAAAATTCTGCCGGGAACTGGTTGGCGAAATCCAACTGAGTGCTGGTGGTAAGCACACAATTGAGTTTATTAGTAAAAGCCAAGACGCAAATGCTTATGTAGATAAAAAGCTGCTGCGCCAAATCCTTACTAATTTGCTATCCAATGCTGTCAAGTATTCACCGGAAGGTAGCCTTGTCCATTTTGAACTATCCTGTCAGGATGCAGAAGCAATTTTTAAGATCCGAGATGAGGGCATTGGCATCCCTCTAGAAGACCAACACAAAATATTTGAATCATTCCATCGAGCCAGCAATGCTAAAAATATAACGGGTACTGGACTGGGGTTGGCTGTTGTCAAACAGTCGGTGGATATACATGGCGGCAAAATTGCCGCGAGCAGTGAGATTGGAGTAGGCAGTACATTCACAGTGACACTTCCTATTAATCAACCAGAAAGCAACAGAGCCGCGTAGGGGAAAACGGTTGCTGTTGAGCCATTAGATTTTCCATTCAGCAAGTGCGATCGCAACTCCTTGTTTGAGTGCTGGTGTCAGATTCTCATCAGCAGCTAACTGCTCTAATTGCTGGTGGGTAGTTGGAAAGTTTTTCAAAGCAGCGATCGCGTGCAGTCTGACACTATCCGTTGGCTCTGCCAATAGCCCAACTAAAGCATCAATTGCACCAATCTCTCCTAATTCTCCCCATGCCTGTGCCAAAGCTTGTTTAATAATGGCTGTTTTTGCCGCTGGATATTCCGAGTTGAGAAAGTCGATGAGAATGTGGGTCGCTCTCGTCTTAAGAACTGGCTCTTCTATACGTCCCAGCACTCTGACAATTTCTAAAGCACATTCTACAGATGCCTCAGTGAGTGTCTGCTGCAAATAGTCTAATGTCTTGGGGGTTTTCACCCAACCCAAAGCCCGAACGAAGTCGATTTGTAAGGGAACTGGCGTTGCTGGTGATTTGAGTACGTCAAATAAGGCGTCAGCGGCTTCATCAGTTCCCGAACGCCCTAATGCGATCGCTGCTTGTTGGCAAACTTCCCGGTTGAAGTCATAGAGTAGCAGTTTAAGCCGATTCAGTAAGTCTAATTCTTCCCACAGATCAGATCGCAAGCCCAAACCAATCACCGCTTCCTTCCTCACAGCTGCCGCGTGGTCATCCAAAGCATCGAGGAGGACAGGGGGAATTCTGGGATCATGGAAGCTACTGAGGGCTTCAATAGCAGTGGAACGCACGGAAGCTTCGGGATCGTGAACCACACTCAGCAAAGGGGCAATAATTTCTGGGCGGCGGATTTGGGAGAGTGACTGAGTAGCCAATAATCGTGACTCTGGATCGGCTAAGAGACTAGCTAGGGCATCAACTGCCGAGTTACCCAGACTGGAGAGGGCTGCTGCTGCCATTGCCGTTAAGTCTTCATCCTCAGAGGTTTTGAGCAAATGTACTAAGGAGGTGATGACGGTAGGATGGTTAAATTCTCCCAAGATACGACCAGCAAACCAGCGCATCTCTAAATCCGCCTCGTCGTCTTCCAAAAGCTCAATTAAGGGAGCAATGGCGATCGCTCCCAACTTAGGAAATACCTTTGCCACTTCCCAGCGTTCTTGAAAATCACCCGCGTCGAGGACATCCAAAGCCAGGTTCAGTACCTGCTCTAAATCGCTATCATTAAGCGGCGCTGACTCCGCATCGGCGTCTGTGGCGTTCTTACCCAGTGGCAGCTGTTGCAAGTATTGATTGAGTAATGACCAATTCCCCTGCTGTGCCGCAGTAGTAGCTTTTTCTAAAACAGTTGACATTATCAAAAGTTTATAGTTTTGGCGAGATTAAATTTACTGTGACTGAGGTTGCCTTGTAGCGCAAGCCCTATGTCAGGTTAAGACGCCCAGTTTAGGATTGATCGCAAATAGATGGCAAACTCAAATGAACAGCACTCAGCCAAAACTACGCTTTTATCTATTGGCAGGACTATTTATCCTAATTTGCGGGATTTCTTTCTTCCTAACCCGCCTTGATCGAGCTGCCGCGACGCCCTTATCTCCAGATGGATTAATTTCCTTAAGAGAAATGGCGCAACAATCTGTTCCTTACGAAAGCGCCCTAAGCAATGGTAAGCCAACCCTGGTTGAGTTCTATGCTGACTGGTGTACCAGTTGTCAGTCCTTGGCTCCAAGCATCAGCAAGTTCCACGAGCAGTATAGTTCGCAAGTGAACTTTGTCATGCTCAATATTGACGACCCCCAGTGGCGTCAACAGATACAAGAGTATCAGGTCATGGGAGTACCCCAATTTTTCTTCATCAAGTCCGATCGCAAGGTAGCCAAGACTCTGGTTGGCAGAGTACCAGAATCCATTCTCGCCCAACTATTAGAGCAACTAGTGAATGCAGCGTCATAACGACCTGGTTGCTAGCTTTTTCTGCACATCACAACAATATTAGGACTTACGCACTAGCCTACCCATGCCCCCAACTTTCGGGAGAAAAAATCCTGAGTGTCTTATTGGTAGACCTGTCAGCAATTTAACCAGGCTTACAACACCCTATGAACCGTCGTTTCATACGAGTTAGACACTCTGGCGGTAGAAAATATTGGTTCCTTCCAGAATTGGGGGGTTAGGGAGGCTTTTCGACAGATAGTGCATAAGTCTTGAATACTAGTCAAAGCTCGTTCTCTGCATAAAGCTGGTTCTCTTCATTGAATAATCCCTCGCTATTTAGCAGCTGAATAGGTATGATTATGCCCTGGAAAATAGCAGCTAAAGTCTGAATAACAATCAGTATGGGGAAAGCAAAGACACTGATAAGCAAACCGCAGCTGACGATTGCAAATCTTTCTGAAAGGATAACCGATGGGGCTTGTTGTGTGCATTCAGCGATATTTATTTTTAAGTAGTTTATTTGAACCATTTTCCCAAAAGTCGTAGCTAGATGTTTTGTGCTTCTATTTTTAGTATCGAAGCCAAATGTATACGTTCGTGTATGCATAAAGTATAATTTTTTATATTCGTTGAGTTTTCGGCAGAATTTTAGGGGTTTCATAAGAATTTATTCTTATGAAATAACTGTAGAACCTAAGGCTGAGCGTACCCTTAGGATAACGCATGAATAATTTGCTTCTGAAGTATTTTAAATAATATAAAGTCCAGAAAGTTTTATGTAAAAATTGCCTTTGTCTGACCCGTCAACAGTACTGAATCAACATTGTTGTCAGTCCATTTTAATGGACTTGCTCTATTAGCCCGGTGTTTTTAACTCCGGGCAGGTTTGGTAGCGTACTGAGAATGGTGCGAATTTTTATCAGTGTTCAAACTCAAAATCGTTAAAATGAGTTCCGCTATATTTGTTGGCGGTAAGTCTCCATGTCACCTACCCTTCGCGTATGATGACCGCATCCTCGCCGCCTGTCAGATGAGATAAAATACTGCCCACGGTTGCTTGGGAAAAAGGGTCAAGGCACAATGAACTCTGTTATTCGCGTTGATGTACCGCAGCAGTCTTACGATATTGCGATCGCTACAGATAGCTTGGATGATTTGGGCGTTTGGATGAGCCGTCTGAAACTGGGTAAGAAGGTTTTAGTGGTGTCTAATCCAGTAATTTTCCGAAAATATGGGGAACGAGCGATCGCTGGTCTAAAGTTAGTGGGATATGAGGTATCCAATTGCATCCTCCCAGCGGGTGAGCGCTACAAAACACTCAAGTCCCTACAAAAAATTTATGATGTTGCCCTGCAACACCGCTTAGAACGTTCCTCCACAATGGTTGCCCTAGGGGGTGGAGTGATTGGTGATATGACTGGCTTTGCTGCCGCTACCTGGCTGCGGGGGATTAATGTTGTACAGGTGCCAACATCACTTTTGGCAATGGTTGATTCCTCGGTTGGTGGCAAGACTGGCGTCAATCATCCCCAAGGTAAAAACTTAATTGGTGCTTTTCATCAGCCGCGATTTGTTTTAATTGACCCCTCGGTATTAAAGACATTGCCGCCACGAGAATTTCGTGGGGGGATGGCAGAGGTGATTAAGTACGGCATTATCTGGGATACTGAACTATTCGCCAAACTGGAGCAGGCTAAACGTCTCGACCAACTACGTTACATGGATGAGGAGTTATTAGGAATTATCCTCTCTCGCTCCTGCCAAGCCAAAGCGGATGTTGTCAGTAAGGATGAGAAAGAATCGGGTTTGAGAGCGATTCTGAATTACGGTCACACTATTGGTCATGCGGTGGAAAGCTTAACTGGCTACAAGTTAGTTACTCATGGGGAAGCTGTTGCGATCGGGATGGTTGCTGCGGGTCAAATTGCGGTGCAACTCCAGATGTGGAAACCAGCTGACGCAGAACGTCAAGACGCCCTGATTCAGAAAGCGGGACTACCCACTCAGTTACCCAGTGGGATAGACATTGAAGCGATTGTCGATGCCCTGCAAACTGATAAGAAGGTGCAAGCTGGTAAAGTCCGGTTTGTTCTCCCTACCCAAGTGGGTAATGCGATCGTCACCGATCAAGTTCCAGCAGATGTGATTCGGCAAGTGCTTCGTCAAATGCAAGCATCTTGACATCCTCCCACGGCTTGAGCGCGTAGATTTCTCGGAGTTTTCTATGAAGTTGATGAAGATTGGCTCAGGGTAAACAGTATGTCAGCCTTTGACTTGATGAGCTCACACTGAGCCAACTGAGAACGCCAGGATTCTGGTATCCCACTCTCACCATAGAAGGCTCCTGCCAACTGTCCGTAAACAGCACCCGTTGTATCCGCATCATCGCCCAAATTAACGGCTAACAGACACCCGTCCCGAAAAGAACGACTGTGATAGAAAGCCCATAACGCCGCCTCTAGAGATTTAACTACGTAGCCTGAACCTTGAATCTCTGGAGGTTGGCGGTGTTTGAAAGAACCCGCAGCAATCTCGTCAATTTCGTCTACCAACGGGTTTTCTTCCCAGTATCCAGGCATGGGACTGTAGCGTTCTGAGAGTAGTTCTTCTCGCGTTACCCCATTGACTCCTCCAACCAAAAGCGCCCCTAAATAACGGCAAGCATCAACAGCTGTTCTTGCTCCGTGGGTTGTTCGTGAACTCTCTCCCGACTTTTCAATGGCTTCTAGGGGGCTTTTGGCATAAAACAAAGGCACAGGAGCCAAGCGCATGATTGAGCCATTTCCAGCACTCCGAGGGCTTGTGGAACCACAATACGGTTCTTGAGTTTTCTCAAACCGCCTCAGCGCGTCTAAAGTGGTGTTGCCGATGTCAAAACACTCACCTGTGCTGCTCAGGTAGCCCTCCCGATACCATTGCAGATACTTTTGTAATTGATTGACTGGATCGAAACCCTGTTGCTCAATTAGGCTTTCAGCCAAGCACAGAGCCATTGAAGTATCATCTGTCCACTGCCCTGGCAGTAGGTGGAAAGGACCGCCTCCAACCATATCTTCAATCGGTGTAAATGATCCAGGTGGCTTAAACTCTAGAGTGGTTCCTACTGCATCTCCCACTGCTAAACCCAACAGACAGCCACGGTAACGATCAATTAGCTCCATTTAGGAATTACTCTTACTAGCTCCTAGCCCAATTTTGGCAAATTGGTTGAAGTGCTTCAGCTTAACGCTCTTGTGTCACTTTAGGCAGAGAAAAAGGACTCTTACATTGCGGTATCAGCATTTTCGGCATTGAAGGCAGACAGGACTTACGCATTCGCCCCCCTAGCCCCCCAAATCTGGGGGGAACCGGATTTACTCCCCCCAAGGTTGGGGGGTTGGGGGGGCTTGCACGATGGTGTTTGCGTAAGTCCT
>DATNPI010000742.1:0-4844 GCA_036703325.1 Coleofasciculaceae cyanobacterium
AAAAGATTAAACAAAGGTAGTGACTTTACCCAGCAAGTGCCGTTACGCTCCGAGCAGGACGATTCTTTGTGCAGCCTTTATTATTGCTGCCTGGTCACTTGGCTCAAACCAGTTGTCTACACCCGCATCCTCAAGATAGATTTTGGTGAACAGCAACAACTAGAAAAATCTATGCAGGAATTTTTACAAAGCGTTTTTGCTTCAAACCCCTTTATTCCGCATGGACATTGTTACCTCTGGAAGCCAGGTTTGCTGTGGCTGCACATTGTCTCAGATTCTCTGATTGCCCTAGCCTACTACTCTATCCCCATCGCGCTTATCTACTTTGTCCAAAAGCGACAGGATTTGCCTTTCAAAGGGATATTCCTTTTATTTGGAGCCTTCATCGTCTCCTGTGGTACTACCCACATTATCTCTATATGGACGCTTTGGCACCCGGCATACTGGCTGTCCGGTTTACTGAAAGCCTTTACTGCCTTGGTCTCTGTCTATACAGCTTTTGTTCTGGTGCCGATAATGCCTGAAGCACTAGCGTTACCTTCCCCAGCACAACTGGAGGCAGCTAACCGTCAACTAGAAGCCGAAATCCTTGATCGGAGGTGCATTGAGGAAAAGCTGCGTTCCTCCCAAGAGATGTTACAGCTGGTAATGAACAACATCCCCCAATTTATCTTTTGGAAGGATAGAAATTCAGTTTTCCTGGGTTGCAATCGTAACTTCGCACAACTAGCAGGCATTGACAGTCCAGAGGATATCGTTGGTAAGACAGATTACGACTTGTCGTGGAAAAAAGATGAGGCGGACTTCTTTCGCGAGTGTGACCGCCGAGTCATGGAGAGAGACACACCGGAATATCACATCATTGAACCTGCCCTCAATGCGGATGGCAAACAGTCCTGGCTAGACACTAACAAAGTCCCACTCCATGATTCCGAAGGAAACGTAATAGGCATCCTTGGGACTTTTGAGGACATCACTGAGCGCAAACAGGCAGACGAAGCACTGAAGAAGGCTCATGATCAGCTAGAAATCAGAGTTGAGGAGCGTACAGCTGAACTAAGGCAAGTTATCGGGCAGTTGCAGCAACATATGCAGATGCTTGACTTAGCTAATGACAGCATTATGATTCGGGATCTCAATGGTGCGATCGCCTATTGGAATCAAGGCGCAGAACGACTGTACGGATGGACTAAGGAAGAAGCTGTAGGACAATGCGTCCAGACCTTGTTGCAAACTATATTTCCGCAGTCAGTAGAAGAAGTCCTAGCGGTATGCCTGAATGAGGGACATTGGGAGGGAGAACTTCTCCAAACCAAGTATGATGGCAGCCGAATCACCGTGGCGAGTCGCTGGACATTGCAACTCGACGAACAAGGTCACCCCAAAGCCATCTTGGAAATCAACCACGACATCACTGAGCGCAAACAGGCAGAGGCGACTTTGCGACGGGAGCAGGAATTTAGTCGTGTTGTGGTGGAGAATATCTCTGAAGGTGTGGTGGCCTGCGACGCTGACGGTACTCTAACCCTGTTCAATCGGGCAGCCCGTGAATGGCATGGGGTAGATCCTAGAGCAGTACCATCTGAGGAATGGGCAAGCCTCTATGACCTTTACGGTTCAGACGGAGTAACTCCACTGCCAACCGAAAATATTCCCCTATTGCGTGCCTTCCGGGGTGAGTGTGTGCGCGAGGCGGGAATGACAATTATGGCAAAGGGTCAACCGCCACGTTATGTTCTAGCTAGTGGCGACCCACTCTTCGATGTCGCTGGACGCAAAATTGGTGCTGCTGTTGTCATGCACGATATCACCGAGCGCAAACAGGCTCTTGCTGCGTTGCGGCAGCAAGCGCAAATTATCAACCAAGTGCATGATGCCGTAATTGCTACTGACTTGAATGGATATGTGACCAGCTGGAACCAGAGCGCAGAACGGCTATATGGCTACACAGCCACTGAGGCGATCGCGAAACACATCTCCTTTATTTATCCACCGGATCGGCACGAGTTTCTGCAACAGCAAGTTATCAAGCCACTACAAGAGACAGGCACTCATCAGGTTGAAGTCAAGCTGCGTCGGAAGTGCGGGGAAGACTTCTACGCTCACCTTGGGCTTTCACTGTTCACAGACAGTCAGGGTGAGGTAATCGGGATGATTGGTTCCGCGATGGACATCACAGACCGCAAGCGTACAGAAGAGGCACTTCAAAAAAGCTATAGCCTCTTGCATGCCGTCATTGAAACTATACCCGACTACGTCTTTGTTAAGGATCTTCAGGGGCGCTATGTGATGCTTAACTCTAATGTTGCCCGCTTCTTTGACAAACCGATAGAGGAAGTTATCGGCAAGACTGACGCCCAGTTATGGTCGCCTGAAATAGCGTGTCAACTCAGGGAGAAAGACCTCAGAATCATGACGACGGGTGTTGCTGAGACTTTCGAGGAACTTCTTGTGTTCAATAACGGGCTATCACAGACGACACTGACAACGAAAAGCCCTTGGCATGACACAGAAGGAAAAATTATTGGTTTGATTGGCATTGCTCGTGACATCACTGAACGCAAGCAGGCAGAGGAAGCCCTGCGAGAAAGTGAAGAACACTTGCGGAAGGTGCTAGAGAATATGCCAGTGATGATGAATGTCTTCGATGAAAACGGCAACATCATTGTCTGGAACAAAGAGTGTGAACGGGTAACTGGTTATAGTGCGGCTCTTATCGTCAACAATCCGGCAGCTATGCAACTGTTGTATCCGGATGCAACCTATTTGCAGGAGATGTTAGCCCAATGGAACCAACGGGGACATAACTACCGCAACTGGGAATGGGATCTGGTGGCGGCAGATGGCACTGTCAGAACTGTGGCCTGGTCAAACCTCTCCGAGCAATGCCCCATTCCTGGCTGGGCAGGGTGGGGAGTTGGTTTAGATGTGACGGAACGCAAGCGGGCAGAGGAGGCATTGCGGGAGAGTGAAGCGCAGTATCGTCGCCTGATTGAGACAGCAGAAGAGGGAATCTGGATACTCGATGCTGAGGGCAATACGAGCTTTGCAAATGCCAAAATGTCCCAAATGCTGGGTTACACGATTGAGGAAATGATCGGGATGCCGTTGTTTGCATTCATGGACGCACAAGGGCAAGCGATCGCTACCAAACAACTAGAGCGTCGTCGCCAAGGCATTGCCGAACAGCGCGATTTTAAATTCCGCCGCAAGGATGGCTCCTATTTATGGGCGCTGCTTTCTACCAATCCCATCCTCGACGCCACTGGGCAGTTTATTGGGGCGTTGGGGATGGTTACAGATATCACCGAGCGAAAATCAACCGAAGAAGCATTACGGCAATCAGAAGCGCAATTGAGACAAAAAGCCACCCAGTTGGAACAAGCGCTGCACAAACTTCAACAAACTCAAGCTCAACTTATTCAGTTCGAAAAAATGTCTTCTCTTGGGCAGCTGGTTGCGGGTGTCGCTCATGAAATTAACAACCCCGTTAACTTCATCTACGGCAATCTTAGCCATGTTAATCAATATGCTCAAGACTTACTCAACCTGGTTAAACTCTACCGGGCATACTATCCCCATCCAGCGCGGGAAATTCAAGCTTCTATTGAGGCAATCGACCTGAATTTCATTCAGGAAGACTTGCCCAAAATCCTGTCATCGATGAAAGTGGGGACAGACCGCATCCGCCAGATTGTTCTTAGCTTGCTGACCTTCTCAAGGGCTGATCGAGCAGACATGATACAGGTAGACATTCACGAGGGTCTTGATAGTACCCTACTGATTCTCGCTTACCGCCTGAAAGCTAAACCAAATTCCCCTGCTATCCAAGTCATCAAAGAGTACGGCGACCTACCTAAAATGCTGTGTTACTCTGGACAACTCAATCAGGTGTTCATGAATATCCTGACTAATGCGATTGATGCGATAGATGAATGTAACAAAGAGCGTTCACTTGAAGACATCAAAAATAATCCCAGTACTATTCGAATTCGTACCGAAGTAACTGACACTAATCAAGTAATGATTCAGATTATGGACAATGGGCTAGGGATGAGTGAGGAGGTACAGCATCGCTTATTTGATCTCTTTTTTACGACGAAACCTGTCGGTTCAGGTACAGGTTTGGGGATGTCCATTAGCTATCAGATTGTGGTAGAAAAACATGGAGGTCAATTACAGTGTGTTTCAGCACCGGGTCAGGGGACATCGTTCTTAATTTACCTTCCAATTCAGCAGCATTTACAGTAGCTAGCTCCTGTCTGTATTCTTTGCCAGCGTCAGCACCGCGATAAAATACAAGCACACCGCTAATGCAGTGCTAAAGATGACCCAGAAAACCTACGAAAGTACTGTCAGCAAAGATGGTGAAGAGTTAACTATCCCCATCTTTGCTGGAGAAGAAATTACTGAGGTTTTGATAGGTTTACCTTGGCTAGAGTATCGGCGGTTGGTGGTAGATCGGAAAGCGGGTTTGCTGACTTTAGGGGAAGATTGAATCGAGTGACGATCCGAAGGAATCCCGTTAGGGCGATCGCTCTCTTCACAAAAACAACAGCGATCGCTCTCACCGATTCTAGAAAATAATTTCCGAGTAATTACGGTTTCAAATAAACAGAAAAATGTGCATAAAACCGTAGGGGCACGAGAATGTCGTGCCCCCACTATGTAACGGTAAAGCAAATTGGTATCAGTCAATCATGATACAGGCGGAATCCGAGCCAGAATCCCATTTTTCAAAACCTTAGGACGATCTGCCCACGCAAGATAACCCTCTGGATTCGCAAAATATAGCTTTGCACAATCCAGTACTGCCGCCGCACTTTCCTGGGTCGGTAAGTCCC
>DATNPI010000745.1:0-2101 GCA_036703325.1 Coleofasciculaceae cyanobacterium
TGATAGCGGGACTTTATAATTACGAACTGAGACTCGCTTCGCTCCGATCTAAATAAGCAGTTCTTATGGTTCATGGAAAGCGATCGCATAATTTCAGTCCTCATAGTACCCCAGCCACGACTTTTGCAAGAGGTCTCTTGATGATAATACTCGGATGGGAAATGCCGACGCATGGAACTGTAGAGCAAATTCCAAGAAGTCAGCACCTGACGCATCGCCATCGGTTGCGCAATGCTACCATAGCGGTTCAAGTAATACCGCTCATGCGCTACCACACCAAGCGGTTCTTGATAGGAAATACCCGCACGCTGAAATACTTTGATAACATCGGGCTGCAACACAATGCCACCACCCCGACTGTCAAAATTATGGGGAGAGCGTTCGTAAATATCAACCTCCCAACCAATGGAGCGCAGCATGATTCCGGTAAACAAACCACCCAGCGAGCCACCAATTACAATTGCATGTTTGTTTGTAGGTTTCATGATGATCGAACCCTCCTCAAAGTTCTTCTAGCCAATGCTGTTAAACTAGTTTGACTGATTGAATTAAATAGTTAGGTTGCTTTGCCTCTTGGTAGAGGTGGTACTTCCAGCTTGTCTAGGGGATAGTCGGGATTAGTTTATTGTTATCTCTTTACCTTTATGGGGAACACTACAAAAGAGGCATAGATAATGAGGCTCTTTGATGAAACCTGCTCTGCGTAAAGGTCAACTAACAACATGGAAGGATGATAGGGGCTTTGGCTTCATAAAACCGAGTGATGGAAGTAAAGAGGTTTTCCTTCATATCAGTGCGCTAAAGGGATCGGGTCGCCGTCCAAAAGTAGGAGATACGATTCTTTACGAGTTAACAACTGAGGCCACTGGAAAAGTTCGTGCCTCTAATGCTTCAATTGAAGGGATTGCACCTCGCTCTCTGCCGAAGAAGCAAAAGGTCAAAAGCTACAGGTTGCTTCAGTCGGTCATCAGTGTTGCTGTTATGGCTATCATTGCCCTTCTTGCAATGGAATTGAGAGGTAACCGTTTTCCATCTCCAATTACATCTGTTACAAAACCGGAATGCAAAATCAAAGGGAACATCTCCATTGAAACGGGAAACAAAATTTATCATCTCCCAGGAGCAGAGGATTATGAATCCACAGTAATTGAGCCAACACGCGGGGAGAGATGGTTTTGCACAGAATCAGAGGCGATCACAAATGGATGGCGGAAATCACCGAAGTAAGGTCAGCAGCACATTAGAGAGTGCAATCAGTTATTTGCTGACAAGCTCTGATTCATTCAAGGCATTTCGCAAAGCAGCTAACAAGACATCAACTCTTTGAGCGCCAATTAGTACTTCCTTGCCGATGCGGATGGTTGGTACGCTACGGATATTTTGAGTTCTCGCATATTGTTCCAGTTCTTTGACTTCCTCGATACCCTCATCAGACAAGAGGAACACTTTCGCTTTTTGGGCATCTATCCCAACCTCAGCCGCAAGATTGGCTAAAGTTTCGATATCACTAATATCTTGTCCTTCGGTAAAGTAGGCTTTCAAAATACGAAGAGCCATCTCAGTTGCTTTGCCGTCCTTACCAGCTAACCAGGTTAAGCGATGCGCTTTGAGGGTATTTGGTGTGACTTTCATCAAGTCATAGCGAAATTCAATGCCGTCTTCTTTACCTGCCTGCACCGTTTTTGCATCCAGCATCTGTGAGTATTCCCAACTGCCAAATTTGTTGGTGCGGTAAGTTTTGCGATCGATGCCTGCTTCCGGCATATTGGGGTTTAGCTCAAACGGATTACCAAATGCGCTCAATCTCAACGGGAGTTTCGAGTTGTTCGATGGCTCGATTCAATCGTGTATCTGCAACTAGACACCAGGGGCAGATAAAATCTGAGGTTATTTCAATGGTGAGGGGCATGGTTGTCTCCTTGATTCGCATTGCACATTAATTGCTCACATCTCAACCCTAACTCCACTCGTAAAGAATGATAATATAGCTGTTACGCCAAACAGCTTTGCATTTTCTGCAAAAATACAGGACACCTCAAGCGATGGATCAGTTCGCGGCGATGCGTGCTTTCGTGAAGGTGGTAGAGGCGGGTGGATTCTC
>DATNPI010000748.1:0-8133 GCA_036703325.1 Coleofasciculaceae cyanobacterium
AACACCTGAGTGTCATGCTGAACGAAACCCTTCACTTCGTTCGAGGGCAGGCTGGGTGTAGTGAAGCATCTCCCAGATTCTTCACTTCGCTATCGCTGGGTTCAGAATGACATAATTTCGTTAAAATGCGTAAGTCCTGAGTTCTTTGGTCGGTGCGCCGAAGGTTCCCGCACAAATTTGGTCGAGATTGCGTCCATCTTCGATGATGTTACCCCGGTCAATGTAGCAACCTTATACTGGTGGAGAAGAGGGTTGAGTAAGGGTGTAGTTGTAGAACTTGCAGCGCTCTTGAATGGCAGAAATTGTATGAAGTAAATCAGTCTGTTCATCTGTTTCGAGACGCTCATACAAACCAGGCAGTAACTCAGGGCTAGCGATTTTACCCAGAGCCTCAGCCGCCCTCCTACGAATATAAGAGTATTCATGGTTGAAGGCTTTAACTAACTCACTAATCGCCGCCTCTGAGCCAATCTGACCCAGAGCCTTAGCCGCACTACCACTAACATAAAAGTTTTTATCGTTGAGGGCTTTAACTAACTCACCAATCGCCGCCTCTGAGCCAATATCACCCAGAGCCTTAGCCGCACTAGTACGAACATCAGAGTTTCCCTGGTTGAGGGCTTTAACTAACTCTCTAATTGCCGTCTCTGAGCCAATTTTACCCAGAATATAAGCCGCACTCCAACTAACATCAGAGTCTTTATCGTTGAGGGCTTTAACTAATTCACCAATCGCCGCCTCTGAGACAATATCACCCAGAGCCTCAGCCGCACTCCAACGAACATAAGTGTTTTCATGGTTGAGGGCTTTAACTAACTCACTAATTGCCACCTCTGACCCAATCTGACCCAGAGCCTCAGCCGCCCTCCAACGAACAGAATAGTCTTCATCGTTGAGGGCTTTAACTAACTCACCAATCGCCGCCTCTGAGCCAATTTTACCTAGAGCATCAACCGCAATCCAACGAACAACAGAGTCTTGATCATTGAGGTCTTTAACAAACTCACCAATCGCCGCCTCTGAGCCAATATTTACCAGAATAAGAGCCGTCCTGAAACGCTCAGAAGAGTTTTCATTGTTTAGGGCTTTAACTAACTCACCAATCGTCGCCTCTGAGCCAATTTTAGCCAGAGCATCAGCCGCACTCCAACGAACATAAGTGTTTTCATGGTTGAGGGCTTTAACTAACTCACTAATTGCCACCTCTGAGCCAATCTGACCCAAAGCCTCAGCCGCCCTTTCACTACTATAAGAGTTTTGATGGTTGAGGGTTTTAACTAACTCACCAATCGCCGCCTCTGAGCCAATATTACCCAAAGCCTCAGCCGCCCTCCGATAAATCGCTGCCTCTGAGCTAATGTCACCCCAACCATCACTCAGCCTCATCAGACCAGAGTATTCATGGTTGAGGGCTTTAACTAACTCGGGAATCGCTCTTTCAGATTTCGTTAAGCCCAAAAGCTTGATTTTGAGTGACTGAAGAACTTCTAACTCAGCCACTAAACCTACTGTTTGGGTCTGAAAGTCTACTTTTACCGCCCCTGCCAACCTTGCCCCTAGTTGCCAATCCACCTCTAAGGCTAACTTCACTACTCGCACCGCCTGCGCCTCATCCTCCACCAACTCCAGCATCAGTGCCAGGGGTTCAGTCCATTTCAGATAATTCAGATAGTCTCGTTTCAGCGTCTCATCGCTCAGAGGAGAGGCTTCCTGCAAAAGCTTTTCCAGCAAAATTTCTTCCTGCCGCATAGTCCCCGGCTGGTAGACCTATCTATAGCGTCATGCTCTGGTCTATCTTAGTCTCACTAAGCCCCACACTGTCCAATAGACCTCTTGCAAAAGTCGATTTTTGCCCCCCTAACCCCCCAATTCTGGGGGGAACCTGAATCAAAGTCCCCCAATGCAAGGGGGATTTAGGGGGCATTCCAGGATTTATGCGAGAGGTCTAGTGTCTAGCCCATCCCCCGCCGACCCTGACACCCCCGATTTGAGTCAACTTCCGAAATAAACTCGCGCATCCATGCCGACAGACCGGAAATAGCTATTCCAACGGTCTGCCTCTTTGCGAGAGTCAAACGGACCGATCGCAATATGCGGCCCTCTTGGAGATTCTCTTTGGCTCACCGCACTCTGTCTGGCCCCTAGGCGAACCACAGAGGCAGCCATGTCTGGTAAGTCCTTTAGTTCCCCAGGAATAATGACAAAATAGGAGCCGCTTAAAATTCTTCTAGGATTAACTGGATCGACATCGGTTTCAGCAGCAATAGCAATGACTTTTGCCCGAATTCCCTGCGCTTCCAAAGTACGGACACGCGATCGAGCATTAAATTGATCAGCAAATACCCCAGCCTGAATTATCCCCTCTCCCGATCGCACAAACGCCTCCGGTTCGATCCGTTTGACTTGCGACAACAGAAAAGGACTATCCCCAAAAATATCAACTCGGTAGAAGTTAGTATCTAGGGTTGGTGTACGAAGTGGAAGGGGTCGGCTGGGTGCCTGGAAGTTCAGCTCACGGTCAGCAGGCGGTAAACTCGGCAAGGTTGGGGGTGACGGCGAGAGGTTGAGCGACGGGAGGGATGAGGGCGATGATGGTGGTAACTCCTCAAAAATTTGTGGTTGTGGCAAGCGTTGTTGGGCAGTGGCTGGGGCAAGGCAGATGAATAGGTCAAACAGAAGGATGAAGGATGAAGGATAAAGGATGAAATAACTTTGACCACAAGAGACGGAGTCTGAATAATCAAGAGGACTTAACTTTTTCCGCCTACAAGATGGGGGGTATGTACCGTTAGCGAAGTGGCGAGACAGCGCAAATTTTTGCCACATTTTCATACTTCATCCTTTACACTTCAGACTTCTTTAGTTAATCCCAAAGCCCCAATCGTGTGACAGTTTACAACCAATTGCCCACTAGAACAAACGCTGACCAGAAATAGGGATGAGAGAAGTTATCATCCTGCAAAATCATTGCTTGAGCACGCCGCAGTGCTTCCGCTTTCGTCTCCTGTGTATTAGTTAACTCTTGGTAGAAGTGAGTCATTAGCAAGCTGGTTGCTTCATCGCTGACAAACCACAAAGATGCCAACGTACTGCGTACTCCCGCTCGCACGGCAACACCTGCTAGCCCCAACGCTGCGCGGTCATCTCCCTCAGCCGTCTGGCAAGCACTCAGGACGAGTAACTCAATTGGGCGCTTCTGTTTCCCCTGTTGAGGGCCTAGGAGTTCATTGAAATCATTAGCCCTAATCCGGTCATCCCAGGTGAGAACAAAGGTGTCTTTAGCAGAAGAACTGAATTCCCCGTGAGTGGCTAAGTGAACTACTGGGAAAGGAAATGAATCGACATCTTGCTTGACGTTGGCGTTGGTGAATGATTCATTCAGTCGCACTTGGCTCTCGACCCCAGCTTTGATACTTTCCAATTCCGACTCGACGTTAGGCAGTGGCGCAAAACCCTGGCGTGCTTCAGTCAGTCCGAAGGCGAGAATTTTCAGTTTTTGCCGTGCTAAAGGTTGGGG
The DNA here is from genome assembly GCA_036703325.1 of Coleofasciculaceae cyanobacterium. Lineage (GTDB taxonomy): Bacteria > Cyanobacteriota > Cyanobacteriia > Cyanobacteriales > Coleofasciculaceae > DATNPI01. Next base: position 3,518 of record DATNPI010000748.1, read on the forward strand.
ATCTATTAATTGCAGACCCGGAGCGATCGCAACGCTATACTTCTGGATTAGATACTGCTGACCATCATGCAGGGCGGAAAGCGGGATGTTTCGGAAATGCCCATCTGGCACAAATGTCAAGGTTTTAACGCCACTAGCTACCAACTCGGCTTCAACGGGGCGGATTAACCAGTTGTAGACTTGTTGCGAAGGGTCTAAAAAGCGCTTTAAAGTCAACTGTAGGCGGGGGATGGTGACAGCATCCCGCATATCATTGAGCGTCTTGTCGATTGCTTTCTTGGGTAAAAAAGTAGTGTATTGGCGCAGAGGTTGACCGGGTAATGCGAGAATTACTTCTAAGCGATCACTCAAAATAATTGGATAAAAAATCGCTGCCGTCTGATCAATCTCGTCAATTTGAGTTGCCTTGGCATCGATACAAGCATCCCGAAAGAAGTTATCCAGTTCAGCCAATTGCAGCGATTCAATCACTTCCCTGGCTTGAACTAGAGATTTTTGGTTAGCTTTCTCAGCTTTCGGTTGTAACAGTAGGCTCACTAGCTCCCGATAGACGGGTTCAACACTTTCCCGAAATGAAAACTGTACATCTGAGCTAATGGTTACCAAGTCGCTGCGGAGAGACTGAAGGGTGTTGACGGCTTGGGTATAGTTAGCGATCGCTCCTTCATTATCGCCTTGGGCTTTGCGGAGGCGTCCCAACTGCCAGAAAAATTGGTAAGCGATATCTGGTGCTTTAAATATCGGGACGAGGGTTAAAGCTTGTTTAGTAAAAGTTTCTGCCTGCTCCCACTGCTGATTTTGCTCGTAAAGCTTACCACGTAGTCCACGGGCATAGGCTTCCGTTCGCTGGTCTTTCAATCGATTTGCTTGTTCAACAGCCGTTGCTAATATCTGGTCAATCTCACTAAATGTCGGGAATTGGGAATCGACAACAGAGAATCTCCCCCTCTCCCCCTCTCCCTCTCTCCCCCTCTCCCCTACTTCCCGATTCGTCAATTTCAGCAGACTCTGGGCAAAGTTAATCTGGGCGTAGACTCCCATCCGACTGGGGGACAAGCTATTAATTTGAGGTTTGAGCGATAATGACAAGTCCCTGGCTTCTGACCATTTCTCTCGTTCCAGCAACAGGTTCAGTTGATTGAGTTGTGCAAAGATTCGCGTGGTTTGTGATGTGGAGAGCTTAACTGCCTGCTCATAATAGTTAAATCCTGCTTGCCGATAATCGGTGCCGTTGGAGGGTTCCAAGGTGTCTGTGTTGGCTAAAGCTCGTGTCGTATTGCCCAAACTGAGGTAGGTAGCAGCAATATCTTGGGGAGAGTTCAGTTGTTGAGCTAGTTTCAAGCTTTCTTCCAAGACTTCTTGGGACTGTTCAGTTCTGCCAACGACTCGCAGAACGTCACCGAGGCTACGTAAGCCTAGAACGTTGAGTAGGGAAGCGGGTTGGTTTTTGAGACTTTGAAGAGATTGGGCTGATAGCTCACAGTTTTGATTATCCAGATCTAAGGCTTCTAGTAACGTCTTGCAAGCCTTTGGGTAAAGTCCCAATTCTTGCATTGCTTGGGCTTGGTTAATTCGGCTTTGAGTCATCCCTGGTTTATTGCCGATTCGAGAATAGATATCAGCCGCTTGTTGCCAAGTATCTATCGCGTCTTCCGATTGTCCTACTGCTAGTTGCAGCTGTCCTTGGATGTCTTTAGTTTGAGCCAGGATTCGCAATTGCTCTGGTGTACTGTCCTGGGATTGGAGGAGATTTAGGCTTTCGCTAATAGTTTGATTTGCCTTGTCCCACTGTCCGAGTTGCTGAAAGGTAGAGGAGAGATTGCTCAAGGCCATTGCTTGGTTTAGCTTGTCCCCTTTGGCAGCAAAAGCAGAAGCCGCCTGTTGCCATGACTGGGAAGCCTCTTCAAATCGTCCGGCTTCGTAGAGGGCTTTTCCTTGTTGGACTAGCTGTAATTCAGATTTTGCACCTGTCTTCTCACTAGCCAGGAATTTAAATCCCTGGCTAATAGCGAAAGTCCTATGAAGAGGACTAAATGCTGACTCCTTAGGGATTTCAGTCCATTTTAATGGACTTGATCTATTAGCTCGGAGTTTTAACTCCGGGCGGGGTTGGTGGGTTATTGAGAATGGTGCATTTCCTTCTGTCTCTCCGTCAGTAAGGGAGGGTGCTGTAGGCGGAGGAGTTGACTCAGCCAGCTTGGCGACAACTGGTGGAACTCCCATTGAGAGGAGAAATAACAGGGATAGTAGGATAAGCGATCGCACTTTCCTCACACTACTGTTTAAGAATACCTTCGGTAAATGCGATCGCTGCCTTAACAGTCTTTTGACTCCCCAAAGCCACTTACCACTTATCCAAATATTTTGTAATCTTCGGCAAAATACACGCTGCTTTGATAGCATATCTTTAAATTAATTTCAATATCAATTAGTTGAATTGAAGCATTATAGTCAAATCATATGATTTTTATCAATCCTAAGACGGATTTTGCCTTCAAAAAAATATTCGGTTCCACAGATAGTAAAGACATTCTCATTAGTTTCTTAAATGCTTTGCTTTATGAAGGACAACCAATTATTGAAGATTTAGAAATTATCGACCCCTATTCGGCTTCGAGAGTTCGTGGTCTTAAAGATACTTACCTGGATGTCAAAGCCCAAATCACTGGGAACAAAACTGTGATTATCGAGATGCAAGTGTTGAATGTGGCAGCTTTTGATAAACGGGTTTTGTATAATGCTGCCAAAGCTTATTCGACACAACTCAAATCTGGAGAAGGCTACTCGAAGTTAAACCCAGTGATTGCTTTGACTATTACTGATTTTGAAATGTTTGAGAATCAGGAAGAGGTAATTTCGCATTTTGTTTTCAAAGAAAAGCAAAAATTTTTTGACTATCCGAATAATGAGCTAGAGATGGTATTTGTCGAGTTGCCAAAGTTTCATAAGGAGTTGGGTGAGTTAGAGACGTTAACTGAGAAATGGATTTCTTTTATGAAAAATACCAGCAACTTGGAGACAGTACCAGAAACAATGGGGACAGTTCCGGAAATTCAAAAGGCTTTTGGAATTGCCAATCAAGCCAACTTGAATCGTCAGGAATTAGAAGATTTAGAGAAGCGGGAGATGTTCATTGAAGACCAGCGGGGTGCAATTATCAAGGGCAGACAACAAGGCAGGCAGGAAGGGCAACAGGAATTAATCATGCGTCTACTGGTGCGTCGTTTCGGTACTGTTGAGCCGGAAATACAGACCCGCATCCGTCGATTATCCATTGACCAATTAGAGAATCTAGGAGAGGCAATCTTAGATTTCACAAGTACATCAGATTTAATCACTTGGTTGCAGGTTCATAACAATTGATTTAGGGCGTGCAGGCACCGGGATTTGCCCAAGGACGTTGAGAACCCGTACTACTGGGGTTGTAGGCGGTGAGGACGACCTCGCCTTTGTTGTTGAATACCCAACCTTGAGCAGGCACAACTGGATTTTGGATTTTGGATTTTGGATTTTGGATTGGGAGCTGTTGCTGTATTTCCCTGTCCTCACTAGAGCTCCGACCTTGCTCTACTAGCGGGGCAGGCTCTACCAATCCGACTCGCACCGCCTCACTGTTCAAGAGTTCGCTAGGATTCGATGGTAAGCCGCCACGTCCAGTAACCACAAAGGTACTGCCTTGTCCCCGGTCGCAGGGATTCTGGGCGATGAGGGCAGCGGGGTCTGCTACAGTTTCTGGCAAGGCAACTAACCCCCGACTGGGGTCAACTCCTGGTGTGTTAATTGTGACAGTGCCATTTAACGAAGAATCTTTCCCCGTGGCAGTAATATCACTTTCCAGGGTAAGTGCAGGTCGGAACTGTGTGCCAAAGATGCCTTGAGCATTGATAGTGACATTGCCTCCACGCGAGTCAGTAGAGTTGGCACTGATGTCACTATTTTCCAGACCGACTAAAACGCCCGTGTCGATTTTGATATTCCCGCCATTGGCAGAGGTAGCGTTAGTGGTGATATTGCCACCCCTACGCAACTGGATATCTTGCGCTGTGAGGTCGATGTTCCCTCCCTCACCGGAGACTGTAGCTGCATTAATCTCACCCTTCGTGTCCAGGCGGATGGAGTCCCCGACGATGGTGACGGTTCCTGCGGCTCCTGACCCGGAACTATTAACAGCAACTTTTGCTCCGCCCCGAACAATGAGTTCTCCTACATACAGGGTTATGTCTCCCCCCTTGCCGCTGCCATCACTGTCAGTGCTGATACCGAAAGTATCTCCGTCGAGCAAGACAAAATCAGCTGTAACATTGATTTTTCCACCATTGCCCGTTTTAGTTGTTTGGCTAGTAAAACCACTGCCTTGAAGCACAAGAGAATTCGCTGTGACATTGATTTCTCCTCCATTTGCGTCCCCTTCAGTCTTGGTGCCAATCCCGCCATTGCCTGTCATGAAAATCGAATTCGCTGTGACATTGATTAGTCCACCCTTTCCCTTCCCCAAGACACCACTGGCAAAAGCACTGGCTTCGGTAAAAATGATCGAGTCAGCGGTGACATTGATTTGTCCAGCATTACCATCACGGTAGGCGGTACTGTCAAAAGCACTACCCTTTAAGGACAAA
>DATNPI010000751.1:0-7033 GCA_036703325.1 Coleofasciculaceae cyanobacterium
GTGGACGGTAGAAGAGTACCACCGCATGGCAGAAGCGGGAATCCTCTCCCCCGACGAACGAGTCGAATTAATAGAAGGGCAAATTATCCCGATGGCTGCAAAAAATCCCCCTCATGCTGCCACTAATTTATGCGCTGCGAATATCTTGCGAAATCTGCTCATTGGGAAAGCCTTAATTCGGATTCAAGACCCTATTTTTCTGAGTTCAACCTCAGAACCCGAACCCGATATTGCTGTTGTTCGGATTGAACCCCGATTCTACCTCGACCACCACCCCAGACCCGAAGAAATCTTCCTGATAGTCGAAGTTGCAGATACAACTCTAGAAAGGGATCGCAAACTCAAAGCCCCCACCTACGCCAAAGCAGGAATTGCTGACTACTGGATTTTGGACGTGAACACCCGCCAGGTTTATGTCTTCCGTGAACCAGGAGAAGAAACCTACCAACAAGAAACTATCCTAGATACAAATGCCACAATTTCAGTGCTGGCTTTTCCAGAGATAGAAATCCAGATTGACCAGCTATTCCCCTAGCCTTAGTAACTTGTCCAAAAATAACTCCGTCATTTTGACAATTCAGTAGTAGGGTAGGCAATACCCACCTTACAGAAAAGTGCGATCGCTGAACTACTCAAATCGCTTGCGCTGGGATGACCAGCGCCTCAGGCTGTAGTTGCTCTTGCCATCGAGGATTAAGGCAGCCGGGCCGCCATCTCCTAAATCAGCGATCGCAGTTAGTGAGGTGCTAGCATCTTTGGAGAATTCGCTGTAGAGCAAAGCACCTGTGTTCGACAAAATCACTGTCCGGGGCTTATACATCTGGCTATCCTCTACAGGACGGTTGACATCTGGCTTTTTCAAAGCTCCGGAGAGGTCTTCATAGACAGTCAGTAGCAATTCTGGCTCGTTGTCGCCAGTTAGCTCAACAAGTCGAATCGCCCAGTGCCCAATGTCGTTTAGCAGCACTGCGTTGCTGGGAAGCGAGCCTTGCTTCACCTGGCCACTCTTGATTAACTCACGCCACACTGCCGGGAGGAGTGCCGACGCCCACAGAGGATTGAGCTGGTTGAGTTCAGTAAAAGTCATGGAACCAGGCTCTAACCAGCGAAGTGCAGCATCTGTATACGCCAGAGGGCGGGTTTGTTTCACCGCATCTGCGGCTGATGTCGCGGATGGAAGTGCTTCGCCTGCTGCCAAAAGCTGAATGACACCTCCCCGGTAAGAAACCGCTTTGACAGTCGCCAACGTTGATTCGTGAAGTCCCTCACCAGTCCAGACCATAATCTGAATTTGGGGGTCAGTGTCTAGGCCCAGATAGTTCCATAGCTGCTTGGCGCTGACGACTGTTGGCAGCTTCAAGTTAGAAAAAGGTGGCTGCTGCCAGCGTTGACCATCATTAAATGCCGCTACCTGCACTTGATACCAGACTTGCTGTGGCTCTAGTTGCAGAGGTCGTGCCTTTGTGGTCTGAAGTTTGGGGTTTGGGGTTTGGGAGGCGACTTGCCTAGTCCCTGCTAGTCCGTCTTCTTGTTGCAGCCAATCCGATCCATTGACTTTTGTTACTTGTTGTGCAGTGCCTACGATTTGACTCACATGACTGCCAGTGGGTGATGCTTGAGCGGAGGCGGCATCCAGATGGTTGAGTAAGTCGTTAATCTGGGAATCATTGACGGATTTATTTTTCTTCTGTAGTTGCTGCAACCAGGCGATCGCTTTTGGTCGTCCTTGCTGGGCGGACAGAATCAACGCACCCCAGGCTTTCACATTAGTATCATTGGGATTCACCTTAACCGCCGCTTCAGCGCGACTCCATAATCCACCAGGATCTGTCTTCAGCAGCGTTGCAATCTCCTGTACCGCCGCACCAGGTTCTGACGCCTGAAATATTAGCAACGCATCCGCCCAGCGACCATCAATTAGATTAGCCAAGATTGAAGCGCTGGCGCTTGCCCAAGCTTGCTTTGCCTGGGACTCTGTGACCTGCGCGTGCAGTTGAATCATATCCATTTGCACTTGAGCCGCCGCTGACCAATTGTTTGGCTTTTGGGATTGCAATAATTGCACCGCAGGAGACCACAAACCACTACGGGCTAGCATCAAGGCATTGCGATAGGCTTGAGTGTCTATAGCGGGGTCTACTAAGGAAATTTCCTGTAGATAAATTGGGTTGGGTACAAAATTACGGGGTTTTATCTGGTAAACCTTGAAGTGAGGTTCCAAACCAACAGTCTGATTAATGACCAATTCAGGTGTTGAGGTACCAGTGATTTGCTGCCAATAGGGTTGGAGTTCACTAGGGCTTGTCCACTGCAACATCACACTCAGATGCATCTGTTCAGGGTTGTAGTGAATCACCTGTCCGTAAGTCATAGGTGTATCACCACCTAACTGCTGACCAGAGAGGTTGAACCAGAAGCCCATTTCTGGGGCTTTGTTGTCGAAACGACTGAAGTTTGTTAAAGGGAGTTTGCGCGACGCAGCGGCGTTACCCGATTTAGTACCGACTGGAGTAGAAAGAACAAAATAGTCTTCTGGCCCGGCGATAGGAAGCTGAGTGATAAGCCGATAATATTGTTCACTACCGCGTGACTCAGTGGGTTGATAGACTCTAAGTTCGACAATCTTATTGTCACAATTAGTTTGGCAATTCGGTAGCGGTGCCAAAATCGGCAGCAGCAACTCAGAGTTTTTTAGGGGCTGGGTTTCTCCTGAAGTTAGTCCGCTTTTACGAAGCTGGTTTTGGATAGCTGCAAGGGTTTGTGGGGGTGAGGTGATGGCTATGGGAATGCGAGTCCACTCTGGTAAGAATTGATTGAGCCAAATAACGGCATTGGGGTTGATCATTAAGAGAACGGCTAGCCAGATGCCACCAACAATTACACCACCAGCCGCCATTAAGGCAGCAATCACCCCCAATGTCCCAAGGCAACCACTCAACCGGGAGTTTGACACAGCTGGTTGCTTTTTGGCCCGTGCAGGCTTAGAACCATATGCTCCTACTCGTTTTCCAGAAGGTTTCTTGGCAGACTTGGTGCTTTTGACTGACGGCTGGCTATACCGTGCATCTTGGGGCGTCTTCATCGCCATAAATTCACTTTTCTCCCCTAATCCTGACGCCCTGATAGTACCTGTTCATAGAGCTTACCAGCCCGTTCCCAGGTATATTTTTTTTCAATAAGCGATCGCCCATTTTCAGATAGTTGCTTTCGCAGTTGGCGGTCTTCAAATAATCGACCAATGGCATATACATACTCCGTTGGCTCATTAGCCCGCAATGCCCTTAAAGGAACATCAGCACCATCGACCGCTAGTCCTTCCAAACCGCGATCGCTTCCTACCACTGGCACCCCAGCAGCTAGCGCTTCCAGCGTTTTATTTTTAATCCCATAACCAGTCCGCAGTGGCACCACACAAATCGTTGCCTTATGTAGGTGATCCACTACCGAAGATACGCGGCCCGTTACCGTAATGCCAGGGCGTTCCCCCAAATCCAAAACCGACTGTACTGGCCTTGTCCCCACCAGTTCCAACGTAGCGTCTGGATATCGCTGCAAAATTTCTGGGAACACCTCTGAGCTGAAAAATAGCACAGCATCTATATTCGGTAGACTATCCATTGCCCCAACAAACACTAAGTGATGTCCCCCAGGGTCAGAACTGCGCTTAGGAAACAAAGTCAGATCGACCCCATTAGGAATCACCGCAATCTGTCCTTCCGGATCGAATGCCCCTATATGCCGCCGATCCTCCGGTGTTGTAACTACAAGACAGTTGAATTTTGAACAATATCGCTCCTCATAACGGCGCAACAGCGGCAAATTCAACTGGTCTCTCAGTTGATTTTCTGATGTTCCCGTTGCCAACTGGTTGCGGCACGTCCCATAAACAGAACTATGAATATTCACCACTGTTCGCAACTGCTGTTGCCATTCAGGTCGCACATAAATTTCATTTACACTATGTTCACAAGTAATAACCTCAAATTTCGAGAGTGTCACCGCCTCATCCACCCATTCCTGAATGTCGGTTGAGTAGTGGTACAGCACACTCGGAGGCGTCCCTTCTTGCAAAAATGTCTTGAAGCGCTGCACTTTCCCCAGTATCCCGGCCTCCGCCTCTGACATCTGTGGTTGAGGAAAAACCAGCAGTTCCTCCATCCAGCCTCGCAGTTCTTCCACTTCGGCATCGGTGACATCTTCAGAACGTTGAGTAATCATAGTAATGGCATGACGCCCACTCAGATACTTCAGCAAATTAAACGTCCTCACCTGCGTTCCCCCCAGCGTTGGCGGATAAGGAAAAGTGGAAGAGAGCATGAGAATCTTCATAAAGTAGTTAAGTTAAATGAGAAATTGCAAAAGTTCGCTTATAAGGAATTTCACTGTCTAGCTCGCCAGGTTCAATCATTCGTCGCTCAATCGTTGATGTAAACTTCATAGAAGCTTTCTTACAAACTTTTTGCAATGATTTTTCGTATTATATATTTGAAGACGACAATCTACTAAATTCTCCGAAATTTATAGTAACTTCAAATAAATTTTTAAAGCCAAGCTTGTACATTAAGCCTTGGATTTAAAGTATAGGTTTCTATAAATCAATTCACCGCCCGAATTAAGCTCATCCCACGACGCTCAGTACGTGGTATTTTACATCTTGCACCATTCTCATTAAAATCTGTGAAGGTTTGTAGGGGCGGGTTTTCCTTTCAATGTGGCTGCCAATAGACAATTCTTGTAAACCCGCCCAACCGATGTATTGATCGCAAGGTAGGGACGGGTTTTTCTTTCAATGTGGCTACCAATAGACAATTTTTGTAAACCCACCCCAGCCGATGTATTGCTCGATGGGTGGGGGCGGGTTTACATAAGTTGCTGTTGAGTATGATGGGCTTTTGGTGAAACCCGCCTCTACAGCAGGCTTGAAAATGGTGCAAGATCTCAGTGGGATTGGGCTTCGTCCCGCTTCGCTAACACGTCAGTCGTCAGTTGTACGATGAAGCTTGTTGTCAGTAGTTTTTTCTACTGATATGACAACTGACAACTGACAACTGCCAATCTTGAGGGGCGAGACAGACGATTGAGAAAAGTTTTGTAACGTGCGGCGAGGGCGATGAGCCTAAGAAATATTGAAAATCGGGCGCATTCTCTATTTAGTAGAAGTAGCGCCCGATGCAAAGCGAGAGTGTTAGAATTTTTGACAACAAAAACCTTGCTGTCGGATGAACGGGTTCAAGTGCAAGATAAATTACCTTAAAGCGGATTTCTATCTATTTTCTTGTGGTACTACTATGACATCTGGGCTAAACATTGTTACATAGAACTGATGAGCTGTCTTACCCAGCATCGTACCACCAAGAAAAGCAAGAAAAGTCATAAAAACCACAGCAGAAAAAACATTGCCTGCGGCAGAGCCAGCTGCGCGTTTCGCCTTATCTTCCACTGAAGCATCCTCCAAAAATGGTTGTCTTTCCCTAAGAAAAGCAAAACTTCGAAGGAACTACGTCCCTCTACCTGCTTATGTCATAAGTAGCATTAGGGCGAGAGCGCCCCAAGCTACCTTACTCAGGAGCAAGGGAGGATTTACAGAAGCTGAACTAGCTAAAATTTTGTCCAAGCTATGTATATCGGAAGGTTGAAAGTTTTTTGATTGTGATTATGCTATTGCAGTTTATATAAGTTGTCACTGCTTTGTTAAGGGAGAGGGTTATATGGAAACGATTGAGCTGAAGTTCCTCTTGAAGTTGTTGGAATTTGAGGATTACAGGGCACCTATATCCAAAATCAAGCCTGATTCTACAATCTCAGCTACTGATCGAGAGCAAATTTGTCGTAAGCTATGCGATCGCGGTTTTCTCGTTTGTTCTTACAATGTCAGCAAATTTAAGCTTGGCCCTCCCGGCAAATTTCTACTGAAACAAAAATTAGATAGATTACCCCTCACGGAGGAGGAACTCAAGGTACTTCAGGCAAGCGCCAAAGGGGCAATTACCCCAAAAGAAACTGGCATTCCTGCTGAGGAACAACAAACGGTTATCCAAAGCTTGGCAGATCGAAGTTTAATTGAGGTAAAGACGAAACATAAAAAGATTGACGAAGTCTGGCTGACGGAGCGAGGGAAGGAGTATCTGCAATATGAGTATATGCCTAGTAAAACTAGTTCGGTTCTTAGCCCAGAGCTGCTAACTAATTATCTCCAGTTTTTGCGGGAGTCTTTCCAGGAAGTTTCACCGTCATCATTTAGGGCGACACAGGCAATAACTGATGAGAAGATTTTGCTAACAATTGTGGAGTTAGATCGTCAACTGGTAACAGATAACCGTCTGCCAATTAGTCATCTGCGTGAGAAATTATATCCCCTGCTATCGAGCGAAGAATTAGACGAAGTGCTCTATCGCCTGCAACAGAGTGACAAGATTGAGCTGAGTGCTTTGCAAGCCGCAAATGCCTGTGCCTTTAGCGGAGAGCAAATTGACGCTGGAATCTCTCAGGATGGCAAAGCTCCCCTGTTTTTTGTCACCTTGAAATAGAATTTGCTAGGGTTAGCAAAGGCAGGCGTTTAGGGAAGAGTTAGATCGGGCCCTCTTCCGCCTGGAAAAAAATGGGAAGATTGAACTGAGTGCCATAACAAGAGCATGGCGCTACTCTGAGGAGGAACTTAATGCAGGAATCCCCCAGCGTACAGGTAGTCGGCTATTTTTTGTGAGTTTGAAATAGAATCTGCTGAGGGTGCGAGGGCAGATGTTTAGTACATTGAAGAGAGGAGAGTGCGATCACCGATATCGGCTACCTAGTGGCAATAATTGCAGTAATCTCCCTAAATTTGCTAACTTCGTGACCAAGTATCAATAATAGTCAAGATTGTTTTTTCGCCCAAGCCTTTAACAGATTTGACTACATCACGATAATCCTCAAACTTCTGTTGCTTTTTCTGGAGTCTGGCCTCCACTATCGCTTTGGCAATTTTTTCAGCACCAGTAATTCTAGAACGTTCTAACGTAACAGCAAGCTTATCTTGGCTCAAGCTGTTCAGTGA
>DATNPI010000019.1:0-4954 GCA_036703325.1 Coleofasciculaceae cyanobacterium
CCCCAATCACTCGCTCTCCATAAGAGTGAGCGGCAGAGCGAAACAAAACATCGATCGCCGGACGAAAGCGGTTTTCCCTCGGACTGCGAGAGAGACGGACATTCCCCCACTCAACCAACAGATGATGATCGGGAGGGGCAATATAAATGTGACCCGGTCTGATCGGCTCCTTGCGACTAGCGTGTTTAACTCGCAGTGGAGTAAACCGAGCCAAGATTTCGGGTAATATACTTGGGTAATCTGGGGAGATATGCCAAACAATAAAGACCGCCGCCGGAAAATTAGAGGGCAATTGAGAAACGATGGTTTCAAATGCTTTGAGTCCTCCGGCTGATGCTCCGATGACGATGATGTCCGGCTTTAACACCCAATGCTCCTTATCATTGCGGGTTCTAGGCTACCCTAATTTGCTAGGCTAACACGCTGGCTCGGTGTGCCACACTTCCTTAAGGGCGAGTTCCCCAATGAGATCCCCGACTTTTTGAAAAAGTCGGGGATCTGGGCAACGGACACCTAAAGCGATCGCTGGCGTCAACTTAACGTTAGCTGGGCGGTTGAAACCGCAGCTACACAAACAAAGTCAGATTTAGATCCCCCTAAATCCCCCTTAAAAAGGGGGACTTTGAGTAGCCCTAATGCTCTGTCAAGGTCAGATTGATGGGTTGGAGAATGAGATCCCCGACTTTTTGAAAAAGTCGGGGATCTGGGCAACGGACACCTAAAGCGATAGCGAAGCAAGAAGAGCGAAGCGCAGATCGCCTCCCACATCTAGAGCGACAGGGCTAATCGTTCATTCTGCTTCAATATAAATAGGCGATCTGGGCTAACGCTCTTCTCGCTTCGCGATCGCAGCCTAGCTACTACCAGACATGAACCCCAGACGCAATTCCAAGAAATCTCAGCCCAACACCTCTGATGGCAAAGTCAAGAGTGACAATCAGCAGGATAGTCAAAATGAATTATTTCCCGTCGTTGGGATTGGAGCCTCGGCGGGTGGATTGGAAGCGTTTACTCAACTGCTGAATTATTTGCCAACCGATACAGGCATGGCGTTTGTCATCGTTCAGCATATGGCTCCCGAGCCGGAAAGTGCGTTAAGCGTGATTCTTGGCAGGGCAACCGAGATGCCCGTGCATGAGGCGCAGGATGGGATGGCTGTCGCACCGAATCAGGTCTACGTGATTCCACCGAATGCAAGCATGACTATCGCTCAAGGGGTGCTGAAGCTAAAGCCTCGTCCCAGGAAAAACGGGCTATTTATGTCGATCGATACGTTTCTGCTTTCACTTGCTGAGGATCGGGGCAACAAAGCCGTTGGTGTTGTTCTATCGGGTGGCGATTCTGACGGGGCACGGGGAATTGAGGCAATCAAGGCGGCGGGTGGCGTCACCTTTGCCCAATGCCAAGACTCGGCACAAGTCGATACTATGCCCAACACAGCGATCGCCACGGGTCAGGTAGACTTCATTTTACCGCCCGACGAAATTGCCCAGAAGCTAGCCGAGATTAGCCGTCATCCCTACATTACCAACCTGCTTGGGACAGAATCGGAGGCAAACCCCACTGCGCCTACTACCGGGGATGCGCTCGCCTCGATCTTCAATTTGCTGCGGAACGCGACAGGAGTTGACTTCACTAGCTACAAACAAACCACCTTCAATCGCCGGATTGGGCGGCGGATGCTGTTGTACAAGCTGGAACGAGTGGAGGATTATGCCCACTATCTCCAGAGCCATCCGGCAGAAGTAACGGCGTTGTATCAAGATGCCTTGATTCATGTCACCAGTTTTTTCCGCGACCCGGAAAGCTTCCAGGCACTAAAAAGCCTGGTCTTTCCCATCATCATCAAAGATAAAACGCCAGGGACACCGATCCGAATTTGGGTTGCGGGCTGTTCGACAGGCGAAGAAGCTTACTCGATTGCCATCTGCTTGCTAGAGTTTTTAGCCGATCAGTTTCTCCGACTGCCGATTCAGATTTATGCAACCGACATCAGTGAAACGGTGATCGAGTTTGCCCGAAATGGTTTCTACACGCCCAGCCAAGTCGCGAATGTTTCCCCTGAACGTCTCTATCGGTTCTTTGTCCCAGTTGACGGGGGCTACCAAGTCAGTAAGTCCGTGCGCGAAGTTTGCGTCTTTGCCAGACAGAACCTGATTGGCGATCCGCCGTTTTCTCGGCTGGACTTGATTAGCTGTCGGAATGTGCTGATCTATCTGGGAACCCCTTTGCAGAAAAAGCTCCTGCCCATCTTCCACTACGGTCTTAAGTCCACGGGCTTTCTCCTGTTAGGCACGTCGGAAACGGTGGGTGACTTTACAGACTTGTTTACCCTATACGACAAAAGGAACAAAATTTATGCCAAAAAGCTGATAACGAGTCGGCTTAACATTGATTTGGCTGAGAGTCCCTATCCTCCGGTAACCACCCCCCCTCAAGTCTCTGCGATCGAGCAGCTCCCAGCCGACCTAGAATTGCAGAGAGAGGCAGACCGGATTGTATTGAATCAATATGCCCCGGCTGGTGTCGTGGTAGACCTGAACCTGGAGATTCTGCAATTTCGAGGACAGACTAGTCCTTATCTGGAGCCGACTCCGGGTCGGGCGAGCTTGAACCTCTTGAGGATGGCAAAAGAAGAATTGCGGCGAGAGCTACAGACTGGAATTTACCAGGCAAGACAGCAAAAGCTGTCGCTCAAACGCGAAGGCATACAGCTGAGAGAAGGGGAACGCATCCGGCAGATCGCCATTAATATCACTCCGTTCCAAGTTGGAGAGACCCAAGAGTGTTACTTAGTTCTCTTTGAAGATGCTCCGCCCATGCTAGCGTTGCCAGAGGCAACCGATGATGGCAGCACTCCCTCGAAGCGCAAGACAAGGGAGGCGTCTGAAATTGCTCGGCTCAAGCAGGAACTGGCAACGACAAGAGAGCATCTGCAATCGATCATTGAGGAGCAGCAAGCCACGAACCAGGACTTGAGAGCTGCCAACGAAGAGATTTTGTCGAGCAATGAAGAGTTGCAAAGTACCAATGAGGAACTGGAAACAGCGAAAGAAGAAATTCAGGCGACGAATGAAGAAATGAACACGGTGAATGAGGAACTGCGCCATCGCACGAAGGAAGCGACTCAGGTGAGCAACGATTTGCAGAATCTGCTCAACAGTATCAATATCCCGATTTTGATGTTAGGAGCTGACTTACAGATTCGGCAGTTTACTCCAGCCGTCGAAGGCATTTTCAACCTGATTTCAAAGGACATCGGGCGACCGTTGAGCGACATTACCCACAAGTTGAACGTGCCTAACTTAGAGCAAGAGATTTTAGAGGTGATTCGCACACTCAACTTGAAGACGGCTGAAATTCAAGATCGAGACGGGCATTGGTATCACCTGCGGATTCGTCCCTACCGAACAATCGACAACAAGATTGATGGGGCTGTGTTGGTGTTGATTGATATTGACGACCTCAAACGTAGTAATGCTCAATTGATGGAAGTGAGAGATTATGCCGATGCGATCGTGGAAACCGTTTGGCAACCTCTGATCGTGCTCAATCAAGACCTGCGGGTGATTGCCGCCAGTGGTTCGTTCTATGATGCGTTTCAGGTTGCACCCGTTGAAACAGAGCAGCATTTGATTTTTGAATTGGGCAACGGACAGTGGAACATTCCCCAATTGCGATCGCAGCTAGAAGAAATTCTTGCTAGTAATACCCAGTTTCAAGATTTCCAGGTCGAGCATCAGTTTGAGCAGATTGGGCGTAAAGCCATGCGGCTCAAGGCTCGCAAGTTGCCTAGGATTAACAATATACAGATGATATTGTTAGCGATCGAGGATATCACCGCAGGGACTTAGATCCCGGACTTCTTCAAGAAGTCGGGCATCTGGGCAAGCGCATTTTACGCAGATTGGCAATGGCGCGAAAAATTGAGGAAGAATTCATGAAAATTTTTGTTCCAGGACGCCTTTGTCTATTTGGCGAACACAGTGATTGGGCAGGAGACTATCGCCGCCTCAATCCTGAACTGCAAAAGGGCTACACTCTGCTTGTCGGTATCAATCAGGGACTTTATGCCGAGGTGAAGCCTCATCCAACCCAGCTGATTCTTTACGCCTCGCTAAGTGATGGAACTCGGAAAGAACCACTGGTGCTGCCTATGGAACAGCAGGTTTTGCTTGCCGAAGCAGAAAAGGGCGGTTTTTTTAGCTATGCAGCTGGCGTTGCCTACCAATTTCTCACTCACTACCAGGTGGGTGGGCTTGAAATCGATAATTATCTGACAGATTTGCCCATCCAAAAAGGGCTGGCGTCAAGTGCAGCACTTTGTGTCCTAGTTGCCCGCGCCTTCAATCGCCTGTATGACCTAAAGATGACCATCCGGGACGAAATGGAGTTTGCCTATCTCGGTGAAATTACCACACCTTCCCGCTGTGGACGGATGGATCAGGCTTGTGCCTATGGCAACCGACCAATCGTGATGATTTTTGATGGCGATTGCACCGATGTCATCGAACTAGGGCGTGTCTGCAAACCCGGAGATCCCCCCCCGCCCCCCTTAAAAAGGGGGGAGAATTCAGTCAAAGTCCCCCTTTTTAACTCTGATTTAGGGGGATCTGAATCTGACAAGGTAGTTAGCAGACACGCCCTAAAAGTACCGAAAGATTTGTTCTTTGTCATCGTCGATCTGGGTGCCAGCAAAAACACTCAAGAAATCCTGAGCCAACTGAATCAGTGTTATCCCTTCGCCAGCAACGAAGTACAACAGAATGTTCAGAACTATCTCGGCTCCATCAGTTCTCAAATTACCCAGGATGCAGTTGACGCTCTCCAAAAAGGCGATGCTGAACAGCTTGGCGTGTTGATGAAAAGGGCACAAGCTGAATTCGACAAGCATCTGATACCCGCTTGTCCATCCCAATTAACAGCTCCCCTACTGCATCAAATCCTGAACTAT
>DATNPI010000033.1:0-21315 GCA_036703325.1 Coleofasciculaceae cyanobacterium
ACTCATGTAGCCCATCAACTCACCCCGCCTTTCTATGGGTGACAAATCCACGATAAGAGCGCTATTGCCCGTAGTATAAGCAGCAATACTAATACCGTGGAATGCTCGAATCAAGATCAACAGAGGAATCGATTTGACAAAGAGGTAGCCCAAGGGTGCTATGGCTACTACCGCCATACCGATTAGCACAACTAATTTGCGACTATGGTGGTCTGCTAACTTTCCCAGCGAGGAACGGAACAGGAGCAATCCCACCGCAAACGAACCCATAACGATGCCAATTTGTTGTGTCGTACCGCCCACATCTTCAACATATAGCGGTAGTGTCGGTAGTAAAGAACTTAAGCTAGACCAAAATAATAAACCAGCCGCAAACAAAACCAGGAGATTTTTACGTTGTGGCGGTTCAAGCGTACTTAGTAGATTCACACATCAGCATTCCTGCCAAACTGCCAGCAGGTTTGATTACTCCTGTTTAATAGTCTTAACATTAGACTCGATTACTTCCCTCACCCGATAGATTGGTCTTCCTTGAGATTCGTGGTAAGTTCGCATCAGTAGCTCTGCTAACAGCCCGAAGCTAAACAACTGGACGCCAGCCAACAGCAGCACTACTGCCAATATCAGTAAAGGTCGATGTCCAATGCTTTGACCCAACCCCAGCTTGAGAACGGTGAGATAGAGTCCCAAGAGTATCCCTAACGCTGTCGAAACGAATCCTAGCAGCCCAAACACATGCATGGGTCGGGTTAGGAACTTTTTCATAAAAAAGACTGTGAACAAATCCAGCACTACCCTAAAGGTACGTCCCAGCCCATACTTACTGCGACCATGACGGCGGGCATGGTGACGCACAGGTAACTCCGTAATTCTTGCCCCTTCGATAAACGCCAACGCCGGTAAAAATCGGTGCAACTCGCCGTAGAGATTCATGTCGGCAACCAATTCTGACCGATAAGCTTTGAGGGAACACCCGTAGTCATGCAGTTTCACTCCAGTGGTTTGCCCAATCAGCCAGTTGGCAATTTTTGAAGGGAGTAACCGAGTTAGTGCAGCATCCTGTCGGTTTTTGCGCCAGCCACTAACCAGGTCATATCCTTCATCCAGTTTGGCGAGTAACAGAGGAATGTCCGCCGGGTCGTTTTGAAGGTCACCATCTAACGTGACGATCGCACGTCCCTGTGCATAGTTAAATCCAGCGGCCATTGCTGCTGTTTGACCGTAGTTACGGCGTAGAAGCACGGCGCACAGATTTGGGTGGGCGATCGCTTGTTGTTTGAGCAGTTCCGCTGAACCATCTATAGAGCCATCATCCACGCAGATGAGTTCGTAACTTAGCTCAGTTGCGTTCAAACTTGTAGCGATCGCCTCAATCAGGTGGGGCAAACTCTCTACCTCGTTGTAAATTGGCACAACTACCGACACTTTTGGTCTCACTTCATCTGTAGCAAGCTTCTGAGCTTGTAATTGCAGTTGTTTGAGTAACGAAAGGTTCATTTGATGCCCCAAGTTCAAGAATCTAGAGTTTGTGCAGTTGTTCGTAGATTACGGATTCCCCTGTAAGAGGGGATGGCTGCAAAACATGAGTTTAAAGGTTGAAGGTGGGAAGTTGAAAGTTTAAAATTACCAGACCCCTTCCCTCAGCGGTAATTAATGAACAACAGAAACCTGAGTAACTATCCCTATTCCTCAGCGCGACGAGTGATCATGGGGCGGCGGGGTGCTGTCGCAACAAGCCAGCCTCTGGCAACTCTAGCTGGGATGGAGATGTTTTGGGCTGGGGGCAATGCTGTGGATGCTGCCCTGGCAACAGCGATCGCTCTTACTGTAGTAGAACCAACCTCCAACGGTATTGGTTCAGACGCCTTCGCCCTCGTCTGGGATGGGAAACTACATGGTCTTAATGCTTCTGGCAGAAGTCCCCAAAAACTTACTCTTGACGATTTTGTTGGGATGAATAAAGTTCCCTCCTGCGGCTGGCTTCCTGTAACTGTACCAGGAGCCGTATCCGCTTGGGCATCGCTTTCAGAACGTTGGGGGAAGCTACCGTTTGAGCAGTTGTTTGAACCAGCCATTCGGTATGCTGAGGAAGGTTTCCCTATATCGCCTGTGACCGCCCAAGCGTGGAAGAGTGCAGCAGCGGTCTATTTGCCTCTCAAGGCTCGTGAATTTCAGCCTTTTAAAGAAGTCTTTTTTCCTAACAACCGGGCACCCGCAGCTGGGGAAGTGTGGGAGAGTACGCTTCATGCCAAGACTTTGAGAGCGATCGCAAAAAGCGGTGGCGAAAGCTTCTACAAAGGAGAAATTGCTCAAGCTATTGCCAACTTTGCCGCTGACACTGGCGGCTTTCTGACAACAGCTGACTTCGCCGCACATCAAGCCGACTGGGTAGAACCCATTTCAACAAACTATCGCGACCTTACCGTTTGGGAAATTCCCCCCAACGGGCAAGGAATTGCTACCTTGATGGCTTTGGACATTCTAGAAGGGTACGAACTCAGCCGCTACCCTCGTGAGTCAGTTGAAAGCTACCATCTACAAATCGAAGCGATGAAGCTAGCCTTCGCCGATGTTCATCGACACGTCACTGACCCTCACTTTATGGAAGTGGCAGTCGAACACCTCTTAGATAAAACTTATGCTGCCGAACGCCGACAGCTGATTGGAGAACAGGCTATCCTCCTCGCTCAACCAGGCTTACCTAAAGGCGGAACCGTTTATCTAGCCGCTGCTGACGGGGAACTGATGATTTCCTTCATCCAATCCAACTATGAAGGTTTTGGCAGTGGGATTCTTATTCCCGGTACAGGGATAGCACTTCAAAACCGGGGCGTTGGCTTCACCTTAGAAGCTGGTCATCCCAATCAACTGGCACCAGCGAAGCGTTCCTTCCATACAATTATTCCTGGTTTTCTCACACAAGGGAGTCAACCTCTAGGGCCGTTTGGCGTCATGGGTGGGCCAATGCAGCCGCAGGGACATCTGCAAGTGGTAATTAACATGGCAGACTACGGGATGAACCCTCAAGCCGCTCTCGATGCCCCAAGATGGAAGTTTATTGCTCACAAGAGAGTACTTTTAGAGCAAACTGTACCCCGTCACATCGCTTTGGCACTAGCACAACGAGGTCATGATATTCACGTAAGCGCGGAAGGCTCACAGTTTGGTAAGGGTCAGATTATTCTGCGTGACCAAGGAGTTCTGGTAGCCGCGTCTGAACCCCGTGCCGATGGTCTGGCGCTAGCACAGTAGAGCCTGCCAGAAGTTGATTAATCCCTCTTGTTACCCTGGGCAGAGAATTATCGGGAAGTGTTGATTTTGTATGAGCGAAGCCTCAAGTGACAAAACAGGGATAAATCCAGTTCCCCTAGAGTTGGGGGGCGTCGTTGTGGAATGCGTAAGTCCTGTTGTCGTACAGATAAGCTTGACGATCGCGCCTTGGCTTGAGTATATTACAGTAGAACATTTGTTCTAGTCAGAAGCCGGGAATGCGATAAGCCTAAGGGCATACTTCGTTCACGCCCTGCTGTAGGAAATGCGCCTAATCAGAGATAGGCTTCGCTCAAGTCCTTAGTTTAAGAGTTAGTCAACGTCTGGAAAGCTTGTACAAAGTGGTGTAGTAAAACAAAGCAGATAGGCGCATAAATTGTCCTATCAAGGCGTCGGTTCTTGAAAGTAGCAGACGCCCAATATTGAACACCTGTGTATCGTTCACTATTGAGTTGAATATCTTGTAAGGAGAGTAATCATGGTTGCAACAAGAGACAGCAAAGACCAGATTTTCAAAGCCTTTCAGCAAATCCTTACAGACCGAAAAAAAATTGACTCAAAAATAGCCACAAAAGAAGAAGAGGCAGAAAAAGAAAAAAACAAACAAGTTCTAGAAGTTGCCTCTACCTACACGATCGATAGCATTGTCAAAGGACTAGCTGATCTGCAACTAGAGTTTGGCAGCATTGTCAACGGATTGTCAGAAAAATTATCCACAAAAGCGTCAAAGCTAGACGAACTTAAGCGTGCTATCAATATTGAAACTCAGCACTTGCAAGAGCTTCAGCAAATCCGAGTTGTCGCTGATGCCCTGCATATTCTCACTCAAGAACACCAGGAAAATCTCAAAGCACTGGAGCAGAATTCAGCAATTGAACGGGAAGTACTAGAGAAAGATATAGCTGAAAAGCATAAAACTTGGGAAAAAGAACAAGAAGAATTTGAGAGTGCGATTCAAGAACAAAACGAATTATTGACTAAAGAACGACAGCGGCAAGAATCCGACTATCAATACGAATTAGAACGCCAGCGCAAAATTGAAACCGATGAATACGAAGAGCTAAAACGCAGCCAGGAGCGGGAACTGCAAGAAGCTAATCAAGAAAAAGGAAAGCTATGGTCTGAGCGTGAAAAAATTCTTACCGAGCGTCAACCTCTCTTTGAAGAGTATCAACAAAAAGTGGAAGCCTTCCCCGCTGAACTAGATGATGCTGTGAAAAAAGCCAGAGAAGAGGCAATCAAAGAAGTACACCAAGACGCAAAAGTCAAAGCAGACTTGTTTGAAAAAGAGTGGAAATCTACGAAACAGGGTTATGAATTTAAGATTCAGTCCCTTGAGCAAAACATTCAAAAACAAATTGAACAAATCCAAAGCCTTTCTACTCAGCTGCAAGAAGCCATGAAGCAGTCGCAATCATTGGCAATGAAAGCATTTGATAGTTCCTCAAATGTTAACTCTCAAGAGAAAGCCAAAATCTAATTAGTCATTAGTACCCTAATTAATGACTCATGACCAAGGTTACTCAGTAAATCAGAGGTTACTTTCATGGCAAGCAAACCGAGTGACAAAAATACCAAAGCGCAGATTTTAGAGGCTTACGATAACTTGCTGGAAGAGCGAAAAGCTTTAGAGACACAACTTAAGCAGCTTCAGAAAGAACAAAAAGCTAAACCCTCTGTTACTTCTGAGAAAAATCTTCAACAACCCGTAACAGCAATGAATCAGCAGCAAGTTGTTCAAGACAAAATGATTTATACGATTGACAGCATTGTTAAGCTGCAATCAGGCTTTGGTAGTGCTGTGAGTGAGTTATCAGAGAAACTGACCTCGGAAGCAGCCAAACTGGAAGAACTGCGGTGTGCTGTAGCAGAAGAAACTCAACAACTAAAGGACTTCCACGACTTAGAAGAAATCAACGAAAACACTCTGGATACTTTAGTCCAAACCTACGAGGACAACTCTAAAGAATTTGAGGAAGAAACCAGCCAACGACGTGAAGCTTTGCAGCAAGAGATTCAGAACTTGAGGAAAGCTTGGGAAAAAGAGCAAGAGGAACACAAGCGCGAAATCAAGGAACGGAATGAGGAGCAGAGTAAAGTACGCCAGCGGGATGCTCAGGAGTACGAATACGATCTGGCCCTTCAACGCAGCTTAGATAACGACGCCTACGAGCAAAACCAGAAAAGTTTATACAAGCAACTGGAAGAAGCCAAGCAAGAGCAAGAAAAACTGTGGACTGACCGTGAAAAAGCGATCGCGGAACAAGAGAAGAAATTTGAAGAGTTGAAAGGCAAGGTAGAAGCTTTCGATAAAGAAAAAGAAGCAGCTATCAAAAAGGCCAAAGCAGAGGGCGAATACATTGCTAATAAGCAGGTAAAAGTGAAGGAGGCACTACAAAATAAAGAAGTAGAAGGGAACAAGCGCTTCTATGAGCTGAGGATTCAATCCTTGGAACAGACGATTCAAAATCAGGAAGCACGGATTCAAACCCTCTCGCAACAATTAGATGCGGCTCTAAAACAAGTTCAAGATTTAGCCGTTAAGGCAATCGAGGGTGCTTCAAATATCAGTTCTTATCAGGCGTTTAAAGATATCGCGATGGAGCAAGCCAAAGGGCAAATGAAGGGCAAGTGATACCAATCCACTAAATTCTGATACACATCCACAGGCTAGGCATTATAGCCGTTTTCATCCGGGTTCAATACAGGTTTTCGTAGGGGCACGATATTATCGTGCCCTTACTTATGCAAAATTATCCATTAGTCCATAGTCCTAGGGTAGGGTGTGTTATAGATCACTCGATATGTAGAGTAGCTGCGTAAGCCCTGACCTATATGGGTTTCATCCTTCAATCGTTTTTTATGGGTGGTATGGCGAGGCGATCGCACTTGTAGCCGTTGGGAGTTGGGATAGTCAGAGGCGAGATCTGATTGCTTTTGTGTTATCTGGTATAAGAGGGAGCCATTTGTTCTTGAGAGTCGGGGAATTCAATGTGTAGCACATCAAAAGCCAATTTATATCACTGTGCTGAGGAGAGGCTTTCTGCTTGTAGAGAGTAAAAGCTGTATTTGTATAGAAACACTAAATCGGCTACTCTATCTGTTCAAACGCCTTTTCATGTGTAAGTTGTCAACTACCTCGCCCTATTTCATTGAGGGTAGAGTATTTAGCGGGTTTTTAGGATGAATAAGAAGCTGGCACTAGTTTTGCTTTCGAGTCCCACTGTTTTGGGTTCAATGCTGTCTATGGTACTGGCGGTTAACCCTGCCCATGCCACAGAAGCAGTAAGCTCTGTCACAGATAGCTGTTGGAGTAAACCAACTTCACATATCAATCGTTTAACCTGTGCCCGTTTTTCACACACCACTCAAATAGCCAGCACAGGAGACATCACAGAGGTACAAGCGGCTACCTTTGAGCAGTCGTCTTCAGAGCCACGGACGCTCGACTTTACAGAAGAAGAGAGCGATGCTGCTGTCCAACTATTTGGTTGTGACTGCATCGTTTGTATCAATGCTATCCGTCAGATGCGAGGACTAGCTCCCGTCTCTTGACACTCTCTATCCCTTGAACAGGATTTTCGCAAGTGTTTGGCTTAGAATTTGGGGGCAAAAACTTACTTGACCTGCAATGGCAAGGAACGCTGTGTGACTATGTAACAGCAATTGCCTGGTCACCTACTAGCGAGACTCTAGCGGCAAGTTCAGCGGCTGGAGAAGTGGTGCTGTGGAGGTCTGACACCCTCACAAAGTTACAGACTGGTACTGGTGAATCAGTAGACACCATTGCCTTTTCTCCGGATGGGCAATTTCTTGCTGCTGGTGGACAGGATGGACAGGTAAGAATTTGGCATCTACAGGGAGACGAGGAGCAAGGGAGCAAGCAAGCACTTCACCCCCTCACCTCCTCACCCCCTCACCCCCTTACGCCCGGACTTCATCCCGTTTTGCTATCTCCCCCTTTCTCAAAAGGGGGAGCAAATGTTTGGGTCGATCAGCTTGCCTGGAGTCACATCGGCAACCAGCTAGCGTTTAGTATTGGTCGCTTTGTGCAAATTTGGGATGCTGATACGGGTGAGGTTACGGCAACGCTGAATTTCGAGGCTTCCTCGGTGCTAGGCATCGATTGGCGTCCGGACGGGCAGTATTTGGCAGTTTGCGGTCATCGAGGTGTTAAGGTTTGGAATGCTCAAAACTGGAATGATGAACCCTATAGTTTGAACATCCGAGCTGCAAGTATTGCGATCGCTTGGTCAACTGATGGCAAATATCTCGCCTCTGGTAACATGGATTGCACCCTCGCCGTTTGGGAGTGGAATAACCCTGATCCGTGGATAATGCGAGGCTTTCCCGGTAAAATACGCAACTTAGCTTGGTCTGAGCCATTGACACCAGTCGGTGCCCCTGTGTTGGCGGCGTCCTGCGCTCAAAGTATTACGGTATGGGAAAAGCAACAAGACGAGTCAGCCGGGTGGGAAGCGAGAGTATTGGAGCTTCATGATGGTATTGTGCAAGCGATCGCCTTCCAACCTGGCACGTTCCTCCTAGCATCAGCCGCTAATGATAGTTACATCTGCCTTTGGCAGGAAGCCACACAACTTGCACAAATCCTTGAAGGAGCAACCTCTGGGTTTTCTTGCGTTGCTTGGCATTCCCAAAGGCAAGGGCGAACACAAGGTTCGCCCCTACTTGCTGTCGGTGGTCAAAACGGCGAATTGTTGATTTGGTCAAAACTGACAGAAGTTGTTAGTTTTTAGTTACAAAACTTTATCAGGAAAAGCTATACTTACTATGTTTTTCTGGCTAACAACTAACACCTAAAACCAGGATGTATGTGAGTTAAGTATACAATCAGCAGCCGCTGATTACCTACTGATGAAAAACTTTATTCCACCGACTTAGGACAAGGAATAGTAATCTTAATTAAGTCCGTGTGCAATTGCTCTTGAGCAAGACCAATTACTCGGTAGTCCAGAAGGCCATCCCATCCGCAAGGCTTCTGGGCAAATGGTATGAATCGTCAGTTGGCAGTCAATCAGCTGGAAGCCTTCCTTTTCCACCTGCTTCATACCTTGTTTCAAAATCGAGTCATTCTTGAATTCAATCGTTCGGTTGCACTGAATGCAAACTAAATGATGGTGATGATTGGGGAAAGGCTGATTGAGTTCGTAATGTTTATGTCCTTCCGCCAACTCTAGTTCCCGCAGGATGCCCATCCGCGCCATTAACTTGACACTTCGGTAGATTGTAGACAAACTAATAGGTTCCCCGCGCTGCTGAAGCAGATTGTGGAGTTCCTCGGCACTCAGATGATTTCCTCTGGGAAGATTTTGAAAGACGTGCAGAATCGTTTCCCGTTGCGGTGTCAAACGCCAACCTCGGGAATTGAGCTCGGATTTGAGTGAAGCCGCTGTGTAGGGAGCCATAATTACCCTCTCAAAAAATACCCATTATTGAAAATGATAGTTACTCGCACCACCCACTTGCAACAAAACTCGGTAATTGAGAATTAATCTCAGTGTTTTATTGCGAAATATTGAAAAGCCGACTGCGCCTCTAATAACCAAGGGATTTTCTTAAAATGGTAATAACTAATCGTTTGTCGGGTTATACCAGTCATACATCAGCCTCGTAGGTAGGAAGGCACCCTTGAACCTCTGAGATTGCACAGCGACAAATCCTTCTCCGGAGCTTAACTGACATCGATATAGCAGCATCGAACCCAGGCCAGCATCCTCTCACCACCCCTTCAGCCAAGATATTCATATGTCCAAGTACGACTCCTATTTAAGATGTTCTTTTTGCGGTAAGTCTTCTGAGCAGGTACGCAAATTGATTGCCGGCCCTGGCGTCTACATCTGTGACGAATGTGTGGAACTGTGCAACGAGATCTTAGATGAGGAACTGCTCAACTCCTCCAATGACACGGCGATTCAACCCCCCCTGGCCTCCGAGCAACCCCAGAGGCAACAAACAAGCGCTAGTCAACGGGCTTGGAATCAAATTCAAAAGCCGACCGAAATCAAGCAAGCTTTGGATAATCATGTGATCGGTCAACACCAGGCTAAAAAAGTCCTCTCAGTTGCCGTTTACAACCATTACAAACGGCTCAGTGTTGACCAGAGCAATAGCAGCAAAACTGTGCAGGAGGACAATGTAAAGCTGCAAAAGTCTAATATCCTCCTAATTGGTCCTACCGGCTGCGGCAAGACACTTTTAGCTCAAACCCTGGCAACCCAGCTGGATGTCCCCTTTGCTGTCGCCGATGCCACCACCCTTACAGAAGCGGGTTATGTTGGGGATGATGTGGAAAATATCTTGCTGCGACTGTTGCAAGTTGCCGATTTCGATGTTGAAGCGGCAGAGCAAGGCATTATTTACATTGACGAAATTGACAAGATTGCCCGTAAGAGTGAAAACCCTTCAATCACGCGCGATGTTTCAGGGGAGGGCGTTCAGCAAGCCCTCCTGAAAATTTTGGAAGGGACAGTGGTCAATGTGCCACCCCAAGGTGGGCGTAAGCATCCTTATCAGGAGTGCATTCAACTAGACACCAGCAATATTCTCTTCGTCTGCGGCGGTGCCTTTGTTGGTTTAGACAAAATGGTGGAGCAACGCACTGGGAAAAAATCAATAGGTTTTGTTCAACCCGGTGAGACGCCAGCAGCACAACCGGCGACAGCCGAACTCTTCAAACACTTGGAGCCAGAGGATTTGGTAAAATTTGGTCTAATTCCAGAGTTGATTGGACGGTTACCTGTAATCACAGCGGTAGAGGCGCTGGATGAAGAAGCATTGATGGCGATATTGACACAACCTCGCAATGCTTTGGTGAAGCAATACCAAAAACTCCTCAAGATGGATAATGTCCGCTTGGAGTTTCACGCCGATGCCCTAAGAGCGATCGCCCAAGAAGCATTTCGACGGAAAACTGGAGCTAGAGCACTGCGAGGCATCTTAGAAGAGTTGATGCTGGAAGTCATGTACGAGTTGCCCTCTCGCAAAGATATTCACCGTTGCACAATTACACGGGAAATGGTAGAGAAACGCTCCACGGCTGAACTGCTGGTGCATCCCTCCTGGTTACTCAAACCCGAATCTGCATAATTTTGTTGTTGGTTGTTTGTTGTTAAACCGAAGTGGAATGGCTTCGGCAACGACAACTAACAACTGACAACCAACAACTAAAGACGCCTAGAGTTTGACGCTGGGGGTGTTTGCCGAAAGCTAGCAATCAGCAAGCAGACAATGCCGACATTAATGAAGACATCGGCCAGATTGAACACGGGGAAATGAATTAACCGAAAATCCAAAAAATCTACAACAGAACCAGAGACAAATCGGTCAATACCATTGCCCAATGCTCCTCCTAAGATGAAGCCATAGCCTAGCTGCTCAAAAGCGTTGAGCGCTGGACCGAACCAAGCTAGCGCGATTAAACCAGCGCTGACAGCCAAAGATAGCCAGCGCAACCACCCTGCGCCCTGACTAAAGAGACTAAAAGCCGCGCCAGTATTGGTCACATAGGTCAAGTGAAAGACACCTGACCATAGGGGTACAGTCTGACCTAGTTTAAAATTCTGCACCACTATATATTTAGTCAGCTGGTCGAGAATCAGACTGATAACAGCAGTAACCCAGAAGAAATGGTTTTTCAGGTGCATAGCAATTGGTTGTTGGTTGTTGGTTGTTAGTTATTAGCTGTTAGTTAATTTGCTCTCCAACAAACAACCAACAACTAATAAAACATCAGTTGCCGCAGGGCAAAAGCCAAAACTGTAACGGCACAGACCACAGCCAGTTGCCCTGGCAGGGGTTCAATAGAGTATGTCATTATTGCCTTCATTAGGGGTAAGCTCTCGGAGCTTGCCCAGCGAAAGCTGTGGGCAATAATCAAATAGCCCAAACCACAAGTATGGATAGTCAAGAGACCACAAAAGCAGCTAAAGGTCAAAGACTCGACGCGTGGAGGCATCCGAAATGCCAGCAAACCGCAGATCCAGGCACCGGCAATAAAGCCAAGTAAGTAGCCAAAAGTAGGCTCATTTAAATAGCTGATACCGCCGCCTCTGGTAAAGACTTGAAGGTTCAAGCCCAAGCCCAAGACAACATAAGCGATTTGAGAAAGGGCACCGGCACTTTTACCGCCTAAACAACCAGTGAGTAGTACAGCCCCGATCTGAAAGGTAACGCCTAGCGATACCGTCCGGATGCCATGTCCAGACCAATCCCAGGGGGGATTGGTGACGAAGGCTTCCAGGAATGTGCCACCGATTGTTAGCAGTAAGCCGATTAACGCCCACAGAAGTTTATTGGGAGCAGACACAATCAGCTAGGAGCTAGAAGCCAAGAAGGTAAAAGGGAATATTTAATCATATAGAAAGAAAGGACTTTACACAAAAGCGCCGTGTTCCAGCTTCCTCAGCGGCTTTAGCTTGAGCAAGAATTTCTTGCTTGGGCGTAATACCATATATCGGCGATTCTTGACCGGGATGATGAGCAGATTGAACACAGAAGGCACGGTTTTCTGAGCAGTTGCCCGATTTAATATTGACAATGTTACACAAATTTACCGTATTACCGCAGCAAGCTTGGCGCACCCTATCAGCGGCTTCGCCCAGTAGGAAAATATTTTCTTCCCTTCGATCTGGGTAAGTGCTATTGCTTCTTCTCGCTTAATGCGATCGCCTGCAATAATCCGATTAGCGAGTTGGTTGAGCCATTCTCGCATTGGTATTTCAGGCTCACCTAGGAAATCAGCATTCGGTGGATTGCAGGCAGTTAATAATGGCGCTTGAACCACGCTTGCCCCTCTAGTTGCGTTTCGCGATTGATTAATCACACTTTGTCGTTCTTCAACAATATCTGATTACAGTACCATCGCCTAAGAGTCCCTTTTTGCCTGATCCCTGGCTACAAAGATTTGTTGGTACAAGCCGGAACGCGAAGCGGTTTGACTTGACAAATCAAATTTCATGCGAGAAGTTTAACCTACTATATTAATTTTAAATTCTCCTATCACCTCATCCTCCTGATACAGGTTATAGGAGGTTCAAATATACTAGTTGCTCGGCTACTGTAGTTGAATTCCAGCCTAAATTTAGCAAGTTCAATTTTCCCACCCCTCTGAGGATAGAGCGAGTTTTGCAATTCACTCAGAAAAGTGGGCTAACCCTTCATTTGTTAATCTTATCTTTACTTACAAGCGCTATCCTTTTATCTGCTTACCTGCATAAAAGTAATAAAAAATAGATAGCGATGCTTTTTCGTATCAACCTAGTCAACACAACTCGTCTAACTGCCTCAATCTCTGTGGTAGCTCTGGCAGCCAGCCTTGCCGCTTGCGGTGGGCAGCAAGCTCAAGACAATGCGACTGGCGGTTCTTCTCCTGGCGCTTCCAATAATGCTGGCTCAGATAAACTCGCCCTCAAGCAGGACGTACAACTAGTCGGTGCTGGTGCAACGTTTCCGGCCCCGTTGTACCAGCGTTGGTTTCAAGACCTTAACGGGAAATATTCTAAAGTACAGGTTAATTACCAGTCAGTGGGTAGTGGCGCGGGCGTCGAGCAGTTCACTAAAGGTACGGTAGACTTTGGCGCTAGCGACACCGCTATGAAGGATGAAGAAATCCAGAAGGTAGCGGACAGAGGCGTCATTTTGCTGCCGATGACGGCAGGTAGCATTGTTCTCGCCTACAACCTGCCGGATGTTGCTGAACTGAAGCTACCCCGGCAAGTCTATACAGATATCCTGCTGGGTAAAATCAAGAAGTGGAACGATCCAGCGATCGCCAAGGCTAACGAAGGTGCCAAACTGCCCGATCAAAATATCACAATAGTACATCGTTCCGATGGAAGTGGTACCACAGGGGTGTTCACGAAACATCTCAGTGCTGTCAGCCCAGAGTGGAAAAGTAAGGTTGGAGAAGGCAAAACTGTCCAGTGGCCCACTGGTATTGGTGCCAAGGGAAATGAAGGTGTTACTGCCCAAATTCAGCAGACTGCAGGCGCGGTTGGTTATGTCGAGTACGGCTACGCCAAGACCAATAATCTGAAGTTTGCAACCTTGGAAAACAAAGACGGCAAATTTGTTACACCAACCGACCAATCAGCATCGAAAACCCTTGAAGGTGTGAAACTGCCTGAAAATCTCCGGGCTTTCATTGCCGATCCAGAAGGGGCAGACTCTTATCCCATCGTTACCTACAGTTGGCTGCTTGTTCCTAAGAAAGTTGCTGATCCAGAAAAAGCCAAAGCGATGGAAGCTATGATTGAGTATGGTTTGACCGAAGGTCAGAAAATTGCCCCAGAGCTAGGGTATGTTCCTCTTCCCAAAAACGTTGTTGAGCAAGTTGCCGCTGCCGCCGATCAAATCAGCCCAGACTACAAAATTAATGCTGGTTCGTAGCCAACCCGGAAACGTGTAATCTAACTCAAGGACGATCGCGCTCTTTCATTTCGACTCTAAGGAGTCACGATTAGCGTTGCTGCACTCTAGGCGATCCTAGGACTCGCTACGTGCTAGGCGAATGCTCCGTAAACGCTAACGTAGCGGGACTTAGTCCGGCGTTTATCAAAAATCACACCGTTCCTCTCAACTGACAGCACACCAGGGTTCACTACTTGTTAATGTTCGCTCCCACCTTCTTTCCCACAAGTCTGTTCTGTAAAGTCAAGTATGACTCCACAACCTAGGGTTGCTCCCACGTTCCAGCCTCGTTCCAATGTAGAAAAGTCTCTGGATAAAAGCTTTGTTTGGCTAACTCGCATCTTGGCGCTGGCGGTTGCCGGCCTTTTAATCTACATAGCGGTAGTGGTTGGCATCAGGGCGATGCCTGCCATCCAGAAATTTGGTCTGGGATTTTTGTTCAGTAGTAACTGGAATCCCGTTAATGATACTTACGGGGCGCTTCCCATGATTTATGGGACGATCATCAGCGCGGCGATCGCATTGCTCTTGGCGGTACCACTTGGGATTGGAACGGCGGTCTTTTTGAGCGAAGATTTTATACCCCTATCAGTTCGGACACCATTGGTATTTATGGTGGAGCTTTTAGCGGCTATCCCTAGTGTTGTGTACGGTTTGTGGGGCATTTTTGTCCTGATTCCCTTCCTCGCTCCAATCGGCAGGTGGCTGAACAGTAATTTCGGCTGGATACCAATCTTTAGCACCCCCCCAGGTGGCCCAGGAATGCTACCGGCTGGCATAATCTTGACAATTATGATTTTGCCGATCATTACGGCAATTTCTCGTGATTCTCTGGCTTCTCTGCCTCCCGATCTCCGGCAGGCCTCGCTAGGTTTAGGGGCAACGCGCTGGGAAACGCTTTTCAGGGTCCTCATCCCCGCTGCCTTCTCCGGCATTGTTGGCGGAATAATGCTAGCGCTAGGTCGTGCTATGGGAGAAACGATGGCCGTCACCATGATCATCGGCAATTCCAATCAAATTAGTCTTTCACTGCTAGCACCCGCCAATACGATCGCCTCCTTACTTGCTAATCAATTTGCCGAAGCTTCGGGTTTGCAGGTGGCGGCTCTGATGTATGCAGGACTTGTTTTGTTTGGCATTACATTGATTGTCAATATCTTGGCCGAGTTGATAGTTCGCCAAGTGAAGAAATTTTAGCAACTAGAAAAAGTCTGCCCTCATTGCGTGTAACGTCTTGCTATATGTCAACTAGCGTTGAAGACCCACAATCTTTTGGCTCCCGTGCCGGTGGTATGACTCGGTCATACACTAATCCGCGATCGCTGTTCGAGATTGTAATGACTATACTGGCAGGTGCCTGTCTAGTCATTGCCCTGATCCCTTTGTTCTTGGTGCTTTACTACGTCATCAGTCAAGGGATTGGTCGTCTCGACTTAAACTTGTTTACCAAGCTGCCTCCACCTCCGGGTTTAAAGGGAGGTGGAGTTGGTAATGCGATTATTGGCACTTTGATGACGGTAGGCATTGGGACTCTGATCAGCGTACCTTTTGGCGTCTTGGCAGCAGTTTATTTGTCAGAGTTCAGCACTGGCAAGACATCTCGTTGGATTCGCTTTGCGACAAATGTCCTCAGTGGCGTTCCTTCAATCATTGCCGGAATATTTGCCTACGGGATTATTGTCGTTACAAGCGGGAAATTCTCGGCAGTCGCTGGAGGAATAGCGTTGGCAGTACTGATGTTGCCAACTATTGTGCGAACAACTGACGAAGCGTTGCAGATAGTCCCACCAGAGATCAGATGGGCATCCGTGGGATTGGGAGCTTCCAATTACCAAACAGTGTTAAAGGTAGTTTTACCCGCCGCCCTACCCGCCATTCTTACAGGAGTTACTCTCGCGATCGCCCGTGCTGCTGGAGAAACAGCTCCGTTAATTTTCACAGCCCTCAATTCACCCTTCTGGCCACGGGGAGTATGGAACCCAACCCCATCGCTTGCTGTATTAATCTACAATTTTGCTGGGGTTCCCTTTAAACCTTTACAGGAGCTAGCCTGGGCAGCTTCTTTCCTCTTAGTTGTCTTAATCCTACTAACCAGCATACTTGCCCGTTGGGCAACTCGTAAGAGCGTCTATTGAGAAAAAGTAAAGGTAGTATCGGTGTAATTGAAAAGTGTAGGGAAGTACCCCAATAAGATTGTCAGCAATCAAGTCGCCAAGCGGGATAGCAAACAGCTAGAAAAACGCTGTATTTCTCCAGGAATATCAACTTAAAATTCAGGTGAGATTCTTATGCCTTCTAATCAGCAAACTGCCAAGCGCGATCAGTATACGTCTGATCGAACTGAAACCGTCCTGCGAACAGAAAAACTCGATATTTACTACGGTAGTTTTTTAGCCCTTCAGGATGTCACCCTGGAGATTCCTAAAAACCGCGTTACCGCCTTCATCGGTCCCTCCGGTTGTGGCAAAAGTACGTTGCTCCGGTGCTTTAACCGCCTAAACGATTTAATTAATGGATTTCATGTAGAGGGCAAAGTTTACTATAACGACCAAGACCTCTACGATAAAAGTGTCGATGCAGTAGAAGTACGGCGGCGGATTGGCATGGTTTTCCAAAAGCCAAATCCCTTTCCCAAATCGATTTATGACAATATCGCCTATGGTGCGCGAGTTAATGGCTTCAAAGGAAATCTGGATGAGTTGGTAGAAAACTCATTGCGTAAAGCAGCTTTGTGGGATGAAGTCAAAGATAAACTAAAGCAAAACGGTCTCGCCCTCTCTGGTGGACAACAGCAACGTTTGTGCATTGCCCGTGCGATCGCAATCAATCCTGATGTCGTTTTGATGGATGAACCCTGTGCCGCCCTTGACCCCATCTCTACGCTCAAGGTTGAAGACTTAATGCATCAACTTAAAGAGCAGTACAGCATTGTCATCGTTACCCACAATATGCAGCAAGCAACGCGGGTAGCGGATATGACTGCCTTTTTCAATGCAAAAGCCACAGAAAAGGGCGGGAAAATGGGCTACTTGGTGGAATACGACGAAACTGAAAATATCTTCCAAAATCCGCAGCAGGAATCGACAAGGGACTATGTAAGTGGACGCTTCGGTTAAGCAAATGCCACTCTGAGAAAAGAATTTTAGATTTTGGATTTTGGATTTTGGATTGGGTTAGAGCTAATCGTTAAAGCAAAGTGGCTAACTAACTAATCAATGGAACGAGAGTTGGTTTTCCTTGAGAAACTAGTTAGTAGTTAGTGGTAAGCCTACAAACCACTAACTACTAACTATTCAAGGACAATACTTAGTTACATCCGCCTACTGGTTTAGGCAACAGAATCCTTAACTTTCGCAACGTCTGACTTGAGAAGTGTCAGATTGTTACCTGATGAGGTTTTGACAGATATGGGTGCGGTTTGGGAAATGAGTCTGTTATAAAGATTTCCCAGCCTAGATGCCACGCTATCCCAGCTCATGGCAATTTCTACGCGTTGCCGAGCCATCTGTCCTAGCTGGTCTCCCCAAGCTGGATCGCTCAGAATACGGTCAATCGCTTGGGCAAAGGCAAAATCATCTTGAGGTGGTACAAGTAACCCCGTTATTTCCGGCACTACGGTAAATTGCAAGCCCCCAACTTTACTAGCAATGACGGGCGTCCGACAAGCCATCGCCTCAATTGCGACAAGACCAAAGGGTTCATAGTGACTAGGCACAACACACACATTGGCAGCGGCGTAGTAGATTGGTAAGTCTGATTCAGTGAGTCGTCCGGGGAAGGTTGTGATCGAGTCTAAACCGAGTTCTTTAACAATACCGTGGATACGATCGCACTCAATACCGTCGCTCTCACCTGGACGAAAACCACCAGCGATGATCAGCCGTAGGTCGGAATTACCGCGTAATTTAGATAAAGCGATCGCTCGTACCAGAGTTTCAATCCCCTTGCGTCGATCGAATCGACCGACATACAGCACTACCTTAGCTTCCGGTGGAATACTAAGTTCTTGTCGTGCGGCGAGACGTTCAATCGCACCCAACCTCTCGATATCTGTGCCACAGGGAACCATTTCAATTGAGCCTTGAGTAGAAACAAGAGTTCGCATATGTTCCTCTTCTTGAGGACTTGTCGCAACCACTCGATCTGCTGTTTCCAGACAGACTTTTTCTACAGCTAATCGCCTCGATGCGATCGCTGGCATATCCTTCACTGTACGATACTTAATCGCCCCTAACGAATGGTAAGTATGCACCTGCTTTACAGGTTGGTGCTTTTTCAGTTCCATCCCTACCCAAGACGACAACCAGTAATTGGTATGAACCAAGGGATACTGAAATCCTTCTTTTTGCTGGAATTCCTGGAGTTGCTTAACAAATTCTGGCAGATACCCAAACACCTCATCTCGACCGATGAACTTCGTTGGTCCCGCTGTTAACCGGATTGTCCGGCAGTTAGGTGCATGTTGAACGATGGAAGCTTGATCGGGACTGATGCGGCGAGCGAACATATCCACGCGCCATCCTGCTTTTGCTAGTGCTAATCCGACTTGACGCACATAAACGTTTTGCCCTCCAGCCTCTTCTTGACCAATTTCCGCTGCTGGGTCACCACTAACGGAAATCAAGGCAATACGATTCTCTTCTTTCACGAACATGGTAGTTTTCACCTCATGAGTAGCTACCCTGCCTTAGACCCATGAGGTGAAATGCAAATTTCAGCTCCCCAGAGTCAAAGGGCAGGCGCAACGAATCGGACACGTACCAGCCAAGGACACTGACGAGAACACATTAATTAAATTAATAGTGCTGACTTTTCAGTCTCCTCTCGATGCCGACGGAGTTAGCTGACGGGCTAGGACTGAGAGATGTCCCTCTTCTTTTATCTCTTTATTAAGGAAGAGATCGAATCAGAAGATTTGCCCCAGGAAATGGTTCCCCCGTTCCAACTTCGGCTTCTGAATAGTTGCTCTTGGAAGCAGAAAATTGGATTAGGCTGACTTACATGAAATACTGTTGTCTTACATTAGAGTATTATTGTATTGCACTTTTTTTGATTAATCAACATATCGAGGTATATTTTTTTTTGAAGTTTTGCTACTGAGTATTGCAGTGTAAACTGGCAGAGATGATTGCTTGATTGCTTGAGTATTCAAAAGGTATGATCCCCGAAAGCGTCAAACCAAGATAGGATCAGTTCTGAATTTTGAAAACCGTCTTTTGTGAATCATGCTTATGAAGCGCTACTTATCAGGTCTTGTTGCTCTTGTCTTGGTTGTTGTGATTGGTCTGACGGGGTGTTCCTCAAACAGCGCTACAGGTTTGACTGGGGATTATCGCCAGGATACGCTTGCCTTATTGCAGAGCTTGAGAGCAGCTATTGAGTTACCGCAGGATGCGCCAAACAAGGCGGAGGCTCAGGCAGAAGCGCGTGAAACCATTAATGACTTTGCCTCTCGCTATCGGCGAGATAGCTCAGTGGCTAACCTCAGCTCCTTCACTACCATGCGAACCGCGTTGAATTCTCTGGCGGGTCATTACAGCTCCTATCCCAACCGTCCCTTGCCGCAAAAGTTGAAGAATCGTCTAGAGCAGGAATTCCGGCAGGTAGAGAACGCACTGAAGCGAGGCTCGTAATCGATTAACTAGAGTAGTAGTTACAATTCAGGCTTGGAGTGCCAACAGTTGAGGGTTTGAGCAGTCAAACCCTTCTCTTTTTGCCTGGAGCGATTGGTCAATTGTCCGGAACGGTTGGCCAGTTAGCCGAAAGCAGAAAATAGCCTAAAACTTCTTATATTTGCCGATCTGTGAGTAGTTTGCTAAGACTGAGTACGCCAACTTTCTGTTTATTCTGTGGTGTTTGTGGCAATGTCTAATGGTTTTCTGAAAGGGACGCGACAGTGGCAGCGTCTTTATCGCAGCGTGATCTGTGCGCTCTTGACTAGTAGTAGCTTAGTCAGCCAGTATTGGTTGACGCAAACAGCTCAGGCTCAAACAACGGCATATTGCCAGTTTACTAACGAGGCGATCGCCCAAAAAGAAAACTTACTCATCAGTGCATTAAAAGGCAACTCAGACTCCGAACAACGCTACAAAGCCATACTCAAGCAACATGCCGATGTCTTGCGGCAGTGCCGTGAACGCACCTGGCCTAATACCCAGGCAGTTTGGCTGCGCTTATACCCTTGTGATATTCGCGCAGGAGCGATCGATGAAATTTTGGATCGTATCGTTAACCGAGGCTACAACCAGGTCAATGTTGAAGTGTTTTCTGACGGTCAAGTACTGCTACCTCAGTCAGATAACTCAACAGCTTGGCCCTCGGTTGTGCGGACGCCTGGGTCTGAGAAAGTTGATTTGTTAGCGCAGACCATTCAAAAAGGGCATGAGCGGGGTCTACGGATTTATGCCTGGATGTTTACGATGAATTTTGGCTACTCCTATACTCTGCGTCCAGATCGCCAAGGGGTATTAGCCCGCAATGGTAAGGGAGAGACGACTTTGACCTTCGTCGAAGATGGCCCTCAAGTGTTCATTGACCCTTACAACCAGCAAGCCAAGACAGACTTCTACCAACTCGTTCAGGCTATGCTGAAACGACGCCCAGACGGAATTTTATTCGATTACATTCGATATCCGCGTGGGTCAGGGGGGGATTCCATCGTCAGCAAGGTTGGGGATTTGTGGATTTATGGTGATGCCGCTAAACAAGCTCTGTATGACCGCGCCCTCAATAATAAAGGTCGAGAGCTAATTGGACGCTATGTCCGTCAGGGTTCCATTCGCGCTAGCGATATTGCAGAAGTAAATAAGCTCTACCCGAATGAGGGAGCGCCCCTCTGGCAAGGTCGCACTCCCTCTCCTACGGATACTTTGGCCTCCCTGCAATGGCAACTGTGGCAACTGAGCGTTGCTCACGCCGCCCAAGGCGTCCTGGACTTTCTATCCGTGGCAGCACTTCCAGCCCAGAGGCAAGGTATACCAGCGGGAGCGGTATTTTTCCCCGATGCCAATCAAGCTGTTGGTCAAGGTGGGTATGATTCCCGACTACAGCCTTGGGATCGGTTTCCCAATTCAATAGAGTGGCATCCGATGTCTTATGGTGTCTGTGGCAACACCCGTTGTATTGAGGATTTGGTCAGGCGAGTTGTAAATCGGGCGTCTTCTGATACTAAGGTGGCACCGGTGCTTGCGGGAGCTTGGGGACAGCCAGTGACTAATCGTCCGCCCCTAGAAGTTCAGATGCAGGCCCTCCGCCAAGTGGCACCGCAAGTCAACTCGGTGAGCCATTTTGCTTTTTCCTGGCAAGACCCCGAGTTTGACCGCGATCGCAAGTTCTGCCAGTTGCGGTAGCTGTCGATTGACTAATTATTTGTCGTCTTGACGAATATTTTTCATCTCTAACGTAGAGCCTGTAATCTTTACTGGACATTGATTACAGGCTCTTTTTTGTGCAAAATCGAAGGCATTCTCACTCTAGTTGACCAAAAATATGGGATTCAAGCCCTGCCCTTCTAGGGCAGCTTTATTCATGATACGCTAGTTGCCGTAGGGGTTGTTCCACGTCAAATGATTGTTCTAGAGTTCAAGGTCAAAGGAAAAACAACTCAATACTCTGCTA